>NZ_JBHTVT010000025.1:0-75720 GCF_042792795.1 Isoptericola sp. NPDC056605 | reverse complement strand
GCCCCCGCCCCCGGCCCCAACGCACCCCGGCTACAACCACGCCAAGTCCGCCGCCCCCCCCCCCCAGCCGGCGCCGCCCCCCCCGGGGGGGGGGGCCGCCGTCGTCGTCCCCCGGACCGCGCGGGGGACGTCTACCGTGAACCCATGCGTGCAGCCGTCATCCACGGGCCCCGCGACGTCCGCGTCGAGGACCGCCCGGACCCGAAGATCCTCACCCCCGGCGACGCGGTGGTCCGCGTCGTCGCCGCCTGCGTGTGCGGCTCCGACCTGTGGCCCTACCGCGGCGTCACGACCGTGAAGAGGCCGCGACCCATCGGTCACGAGCTGGTGGGCGTGGTCGAGGAGCTGGGCTCCGACGTCACGTCGGCGCAGGTCGGCGACTTCGTGGTCCTGCCGTTCACCATGAGCTGCGGCGAGTGCCAGTCCTGCCGGGCCGGCTTCCCGGCGGCCTGCGACGTCGTCACCGGGTTCGGCTCCACCGACCGCTGGGGGAACCCGGTCGACGGCGCCCAGGGCGAGCGCGTGCGCATCCCGCTCGCGCAGCACTCCCTGTTCCCCGTGGGGTGGCCGGAGGCCGAGCTCGAGGCCGCGGGTCTCGTGCCGCACCTGCTCACCCTCGCCGACGTGATGTCGACCGGGTACCACGCGGCGTTCTCCGCGGGCGTCTCCGCGGGCGACACCGTCGTCGTGGTCGGCGACGGCGCCGTCGGGCTCTCCGGCGTGATCGGCGCCCGCCTCCTGGGGGCGGAGCGCGTGATCGCGATGAGCCGCCACGACGACCGGGCGGCCCTCGCCCGCGAGTTCGGCGCCACGGACGTCGTCGCCGAGCGCGGCGAGGAGGGCCTCGCCGCCGTGCGCGACCTGCTCGGCGGGGACCTCGCCGACGCCGCGCTCGAGTGCGTCGGCACCAAGCAGTCGATGGACACCGCGCTCGACGTCGTGCGCGGCGGCGGCCGGGTCGGCTTCGTCGGCGTCCCCAACGGCGGCCCGGAGCTGAGCGTGCGGCGCCTGTTCGACCGCAACGTCACCATCGGCGGCGGCATGGCGTCCGCGCGCCGCTACATGGAGACGCTGCTCCCCGAGGTCCTGTCCGGCGCGATCGTGCCCGGCAAGGTCTTCGACCTGGAGCTGCCGCTCGCCGACGTCGCCGAGGCGTACGCCGCGATGGACGAGCGCCGCGCCACCAAGGTGCTGGTCCGGCCGTAGCCCGCCGCGCCGTCGAGGGTCAACGCCAGACGGTCGTCACCGTCCGCGACGCCCCCGCCACGAGGTCGGGGTCGCGGGAGGTGTACGTGACCCGCACGTACATCTTTCCCCGCTCGGGGCCGTGGAACCGGACCAGCGCCGCGGAGGGCACCTTGGTCCGCTTCACGCCGTGGTGCGAGGAGCGCAGCGGCCCGCTGCCCGGGATCCAGCACTCCGACCACGGCCGTCCGGGCTGGCGGGTCTGCAGGCACAGGGCCCCGGTCTCCGCGAGGCCCGGGACGGAGACGCGAACCGTCGCGTGCACGGCCCCGCCGAGCGGCCGACCCGCGCGGAACCGCGTCCGGTCCATCGTCAGGCGGACGGTCGCGGGCGCCTTCCGGACCTGCTGGGTCCACGACCGCTTCGACGGGGCGTCGGTGGCGACGGCCGGCACGAACGTCGCGGTGAGGCTCCGACGCCCCGGCTCCACCTTCGTCGCCCCGACGGCGAGGGTGCCCCGGCCGTCGACGACGCGCGCGGACGCGACCTTGGTCCTGCCCGCCCACAGCTCGACCCGGCCGTCCGGGTCGGCGCCGGCGGCCGCGACGCGCACCGTCACCTTCCGGGACTTCGCGTAGGTCCAGGAGTCGCCCGTCGACGTGGTGACCTGTGTCGCCCGGCGGGGCAGGACGGTCACGGAGCGGGTGTGCACGGACCCGGCGAAGCTGAAGGGCGCCTGGTCGTCGCTCTGCGTGTAGCGGACGGTGAGCGTGCGCGTCCCCGTCGGGATCCTGTCCACCGCCACCTTCACCGCCGCGCGGCCGTCCGTGAGCGTCGCGCGCGCGACCTGCACGGCCGTGCCGCTCCGGGTGTACTCCACCGCCACCGTGCCCTGCGGCTTCCCTCCGTCGGGGGAGCTCACGCGGACAGGGACGGTCACCACCGCACCCTGGCGCACCGTGCCCGGCAGCGTGGCCTCGAGGGTCGTGGTCCTGGTGCGGACGTCCACCGGGAGCGCCCAGGTCGAGAGCAGCCTGCCGGTGTCGGACCGCTGATAGAGCCAGATCATCGAGCCTGGCTGCACCGCCCTCCCGCCGAGCGGGAGGTCGGCCGCCCCGTCCACGATCGGGGCGCTCTCCAGGCCGCCGAACGTCTCGATCGTCCCGGACCAGGCATCGGACGGCCCCGGCAGCGCGACGTGAAGCGTCGTGCGGTCGCCGTAGAACCACGAGGCCGGCGTCAGCATCGTGCCGGGGTCGAGCACCTCGATCTCGACCGAGGCGGACGAGAAGCAGCTGCAGGAACCTGGCTCCCCGTAGTCGGGGGCGTCGTAGTCCATGTGCCGCACCTCGACGACGTGGCGCCCCGGCGGCACGAGGCCCGACACGAAGTAGAGCGTCCCCGTGCCTGTCGGCGGCCGGACGGTGGGGGCCTGGAACCGCCCGTCGACGAACACCGCCAGCGGAGCGTTCTCCAGGGGGACGCCGTCGTGGGTCACCGTCGCCTCGAGCGGCACCCGTTGGCCCTGCCACCACTGCGCGCTCGCGACGGTGACCGTCGTCTCGCTGCCCCCGGGGTCGGCGGTCGCGGGCGGCACAAGACCCCCTGCGACCAGGCCGAACGCCGCCAGCACCGTCATGAGGACCGACCCGGCCCGGCCGCGCTTCCCGCTCACGCACGCTCCCGCTCTCGAGGACTGGCTGGACGATAGCGGCGGTCGTCCTGGGGGGAAACGGGTGACAGCGGGTGAAATCTGCGGAGCGACGGTCACGCCGGAACGCCGTGACCGCGGTGCTACGGGCGGCCGGCGTACGGCATGACCTCGTCCCAGCGGACGGGGGTCTCGCGGACGTCGATGCCGGGGCGCGGGGCCTCGACCATCATCCCGCCGCCGGCGTAGATCGCCACGTGCCGGATCGTCGACGGGTCGGACGTGTCGTTGGCGTAGAAGATGAGGTCGCCCGGGCGCATGCGGTCGTAGGAGACCTTGCCGACGGTGAGGTACTGCGACCGCGACGTGCGCGTGATCCACACGCCCGCGGCGTTCCACGCCCCCGAGGTCAGCCCCGAGCAGTCGTAGCCCGGGTCGCCGTCGCCGCCCCACTGGTACGGCGTCCCGATCTTCGAGCGTGCCCACGCGAGCGCCTCGCGGCCCTGCGCGGCGCTGCCCTGGCCGACGCCGCTGACCGGCGGCGGGTCGGGCTTCGGGTCGGGCCGCGGCGCCGGGTCCGGGGCGGGCTCGCGGGTGCGCGTCGGCTGCGGGGCGGGCTCGGCCTGCCGCTCGTCGTCGGCCCGCGCACCGTCGTCCGTGCCGCCCGACCGCGGTCGCTCGGGCTCCGGGTCGGCCTGCGCGTCGGGGGCGTCCACCCGGTCCGCGGTCGTCTCGGACGTGCCCGACGAACCGCCCGAGGACGCGGCGTCCTCGGCCCGTTCCCGCGCGGCGGCCTCGCTCGCGGCGGCGGCCCGCTCCTGCCGGTCGGCCTCGCGCTGCCGCTCGAGCTCGACGCTGGTGCTGCGCAGGTCGGCGAGGCGCGCGAACAGGCGCTCGCGCTCGTCCTCGGCGGCGGCGGTGCGGGCGGTGAGGTCGGCGGCCGTGCGCCGCGCAGTGGCGAAGGCCGCCTCGGCCGCGGCGCTCGCGTCCTGCTGCGCGGCGCGGGCGGCCTGCCAGCGGGCGTCCGCGTTGCGCGCGGCGGACCGCACGTCCGCCTGCAGAGCCAGCACGCCCGCGACCTTCCGGTCCACCGCGCGCTGCGCGGCCTCGCCCGACACCACGTCGCCGACGTCGCGCGCCCCGGCGACGACGTCGAGCGGGCCCAGGCCGTTCTCGTTCGCGCGCGCCGTGGTGCGGTACGCCTCGGCGAGCGTGCCCCGGGTGGCGTCCTCGGCCCGCTGGGCGCGGTCGGCCCGCTCGCGCGCCTGGGCGGTCTCACGCTTCGCGTCGGCGAGCGCCTCGCGGGCCTCCGCGTAGTCCTCGGCGGCGGTCTGGACGGCGGCCTCGGCACGCCCGAGCTCGGCCCGGATCGCGTCCAGCCGCGACTGCGCCCCGGCGACGTCGAGCGCGGCGGCGTCCGCCGCGGCGTGCGCGGCCGCGACGTCGTCGTCGGACGGTGGCTCCGCCCACGCGACGCCCCCGGTGACGACGGGCGCTCCGCCGAGGAGCGCGACGGCGACCCACGAGGTGACCCTGGCGGCACGACGGGTGCGCGGCATGTCCTGCTCCTCCCTCGGGACGCGCTGACCGGCAGATGTTCTCCGGGCAACCTCGCCCAGACTCGCCCCGGGCGACGGGGACCGCCACCCGAGGGGACGGTCGGGACGCGCCTGGCAAGCCGACACGCCGTCCATATTCTGGTCCCGAATAGCGAGACACGGGTGTCGCGCGCTACGCCGCCGGGCTACGGTCGTCCGCATGACCCGCCGAATGTGCCGCTGACCACCGCGCACGTTCGCCTGCCTGCGGCCGCTCGTCGACCCAGCCATCCGCTCCGCGTGCGCAGCCGACCGCCGCGGCCCGCCCCAGACGCGCAGGCCTCCTGGTTCCCGCCGCGGCCCGATCACCGCCGACCGAGCCCGAACAGCGCCCGACCCGAGCCACCCAGGAGCACGTCATGACCTCCAGCTGGACCTTCGAGACCCGCCAGATCCACGCCGGCCAGACCCCCGACCCCGTCACCGGGGCCCGCGCGCTGCCGATCTACCAGACCACGTCGTTCGAGTTCCCCAGCGCCGACGTCGCCGCCGATCGCTTCGCGCTCGCCGACCTCGGCCCCATCTACACCCGCATCGGCAACCCCACGCAGGAGGCCGTCGAGGCGCGCGTCGCCGACCTCGAGGGCGGCGTCGGCGCGCTGCTCGTCGCGTCCGGGCAGGCCGCCGAGACGCTCGCGATCCTCAACGTCGCGCAGGCCGGCGACCACCTCGTCGCCAGCCCGAGCCTGTACGGCGGCACCTACAACCTGCTGCGCCACACGCTGCCGAAGCTGGGCATCGAGACCACGTTCGTCGACGACCCGCACGACCCCGAGTCGTGGCGCGCGGCGGCCCGGCCGACCACCAAGGCGTTCTTCGCCGAGACGATCCCCAACCCCCGGGCGGACGTGCTGGACATCGCCGCCGTCTCGACCGTCGCCCACGAGGTGGGCGTGCCGCTCATCGTGGACAACACGATCGCCACCCCGTACCTGGTGCGCCCGATCGAGCACGGCGCCGACGTCGTCGTGCACTCGGCCACGAAGTACCTCGGCGGCCACGGCGCGGCCATCGGCGGCGTCATCGTCGACGGCGGCACCTTCGACTACGCCGCGCAGCCCGAGCGCTTCCCCGGCTTCAACCAGCCCGACGAGAGCTACCACGGCCTCGTCTACGCCCGCGACCTCGGCGTGGGATCCGCGCTCGGCGCCAACCTCGCCTTCGTGCTCAAGGCGCGCGTCCAGCTGCTGCGCGACCTCGGCCCCGCCGTGGCCCCGTTCAACGCCTTCCTGCTCGCCCAGGGCCTCGAGACCCTGTCGCTGCGGGTGGAGCGGCACGTGTCCAACGCGCAGCACGTGGCCGAGTGGCTCGAGGAGCGCGCCGACGTGCGCCTCGTGCACTACGCCGGGCTGCCGTCGTCGCCGTGGCACGACAACGCGCGGCGGTACGCCCCGAAGGGCGCCGGCGCGGTCGTGGCGTTCGAGCTCGACGTCGCCGACCCGGAGCTGGCCAACGCCGCCGGCCGCGCCTTCGTCTCGGCGCTGCAGCTGCACTCGCACGTGGCGAACATCGGCGACGTGCGCTCGCTGGTCATCCACCCCGCGTCGACCACCCACTCGCAGCTCACCCCGGAGGCGCAGGCGCAGTCCGGCGTGACGCCGGCCCTGGTGCGGCTCGCCGTCGGCCTCGAGGGGGTCCAGGACATCCTCGCCGACCTCGAGCTCGGCTTCGCCGCGGCGGCGGACGTCGTCGCGGGCGCGACCGACGGCGCGACGTCCGACGACGAGGCCGCCGCGTGACGGCGGTGCCCGGCCCGTCGGCGCGGTGCGGCGGCGGCGTCGCCGCCACCGTGCCGTCGGTGGGCGGGCGCCGCTCCGGCACCGCTCCGACCGTCCGCCCGATGACGTCCCGCCCGGCGACCGACTCGCGGGCGCAGGTCAAGCCGCCGGTGCCCGCCACCGGCGCGTGGCGCGAGGGCGACCCGGTGGCGGGGAGGAAGTTCGCCGACGTCGGAGCGGTCGAGCTCGAGGCGGGCGGCGTGCTGCCCGACGTGCGGGTGGCGTACGAGACGTGGGGCGAGCTGGACGCCGACGGCTCCAACGCCGTCCTCGTGCTGCACGCGCTCACCGGCGACGCGCACGTCACCGGCGACGCCGGACCCGGCCAGCCCACCGCGGGCTGGTGGGCCGACATGATCGGCCCCGGTGCGCCCATCGACACCGACCGCTGGTTCGTCGTCGCGCCCAACGTGCTGGGCGGCTGCCAGGGCACCACCGGCCCGGCGTCCGCGGCCCCTGACGGCCGGCCGTGGGGCGGGCGCTTCCCCCGCATCACGACGCGCGACCAGGTCGCCGCGGAGATCGAGCTGGCCCGGCAGCTCGGCGTCGAGCGCTGGTCGCTGGTCGTCGGGGCGTCGATGGGCGGGCTGCGGGTGCTGGAGTGGGCGCTGCTCGGCCCCGAGGCCGGGATCGCGGTGGAGGGCGTCGCCGCCATCGCGACGACGGCGCAGACGTCGGGCGACCAGATCGCGTGGGCGCACCCGCAGCTCGGCGCGATCCGGGCCGACCCCCGCTGGCGGGGCGGCGACTACTACGACGCCGCCGACGGGGACGGGCCGGACACCGGCCTCGCCATCGCCCGGCAGATCGCGCACACCACCTACCGCACGGCGGCCGAGCTCGACGTGCGGTTCGGGCGGCTGCCGCAGGGCGGAGAGGACCCGCTCGAGGACGGGCGCTACGCCGTGCAGTCGTACCTCGACCACCACGGCGACAAGCTCGCGCGCCGGTTCGACGCCAACTCCTACCTGGTGCTCACCGAGTCGATGCTGAGCCACGACCTGGGGCGCGACCGCGGCGGCGTCGAGTCGGCGCTGTCGCAGATCACGTCGCGAGCGCTGGTCGTGGCGGTGGACTCGGACCGCCTGTTCCCGCCGGAGCAGGCGAGCCGCATCGCGGCGTGGCTGCCCGGGGCGGAGCCGCTGCGGATCGTCACGTCCGACTTCGGGCACGACGGCTTCCTCATCGAGTTCGACCAGCTCGGGCCCATCGTCGCCGACTTCCTGGCCGGCGCGAACATCGACGAGAGCGAGGCCGGCTGACCGGCGGCGCCCGGGGCGCGGCATGATCGAGGCATGAGCGACACCGTCACCCTGCCCGACGGGCGCACCGTGCCGGCGCTGGGCCAGGGCACCTGGTACCTCGGCGAGACGCCGTCCCGCCGTGCCGACGAGCTGGCCGCGCTGCGCACCGGCCTCGACCTGGGGCTCACCCTGATCGACACCGCCGAGATGTACGGCGAGGGGGCGGCCGAGGAGCTGGTGGGCGAGGCCGTCGCCGGGCGTCGCGACGACGTCGTGCTGGTCAGCAAGGTCTATCCGTGGAACGCGGACGCGCGCGGCACCGTGGAGGCGTGCCGGGCCAGCCTGCGGCGGCTCGGCACCGACCGGCTCGACCTCTACCTGCTGCACTGGCGCGGCGGGGTACCCCTGGCCGAGACGGCGGCCGCGCTCGACGCGCTGGTCCGGGCGGGCGACGTGCTCGGCTGGGGCGTCAGCAACCTCGACGTCGACGACCTGCGCGAGCTCGACGGCGTCGCCGGCGGGCTGAGCAGCGCGTGCCAGACCGACCAGGTGCTCTACAACCTCTCCCGTCGCGCGCCGGAGCACGACCTGCTCCCGTTCCTCCGGGAGCGCGGCGTGGTGACCATGGCCTACTCGCCGGTGGAGCAGGGGCGCATCCTCGGGAACCCCGCGCTGCGGAAGGTCGCCCGGCGGCACGGCGCCACCCCGGCGCAGGTCGCGCTCGCGTGGGTGCTGGCGGGCGAGGGCGTCGTCGCGATCCCGCGGTCCGGGTCCGCCGCGCACGTGCGCGAGAACGCCGCGGCGCGCGACCTGCGCCTGGGCGCCGAGGACCTCGCCGAGCTCGACGCCGCCTTCCCGCCCCCGGACGGGCCCGTGCCGTTGGACATGCTCTGAGGGACCGGACGCCGGTGGCCGCGCGTGCGTCGGCGGCCGCGCCTAGCGTGGACGTGGCCGCCGACCCGCGCGGCCAGCCACACCGCAGCGCTGCTGGAGGCGCCCCATGGTCCGGCTCAACCCGTATCTCAGCTTCAGGAACCAGGCCGCCGAGGCCTTGGAGTTCTACCGGTCCGTGCTCGGCGGCGAGCTCGACGTCAGCCGGTTCGGCGACATGCCCGCGGACTCCGGCATGCCGATCGAGGACGCCGACAAGGACCTCGTGATGCACGGTCAGCTCGAGACGCCTTCCGGCCTCACCCTCATGGCCGCCGACACCGGCTCGATGATGCCGTACGTGGCGCCCACCAGCGGCGTCACGGTCGCGCTGACCGGCGGGCCGGAGGACTACGACTACGTCGCGAGCGCGTACGCGAAGCTGGCCGAGGGCGGCACCGACGCGATGCCGTTCGACAAGGCGCCGTGGGGCGACTTCTACGGCCAGGTGACCGACCGGTACGGCATCACCTGGATGTTCGACGTCGGCGCCCCCTGACGACGCGGCCCGGCGGCCTCTCCGATCACCCGACGAGCAGGCTCTCCCGCCGGGCGGCGAGCGCCGCGAGCTCGGCGTCGGCGGCGGCGCCCCGCTCGGCGAGACGCTGCCGCACCCCGTGGACGGCGCGGCCCGCGCCCGCGACCCGGTCGCGGGCCTCGGCGATCCGGTTCCGCACCGACCAGTCGGTGAAGATGTTGTCGAACCAGACGTCGAGCGTGCGGGTGAGGCCGTCGACGCCGACCCCGCCGACGCCCTGCTCGCCGAGGTTGCCCAGCTCGACGGTGAGGTGGCGCAGCGCCGCGTCCGCCTCGCGCAGCAGGCCCGCGGCGCGGTCCATCTTGTCGTGCTTGACCATGCTCGCGAGCATGCCGCCGTCGAAGAACGTGTCGTAGGTGGACCAGCCGTCGGCGTCGCGCAGCTCGTCCGCCGCCGCGGCCAGCGCCCGCGCGGCCCGATCGGTGGCCACCTGGGCCTGACCGATCTCGACCTGCTGGGCGCGCCATCCGCCCACCTGCTCGGCCACCGCTGCCAGCTCGGCCGCTCCCGGGCCGCCGGCACCGCGCACCCACGCCTCCTTCGCCGCGAGCGCGGCGTGCCACCGGGCCTGCACGTCGCCGAGGGCGGCCAGACCGGCGTCGACGACGCGCACCTCGCGCTCCGCGGCGGCCCGCCGTGCCTGCGCCGTCGCGGCGACGTACTCGGCCGCCTGCTGCTCGGCACGCTCGGCGTCGAGCCGTTGCGCGCGGTCGCCACGCAGCGCCGCCCACACGCGCACGAGGCTCAGGGACTCCAGCCGCGCGACGTCGGCTGTCTCGTCGGCGAGCGAGGCCCGCGCCTCCGCCAGGGCCTCCTCCGACGCGGCGAGCTCCCGGCCCGCGACCTGGCGACGCGCCGACTGCTGCGCGTGCTCGACGACGGAGGCGCGCGCCGCGGCCAGCTCGTCCTCGACCCCACCGGTGGGCCCATCGATCGGCATGGCGGACAACCTAGGCCATCGCCCGGTCCGGCCTCCAGGTCCGCCCAGCACCGGCGACCACCAGTAGGTTGGTGCGTATGCTCGCCGCCACCGTCGCCCGGTTCTCGCCCGACTCCCCCCTCGACGGCCTGGAGGTGGGCGAGCGGCCCGAACCCGAGCCGCGGGAGAACTGGACCACGGTGCGTGTGCGTGCCGCCACGCTCAACCACCACGACCTGTGGTCCCTGCGCGGGGTCGGCCTGCGGGCCGAGCAGCTCCCGATGATCCTCGGCACCGACGCCGCGGGCACCGCCGCGGACGGCTCGCCGGTGCTCCTGCACGGCGTGATCGGCGCCGACGGGCACGGCGTCGGGCCGACCGAGCGCCGCACGCTGCTGTCGGAGCACTACCCCGGCACGCTGGCGGAGTACGTCGCGGTGCCGATCCACAACCTGGTGCCCCTCCCCGACGACCTGTCGTTCGAGGACGCCGCGTGCCTCCCCACGGCCTGGCTCACCGCCTACCGGATGCTGTTCGGCGCGGCCGGCCTCGCCCCCGGCGACCGGGTGCTGGTGCAGGGCGCGGGCGGTGGCGTCGCCTCCGCGGCGATCGTGCTCGGCGCCGCGGCCGGCCTGGAGGTGACGGTGACCTCGCGCTCCGCGGAGCGCCGGGAGCGCGCCCTGGAGCTGGGCGCCGCGCACGCCGTCGAGTCGGGCGCCCGCGTGCCGGCCCGCGTGGACGCGGTGATCGAGTCCGTCGGTCAGGCCACCTGGGCGCACTCCGTGCGCTCGGTGCGGCCGGGCGGCACGATCGTCGTCTGCGGCGCGACGTCCGGCGACGCCCCGCCCGCCGAGCTCACCCGCGTCTTCTTCAACGAGATCCGCGTGCAGGGCGTGACGATGGGCTCCCGGGACGACCTGGCCGCCCTCGTGCGGTTCGTCGCCCGCACCGGCGTGCGGCCCGTCATCGACTCCGTCGTGCCGCTCGCGCGCGTCGGCGAGGGCCTGGCCCGCCTCGCGGCCGGCGAGCAGACGGGCAAGATCGTCGTCCTGCCCTGACCCCCGCGGTGCGGTGAGCCGCCTCCGGGCTCAGGCGAAACGGTGCCGGAAGGCGTCCAGGAGCGTCGGGCCCTCGGCGCCGAGGCGCCACACGCTCCACCCGTCGGCGGTGGGCGAGCCCGAGGCTGCGGACGCCGCGTGGTCCGGGTGCCAGTAGCGGGAACCGTCGGCGAGCTGGATGGCGCCGTCCCGGTGCAGCACGGCCTCGAAGTACTGCCGGCGGCGCGGACGCGACCACACGATCGTCGTCGGGTGCACCAGCGTGCCGGCCAGCGCGACGAGGTCGTGGTCCACCTCGTCGTCGCCCGCGGCGGGCGGCGGCGCCCACGGCCCGGGCGCCGCGAGCGGCTCCGGCGGGGGCGGGACGGGCGACGTCAGCGGGTCGTAGCCGTGGTCGTGCGGCGCGGGCGTCCAGCCCGGCTCCAACGGGTCGGACGGCGGCGTGCGCAGGCGCGGCGGCTCGAGCGGCGGCACCTGCAGGCGGGGGAGGTCGTCCTCGACGCCGGACCAGCGCGGCTCCGGCACCGGCAGGTCGAACGCGGGTGCCGCCACCTCCGCGAACGCCTGACCGAAGTCCCGGCGCCCGAGGTCCTCACGACCGAAGTCCTGACGGCCGAAGTCCTGACCGCCGAAGTCCTCACGACCGAGGCCCTGACCGCCGAGGTCCTGACCGCCGAAGTCCTGGCGCCCGTAGTCCGACACCGACCCGTCGAGCTCCGGTCGCGACGTGAAGCGGTCCGAGCGCGAGCGGCGACGCGGGGCGCCGCCGGGGAGCGGCGGCCGCTCGCGGGTGATGTCGAGGTCGTCGTCGAGGCCGGGTCCGCGGCCCGGCGCAGGCACCGGGCCCGGCGGCGGGGGGACGGGGGCGTGCGGGGCCGGCGCGGGGGCCGCCGGCACGGGCAGCGGGCCTCGCGGGAGGGCTGCCTCGGACGGGCCCTCCTCGGCCGACCGCGGGCGCGCGGCCCGGCGGCGGGTCCGCGACGGCGGGGCCGACTCCACCTTGTCCCGGGGTGCCTGGACCGTGGCGGGCATCTTCCCGCCCAGCGCGAGCCCGACGGCCACCCCCTCGGCGAAGGTCTCGGGGTCGACGCGGGCGGACGCCTCGTCCGTCCGCGCGGAGGCGTCGTCGTCGGGCGTGGCGACGGTGTCCCTCGACGCCGCCGGGGCGGCGGGCGCGGACAGGCTCGGGGCCGTCGGCGCGGACGCGGGGTGGATCACCAGCGGCGACACGTCCACGAAGCGACGCCCGTCCGCGCTGTGCACCACGCCCATCTTCAGCACCTCGACGGGCATCGTGGGCTGGCGCAGGAAGTCGACGGCGTTGAGGATCTCCTCGCTCGCCTCCTGGCAGATGACGATGAGCCGGGCGCTGCTGCGCCCCGGCTGCGAGCGGGTGATGGGCACGCTGTCGTAGAACGCCGCCACGTCCCGGTGGAACGCCGCCGGCCCGCCGTGGTACCGCTCGGCCAGGGCGCCGCGCGTCAGCCGGCCGGCGGCTCCGGCGTGGTCGAGCGCGCGGGTGAGGGCGGTGCGGTCGAGGTCGGCGACGAGCTCGACGACGACGGGCGAGCCGGTCGCGTCGAGGGCGAGCAGGTGCGGCTCGTCCGGGCCCACGCCCGGGCTCACCGGGAAGATCTGCTCGCCGAGCAGACCGTCGATGTGACTGTCCACCACCCGGTGGGCGGTGGTCCCGACGCCCTGGGAGCTTGCCGCGGGCGACCGGTCGGACTGGACGAGGAGGGGCCTCTGGGCATCGACCTCGAACAGGGGCATTGCACACCACTCCTGGATCGGAACCGACCCCGGCGGCCGGATCCCGGGGCAAGCCTAAGGCCCCCGCGACGTGGCGTGTACCACAGCGGGCTCTCAGGCGCGCGTCGGCGCGCCAGGTCGCCCGCGGCGAGGCCGGTCGGCGGTCGGCGGGCTAGGCGTGACCTGCGCCGCCGTCGTCGGCGAGCCGCTCCTCGACCCGGGCGACCTTCGCGTCCAGCTGCCCGGTGTACCCGGGCCGGATGTCCGCCTTGAGCACCAGCGACACCCGGTGCCCGCCCGCCCCGACGGCCTCCGTGGCGCGCTGGATCACCGGCATCACCTCGTCCCAGTCCCCCTCGATCTCGGTGAACATCGCGGTCGTCCGGGTGGGGAGCCCGGACTCACGGACGATGCGGACGGCGGCGGCGACGGCGTCCGCCACGGACTCGCCCGCGCCGAGCGGGGCGACGGAGAAAGCGAAGACGGCCATGCCCCCATCCTGCACGTCCACGACCGTCGGCGAGGACCGTAGGCTCGTCGGGTGAGCACACGCGTCACCCTTCTCGCCGGCGGGGTCGGCGGCGCCCGCCTGGCGCACGGCCTCGCCCTGGCCCTGCCCGACGACGGCGCCCCGACGCCGGACGGCGGCCTGACCGTCGTCGTGAACGTCGGCGACGACACCGAGCGGCACGGGCTGCTCGTCTCCCCCGACCTCGACACGGTCATGTACACGCTCGCCGGCCTGAACGACGAGACCCGCGGCTGGGGGCTGACCGACGAGACGTACACGACGCTCGACCAGCTCGCCCGGCTCGGCGAGGACACGTGGTTCACGCTGGGTGACCGTGACCTCGCGACGCACGTCGTGCGCACGGCCGCGCTGCGCGAGGGGCGGCCGCTGCACGCGGTGACGGCGCGGCTCGCTGCGGCGCTGGGCGTGCGGGCGCGGCTGCTGCCGGTGACCGACGACCGGCTGCGCACCCTCGTCGACACGCCGTCCGGGCGGGTCGCGTTCCAGGAGTACTTCGTGCGCCGGCAGCACGCCGACGCGGTGCTGGGGATCGAGCTCGACGGCGTCGCCGCCGCGCGGCCCGCGCCCGGCGTGCTCGACGCGGTCGCGGGTGCGGACCTGCTCGTCGTCGCGCCGTCCAACCCGTTCCTGTCGGTGGAGCCGGTGCTGGCCGTGCCCGGGGTGCGCGACGCCGTCCTGGCCTCGCCCGCGCGCCGCGTGGCCGTGAGCCCGATCGTCGGCGGGCAGGCGATCAAGGGCCCCGCCGCGCAGATCCTGGAGACGCTGGGGCACGAGGTGTCCGCGCTGGGCGTGGCCCGGCTGTACGCCGACCTGGTGGACGTCATGGTCGTGGACGACGCCGACGCCGACCTCGCCGGCCCGATCCGCGAGCTGGGGGTCGAGGTGCTCGTCACCGACACGATCATGGGCGGCGCCGCCGGCCGCGAGCGCCTCGCCCGCGACCTGCTCGCCCTCGGATGAGCGCACCGGACGGCGCCGGCCCCGTCCGCACGATCGCGCTGGTGCCGCTGCGCGACGGCGTCTCGGGCAAGTCACGGCTGGCGTCCTCGCTCGACCCGGCCGCGCGACGCCGGCTCGTCGCGGCGCTGGCCCGGCACGTCGTCGCCGTCCTGCTGGCGGCGGACGGCGTCGACGGCGTGCTCGTCGTCACCGCCGACGTGCCGTTCGTCGTCGAGACCCTGGACCGGCTCCTCCACGGCGGCGGCCCGGCCGTCGAGGTGGTCCCGCAGCCGCCGGACCGGCCGGGCCTGAACGCGGCTCTCGACGTCGGGCGGGAGGCGGCGCTCGAGCGCCGCGCGGACCGGCTGCTCGTCGCGCACGCCGATCTGCCGCTGCTCACGACCGACGACGTCGCGGCCCTGCTCGCCGCGGGCGCGCCGGCTCCCGACGACGCACGGCGTGGTGACGCCGCCGTCGTCGCCACCGACCGGCACCTGGCGGGGACCAACCTGCTGGTGCTGCCCGCGGCAGCACCGTTCCGGTTCCGGTTCGGCGAGGCGTCGCGGGCGGCGCACGTCGCCGAGGCGGGGCGCGCGGGGCTGCGGCCGGTCGTCGTGCGCCGCCCGGGCACCGCCGTCGACCTCGACACGATCGACGACTGGGGCGAGCTGCCCCGCGCCGTCCGCGACCGGCTGCGGCGCGGGCTCGACCTGCCCCTCCCCTGACGCCCTCCGTGGCGTCCTCCCTGGCGTCCTCCCGGATGGCTCAGGGGTGCGTGTCGGTCGCGGCGATCACGGTGTCGAGGCGGGCGATCGCCGCGGTCAGGTCGTCCAGCCGCTCCCGGAGGCGCTCGCGCTGCTCCCGCAGCATCGCGCGCTGCTCGTGGTCGGTGTGCCCCGAGTCGACGCACGGCAGCAGCTGGGCGATGTTGCCGCTGGTCAGGCCCGCGGCGTAGAGCTGCTGGAAGAACCGGACCCGGTCGACGGCCGTCTCGTCGAAGAGCCGGTGCCCCGCGGAGGTCCGCACGGTCGCCAGCAGCCCCTGCTCCTCGTAGTAGCGCAGGGCGCGCACGCTCACGCCGGCACGTTCCGCCACCTCACCGATTCTCAGCACACCGGCGCCAACGACGTGACCCGTGCGCGGATTCCGGCCGACCGCCGATCAGCGGGGGCCTGCCGGCGCCGTGGCCGCCTGCGGGTACAGCGCCTCGGCCGGCTCCCCGAGCCGGGACCTCCACTCGCGGGTCATCTCGTCACCGAGCACCTCGAAGGCACCCGCCTCGAAGCCGTCGAGCGCCTGGCGCACGATGTCGCGCGGCTCGGCGAGCGCCCAGTCGTCCTGCTCCCTGGCCCAGTCCGACATGTCCGTGTCCACGAGGGCCATGGCCAGCCCGGTGACCTGCGTGCCCTGGCCGGCGAGCTCGAGCCGCACACCGTTGGTCAGCTGCCACGCGGCGGCCTTCGCCGCCCCGTAGGTGTCGGCGAACCCGAACGCCCGGAACGAGCTCTGGGACAGCACGTCGAGGATCCCGCCGCCACCGTTCCTGCCGAGGATCGGCGCGAACGCGCGCACCATCCGCAGCGTGCCCCAGTAGTTGACCTCCATCTCCTGGCGGGCGCCCGACAGGTCCCCGCCGACGAACGGGGCCAGCGCCGCCACGCCCGCGTTGTTGACGAGGACCGTGACGTCCTGCGCCAGGGCGGCGGCCGCGGCCACCGAGTCGTCGTCCGTCACGTCCAGTCGGAGCGGCGTCGCGCCCGGGACATCGACGGACGCAGGATTCCTGGCCGCGGCGTAGACCTTCGCCGCTCCGCGCCGCAGCAGCTCTGTCACGAAGTGCCGGCCGATCCCCCGGTTGGCCCCGGTGACCAGGGCGGTCTGATTCTTGATCTCCATGCGCCGGACGCTAGGACCTGACGTCAGTGTCAGGGTCAAGGGGCGTCGACCGCACCGTGCGCGTGCTCGGTCGTGTGGCGGGCGCCGACGGTCAGTCCGAGGCCGGCGGGGGTTGTGCCGGTTCGGTGTGCGACGCGAGTTTCACCCTTCGGCATCGGGTGCACCGGCGGTGCCGGGAGCCATGATCTGCGCATGAGGCTCCAGGGAGACGTCGTCCGCGACACCGGCCTTGAGCGCGAGGAGGCCACCCTCGTCGTCATGGCGGCTCTGGGGGTCATGACCGCGTCGGTGAGCGTGGCGATCCTCGGCCCCTGGGCACCGATCGTGGGCGCGGTCGTGCTCGCGCTCGCACGCCTCGGAGTCGGGCGTCCAGCCGCCACGGAGCGATCGAGGATGGTGCGAGCCGCTCTCACCGGAGCGCTCGTCGGATGGGCAGCGATGGCTGCTCTCATGGGTGCTGCGCTGATGGTCCCGACAGACGTCGACTGAAGCCACCGCACGCCGGCGGACCTCGATACCGGGCTGTCGGGGGGTGGCCGTCGGTGGGGTTGTCGACCCCGCTCCGGAGTTCAGGCCCTCCGGGATTCCGCGTGACAGCATCGTCGCTCGCCCGCGTCATCCCTTGTGCTCCACGTCGGCTCGACGTACGTCCTGGGTCGTGGTGGCCGTTGCCGTCTTGAGAAGGGTGGCAGCGATCAGGTCGCGGATCTCGCCATCGGTCAGGGCATGGTCGCGAGCGACCCGCACGAACCGGTACGCGGCTTGGGCGACGGCGGCCCTGTCGAGGGTGGCTGCGGGCGCGGTGACGAGCGTGCCGACGCGTCGCTTGCTGGTCACCATGCCGGCAGCCTCGAGGTCGCGGTAGGTGCGGGCGACGGTGCCCGGTGCGATGCCGAGGTCGTTGGCGAGAGCGCGCACGGTGGGAAGACGTTGGCCGTCGGCGAGGTCGCCGGCAGTCACGAGGGCGGCGATCTGCGCCCGGAGCTGTTCGTAGTGAGGAACGGTGGAGGCGATGTCGATCCGGACGGCGAGGCTCATGCCTGCGCCTCCGCCGGTTCGTCGTCGGCCATCGCCGCGGGGGCTACGTCACGGGCCGGCCAGACGGCCACGACCAGCGCGACGAGCGCGACAGCGATGGCGGCAAGGAGCAGCATGTTGCCGGCGACGAGGTGCGCCGAGCTCGGAGGAGCGCCCGCGGCGGTACCGCTGCCGTACCCGAGGCCGAGGCGGCGAAGCGACAGGCCGCCCACGGCGATCAGGCCGGCCAGGGTCCATCCGAGGACGAGCTGCACGGAGCGCAGGATGCGGCGTGCTACGCGCCGACGCAGCCACATGTCCCACTCCTCGTCGACGTCGTCGATCGCCGGACGCGAGGCGACGAGGCGGAGCACCAGCTCGGTGAGCACCACGGCTGCCGTCGAGGCGGCGAGTATCGACACGGTCCACAGCCAGCCGGGGAACGGGTCCACGGTGAAGGCTTGGTCGAGGCCGACGACGCGGGAGACCGATCGTGGGCCCGATGCCATCAGGCCGAAGCCGACCGCGACGACGACGGCTCCCGCCAGCCACGTCAGCGGCGCCCGCCGCAGTCGGCCAGGTGCGACGTCATGCACGGTCCGTGCGACGAGGCGAGCCTGTCGTTGCGTGCCCCGCGGCCTCGGCCAGGTCATCTCGCCGACGGCGTGAACGGCGAGGAGACCGAGCAGCGACACGACGGGAAGCACCGCCGCGCGGTGTCCCACCAGTGCCAGGTAGCCCCCGAAGTAGTACGTCGGGACCACGAGGATGCCGAAGATCAGCGGCACGGTCGCAACACCGGCTGTGAGTGCGGCATGGCGTGCCGCGCGTCGAGCCGCCGCCGACGGCGCGACCGCTCGCTGTCCGTCCCACCACAACGCGGCGGCGGCGAGGAGCGACGCCCCGGCGAGGACGACGCCCACGGCGGCGGGGAACTGCAGGCCGAGCAACGAGTCCATGACCACATCCCTAGTCTATTGATCATGAACTATGAACTATCGAGAAGGGCGGGTCAAGGCGGGATCGATCCCCGGAGCCCGACCCGGTGAGAATCGACGGAGGCCGGTGTTGCACTCGGGCGCCTCGGAACGATGTAGGGGTGTGAGACAGAGGATGAGTCCGTGACGGCGCCGGCGGACAGGGTGTTCAGCGAGGTCTTCCGGGCGCTGTACCCGGAGGTGCTGAGGTTCGTGCAGCGCCGCGCCGATCCGGACGTCGCCGAGGACCTGACCGCGGAGGTCTTCGCCATCGCGTGGAACCGGTGGGCGGACGTGCCACGCGAGGTGCGCCCGTGGTTGTTCGGCGTCGCGCGCAACGTGCTGGCCGAGGACCGTCGCGCCCACGGCCGGCGGCATCGCCTCGCGCTACGTATCGGTGCCGAGCGTGAGCTGCCGCAGGACACGATCGACCTCGCGACGACGACCGTGGATCTCCAGGTCGCCTGGGCCCGCCTGAGCGACGCCGACCGGGAAGCGCTGGCCCTCGTGGCGTGGGACGGGCTCACCGGCCGTGAGGCCGCCCAGGTCCTGGGCTGCACGCGCGCCGCGTTCTCGGTGCGCCTGACCCGGGCGCGCCGCCGACTCAAGCATCTGCTCGCAGACATCGAACCCGGACCTGACCCCGAGCCCGCACCGTGGCCTGCCCGGCGAGCGGGTGCCCGAGTCGTGGAAGGAACGCAGCCGTGAACCTGATGACCGAGGACCCGACGCTGCGCCGCGTCGCCGACGCCAACCCCGTGCCAGGCGTGGCGCTCAGCACGGCCGAGGAGGCACGAGCCGACGCGATCCTGGAACGCATCACCACCGCACCGTCGGTGGTGCGCCCGTCCAGGCCACGACGGCGTTGGTGGGCACGCGCCGCCGCCGGCGGCACGGCCCTCGCGGCCGTCGTCGCCGCCGGTGTCCTCGGTACCGCCCCTGCGTCGGCGGAGCTCGTGCTGCTCGAGGCCGCGGACGGCGCCGCCACCCAGCCCGTCGGGGACGGCGAGTACTGGTACGTGCACGAGCGGGTGACCGAGTCGGGGATGGGTGCCGACGACCTGGGCCCGTACGACCGCGAGGTCTGGCACTCTCGGGACACCTTCCTCATGAAGGACGAGACCTCCGCGGCCCTTGCCGCCGCCGAGCACGGAGAGTCGACAATGGACCCCTCGCTCGTGCGCGTGCTCGACCTCACCGACACGGTCGAAGGTGGCGGCCCGCCGGTGTTCGGCGGGAACCCGCAGTTCACCTGGGACGAGCTCGACGAGCTGCCGACCGATCCCGCGGCCCTGACCGAGCAACTGACGGCCGGGATGCCGGCGAGCGATCACGGCTACGAATGGGACCTGTGGAGCCAGGCCGTGAGCCTGCTGCAGGGCAGCCCCGCGAGTTCCGAGCTGCGCCGCGCACTGTGGCAGGTCCTCGCCGGGATCCCCGGCGTCGAGCTGGTGGGCTACACCTCCGACAGCGCGGGACGTGACGCCACGGCGGTCCGTGCCGACTTCTCCGACAAGAATCTCGGCATCGAAGAACTCCTGCTCAACCCGGTCAGCGGTGCGGTGCTGGAGACTCGGCTCATGGACGACGACGGCACCGTCCTTCTCGAAACCACCGTGCTCGAGCAGGGCCCCCGCGACGGCGCACCGGCACCCGAGCCGCCGCTGTGCGGCCCGGGATCCGTACCCGAGAAGTCGTGCTGAGCGTGAGCGTGCGCGGCCTCCGGTCCGCGGGCTCTGCCGGTGGCAGGATGACCGCGTATGAGGCGCTGGAGCTCACTGGCCACGGTCACGATCGGTGCAGTCGTCCTGGCCGCGACGGCCGGTTGCGCGGGTGCCGATCCCGCGGCGTCGGCCTCCTGCGCTCCACCCGAGCTGTCGTGGTCCCAGCAGGCGGCCGCTCCGGGCGAGGTGGTGACGCTCCAGGGCACAGCCATGGTGGTGGGCTGCGACGACACCGACTCCGGGGAGCCGATGCAGCCGATGCGCATCACGGCGGCACAGGTGTTCGTCGACGGCGAGGCACTCCCTGCGCCGGAGGTTGCCGACGAGGTGGTCGCCACGGACTCCGGCGACCTCCAGATGCAGGTCGCGGTGCCCGACGACGTCCCTGACGGCGCCGTGGTGACCGTCGAGATCACCGGGAGCGAAGGCGCTGTCGTCCGCTCCGACGAGCTCGCCGTCGCCAGCGACGACGCGTAGGCGCGCCACCGGCCCATGGGAAGACCTGACCGCGGGGTGGTGGGACCCCGCTCAGTTCCGCGCCCGGGCGCGGTCCATCCGGCATGAGCACCGAGTCGAGCATCGAGCTGATCGAGCAGTCCACGCTGCCGGGCACCGACTTCGAGGGTTACCTGCACGGGTCCACCGTGTCGGTGATGTTCGAGCGGTTCGACCGCGACGGCGTCGGCCCGCGCCTGCACCGCCACCCGTACACGGAGACGTTCATCCTGCGCTCCGGGCGGGCGCTGTTCCGGGTGGGGGACGACGAGGTGGTCGCCGTGGGCGGCCAGATCCTCGTCGCCCCCGCCGGGACGCCGCACAAGTTCACGGTGATCGGCCCCGAGGTGTACGAGGCCCTGCACGTGCACGCCAACGACCGGTTCGTCACCGAGTGGCTGGAGTGACCGGGCAGGGCCACGCCGGTCACACCGCGTCGAGACGGGCGCGCACGTCGTCGTCGAGGTCGAGCTCGGCCGCGCCGAGCAGCTCGTCGAGCTGCGCGACGCTGCTCGCGCCGACGACCGGCACGACGGGCACGTCCCCGCCCAGGAGCCAGGCGAGCACCACCTGGTTCGGGGTGGCGCCGATCTCGTCCGCGACCTCGCGCAGCACCCGCAGCCGCTCGTGCGTGGTCGGGTGGTCGAAGCCGTCCCACAGGGGCTTGTCGTCGCGCACCAGCGCGCCCTGCATCAGCGGCGAGTACGCGACGACCGCCAGCGGGTGCTCGGTCGCCGACGCCGCGCCCGCGTAGTCCAGCAGCTCGTACGACGCCCAGTTGTGCCGGCCGACGTCGGGCCGCGGGTACGGGTAGGTGAGCTGCTGCTGCACCAGGCCGTAGGGCGCGACGCCCTGGCGGCCGGCCTCCTCGCGCGCCTCGACGACACGGTGCAGCGCGACGTTGGAGATGCCGGCGATCCCGACGAGCCCCTCCGCCTGGAGCTTGCCGAACGCGCCCACCGTCTCCGCGAGCGGGGTGTCGTAGTCGTCGACATGCCCGTAGTACGCGTCGATGTGGTCGACGCCGAGGTGCCGCAGGCTCTCGCGGGCCTCCCAGGCGATCGTCTCGGCGCCCAGCCCCTGGAAGTTGGTCGGCGGGACGTTCTGCAGCGGCAGGTTCGGGTCCTTCTTCGCGGCGCCGACCTTGGTGGCGATCCGCAGCTCGCCGCGGTTCCCCCGGGCGGCGAGCCAGCGGCCGAGGACGTCCTCGCTGTCGCGGCCGTGCCCTCCGCCCCAGCCGTTGTAGTTGTTGGCGGTGTCGAGGAAGGTGCCGCCGGCCTCCACATAGCGGTCGAGGATCGCGAAGGACGTCTCCTCGTCCGTCCGGGTGCCGAACCACATGGTGCCGAGGCACAGCGTGCTGACCTCGAAGGACGTGGTGCCGTCGCCGATCGTGCGGTAGCGCATGGGTGCTCCTGTCAGGGTGTGGGTCGTGGGGGCCGGCGGACCGTCCGCCGGCCGACACCCACGACGCTACGAACGAATCGGCACGGGTGTACCGTCCAATTCCATGGCAATGGCCCAGACCAATCCTGTGCTCGCGTGGGACACCGTGCTCGACCTCGGGGACGACGACGCCCCGCTGGTCGCGCGCCTCGAGCGCGCCGTGCGGGACGCCGTGCACGCGGGCCGGGTCCCGGGAGGGGCGGCGCTGCCGCCGTCGCGCGCCCTCGCGGAGACCCTGGGCGTGTCGCGGTGGGTCGTGACGGAGGTGTACGGCCAGCTCGTCGCGGAGGGGTTCTGCGAGGCCCGCGTCGGGTCGGCCACGCGGATCGCGGCCGGGGCGGCCGCGCACGCCACGCCGAAGCACGCGACGGCGCACCCGACGTCGACCGACGCCGCCCCCGTGCGCCGTGCCCGCCTGGACCTCGCGCCCGGCGTCCCGGACCTGCGGCACGTGCCCCGGGCGGCCTGGCTGCGGGCGCTGCGCGACGCCCTGGCCGACACCCCCGACGCCGACCTCGGCGCCCCGCACCCCGCCGGCCACCCGGCCACCCGTGGCGCCGTCGTCGAGTACCTGGCGCGTGCCCGCTCCACCTGCGCCGGACCCGACGACGTCCTGGTGACGCACGGCGCCACCGACGGCATGACCCGCCTCGCCCGCGCGCTGCGCGCCGCCGGGCACCGCGCCGTCCTGGTCGAGGACCCGAGCTGGGGCCGGCTGCGCGACGTCGCGCGCGGCGCCGGCCTGGTCCCCGTGCCGGTGCCCGTCGACGACCGCGGGGTGGACGTCGACGCGCTCGCCGTGGCCGCCGCGCGGACCGGCGCCCGCGCCGCGCTGGTCGCGCCGGCGCACCAGTTCCCCACCGGCGTCGCCCTCGCGCCGGAGCGGCGCGACGCGCTCGTGTCGTGGGCGCGCGCCGTCGACGGCCTGGTGGTCGAGGACGACTACGACGCCGAGTTCCGCTACGACCGCCGGCCCGTCGCCGCGCTGCAGGGCCACGACCCGGGGCGCGTCGCACTGCTCGGGTCGCTCAGCAAGACGGTCTCCCCGGCGTTCGGGCTGGGCTGGCTGGTGCTGCCGCCGCGCTGGCGGGAGCGGCTGGGCGGCGACGCGGGCGGCCCCGCACCGTCGACCCTCGACCAGCTCGCGCTCGCCCGGTTCCTCACGGACGGCGGCTACGAGCGGCACCTGCGGGCCGCGCGCGGCCGGTTCCGTCGCCGCCGGGCGGCCCTGCTCGCCGCGCTCGACGCCGCGCTGCCCGGCCTGCCCGTGAGCGGCCTCGCGGCGGGCCTGCACGTCGTGGTCGGGCTGCCCGACGGCGTCCCCGCCGCCGCGGTCGTCCGCGCCGCCGCCGCGCGCGACGTCGGCGTCACCGACCTGCGCCGCTACCGCGTCTCGGCCGCGGACCCCGGCGCCGAGGCGCTCGTCGTCGGGTACGGCAACCTCGCCGACGCGCGGGTCGGCGAGGCGGTGGCCGGCCTCGCGGCGGCGATCCGCTCCACGGCGGGCTGACGGGCCGTCACCACCGCCCGCGGTGCACGACGTCCTCCAGCGGCTTGCGGCGCCGGCGCGTCGGGGAGCCCTTGGCGGTCGCGCCCGCACCCGGGTCGGCCGGGTGGCCCACCGCGACGACGCCGGTCTGGACCCACGCGTCGGGGATGCCGAACGCCTCGCGGAACGCCGGCATCTCGCCCGCGCCGACGCCGAAGAAGCAGGCCCCGAGGCCCTCGTCGACCGCCGTCTGGAGCATGAGCAGCGACGCCATGCCCGCGTCGACGTGCCAGTACGGCACCGGCCAGCGCGCGTCGTCGCGGTCGGTCCAGCCCTTGTCCGCCTCGGCGTACCGGCCGAGGTACGCGTCCTTCGAGCACAGCGCGACGACGAGCACCGGGGCGGTGCGCATGCCCGCGAGCCAGGTGGACATGTCGCGCTCGGAGTCCGCCGGGGTGGCCGCCGTCCAGAACCGCTCGCGGTCCTCCGGCTCCGTCAGGACGAGGAACGACCAGCCCTGCGAGAACCCCGCGCTGGGGGCGCGCACGGCGTTGCGCACCAGCCGGTCCACCGTCTCGGGCGGCACGGGCTCGTCCGTGAACCGCCGCACCATCCGCCGTCTGCGCACCACGTCCTGGAACTCCACGGGCCCATCCTGCCCCTTGCCGAACAGGCGGGAGGTCAGAGGACGAGCTCGGGCTGCAGCTTGGTCACGGTCCACACGCGCTGCCTGCGGGCGGCGAGGGTCGTGAGGGCCAGCGCGACGACGAGCACGCCGAGGAGCACCATGACGTCGCGCGTGACGGTGGCGAGGTTGCCGCCGTAGAGCAGCTGGCGCAGGCCCTCGACGGCGTAGGTCATCGGCATGAACTGGTGCATCGCCTTGAGCGGTTGCGGGATGGTCTGCCAGGGGAACGTGCCGCCCGCGGTGACGAGCTGCACCAGCATCAGCACCAGCCCCAGGAACTGGCCCGCCGCGCCCAGCCAGACGTTCAGCGCCTGGAGGATCGCGACGAACGTGCCCGACACCAGCACGAGGAACAGCGCCGTGAACAGCCCGTAGGAGGGTTGGATGTCCAGCGCGAACTTCGTCACCGCGAACATCGCCGCCACCTGCACGACGCCGATCGCGGCGGGCGTCGCCCAGCCGCCCAGCGCCGTCGCGAGCCCCGACCTGCCCGCGGCGAGCGCCCGCGTGGACAGCGGCCGCACCAGCAGGAACAGCACGTACGCGCCGATCCACGTGGCCAGCGACAGGAAGAACGGTGCGAGCCCGGCGCCGTAGGTGCCCGCCGACGACAGGGCGTCGTTGCGCACCTCCAGGGGGTTGCCGATGGTCGACGCCGTGTCGTCGCGCGTCTGGTCGTCCAGGTCGGGGATCTGGCCGAGGCCCTCGGCGAGCCCGTCGCGCAGCTCGGCGATGCCGCTCTTCAGCTCCCCGGAGCCGTCCGCGAGCTTTGTGGTGCCGGAGGCGAGCTCGGCGGCACCGTCGGAGACCTGGCCCGTGCCGTCCGCGAGCCGGTGCACGCCGTCGACGAGCGCGGGCGTGGCGGCGGCGAGCTGCCCGGTGCCGTCGGCGAGCCGGTCCGCGCCGTCCGCCGCCGACGCGATGCCGGCGGTGAGCTGCGGCGTCGCGCCCGCGAGCGTGGCGGCCCCGTCGGCCACCTGCCGGGAGCCGTCGGCGAGCTGGTCGAGCTTCTCCGACGCGCCCTCGACCGTCGTCACCGCCGACCGGACGTCCTTGCGCTGGGCGTCGAGGGCGCCGTCGACGTCGGAGCGCGTGGCGTCGAGGCGGTCGAGCGCCTGGGTGCGCAGGTCGTCGCACTGCGCCGCGAGATCGCCGGCGTCGGCCGGCACCTGGGCGCAGAGGTCGGAGAGCTGCTGGTCCAGGTCCGCCCGGCCCTGGTCGAGGGCGTCCGCCGCGTCGGAGCGCGCGCTGTCGAGGGTCGGCAGCACCTGCCCAGCCGCGTCGGCGGCCTCCTGCCCGTACTGCGCCACCTGCGCGTTGCCGTCGGCGACCTGCGCCGCGCCGTCGGCGAGCTTCTTCGTCTGGGCGGGCAGGTCCGCCGTCTTGTCCTGCAGCGTCCCGAGGCCGGACGCGAGCTGCCCCGCGCCGTCGTCGAGCCGGCCCACCGCCGACGCCAGGGTGCCGACCTTGCCGTCCAGGGTGGCGGCACCGTCGGCCGCCTGCGCCGCGCCGTCGGCGAGGGTGTGCGCGCCGTCGTCCGCGTCCGCGAGCCCGTCGTCCAGCGTCGTCGCACCGGTGAGCAGCTTCTTCGCGCCGTCCACCGCGTCGGCGAGGTTCGTGTGGATCGACGCGAACCCGCGTAGGAACGTGTCCGCGGCCTCCGTGCCGACCTCCTCCGCGATGGAGTCGCGCACCTTGCCCACGATCGTGTCCGAGATGGTGCCCGCGAGGTAGTTGTTCGCGTCGTTCGTGATGAGCGTGAGGCTCGCCTGCTGCGGCTCGAACTCCCCCGCCGACGCCAGGTCCGCGGAGAACGTCGGGCCGATGATCAGCGCGGCGTCGTAGCGGCCGGAGCGCACGCCCGCCTCGGCGTCCGCCTGGGACGTCTCGACCCAGCCGAACCCGCCGTCCTCCAGCAGCTGGTCCGCCACGTCGCGGCCGAAGTCGCGCTCGGTCGTCTCGCCCGTCTCCGCGTCGGTCGTCGTGGTGCCCTCGTCCTGCACGACGACGGCGGCCGGCACGTTGTCGAGCTGCCCGTACGGGTCGTGGTTGGCGAACAGGTACAGGCCCGCGTACAGCGTGGGGATCAGCGCCATCGCGAGGATGGCGAGCTTCGGCAGGCGCCCGGCGGCGAGCCGCCGGAGCTCTGAGAGAGCGAGCCGGACCGCGGTCATCGGGCCTCCTCCTGCGCGTCGTCGGCCGGTGTCGCGGCCAGGGTGTCGTGGATCGGGGTGTCCCCGGGGGGCGCACCGTCGAGCGGGTCGTCGAGCTCCTCCTCGGCGCGGGCGTCGGGATCGGGGGACGGCTCCAGCTCGTCCTCGACCTCGGCCTCGGCGGCGGGCTCGGGCTCCGTGGCGGGCTCAGGCTCGACGGCGGGCTCGGCGTCCGGTCCGGCCACCGGGAGGACGGCGGTCGCGGCGGGCTCCTCGACGGGTGCGCCCGGCACCTCGCGCAGCACGACCCGCGGCGGCTCGTGCAGCGTGGCGCCGCGCGCGGGCGGCAGGTCGACGCCCAGGTCGCGGGCGGACGACCGCGTGCACTGCACGAGCACGCCGAGCCCGGACGCGGCGAGCGTGCGCGCCGTCTCCCACCAGCCGGCCGGCTCGCCGCCGTGCCGGTCGGGCAGCGTCAGCACGACGAACCTGACGTCGGGGTTCTCGGTGGCGAGCGCCGCGAGCACGGCGGTGCGCACGACGCCGGGCAGCTGGTCCACCCGGCGCCCGCGGTCCTCCGTGAGGGCGCGCTCCTCGAGCCACCGCGACACGTCCCGCGGCAGCGACCGGCGACCGGCGAGGGCCAGGCCCTCGGCCACGACGTCGGCGAGGGACAGCGCGTCGTCGGGCTCGCTGATGCCGGGCACGTCGACGACGGCGGTGCGGGCACGCAGCGCGGACGGCGGCACGGCGGCGCCGTCGAGGCGCACGGTGCCGGACGACGGCACGAACCTCCCGGTCGCGACGAGCGCGAGGGCGGTGTGCCCGTGGCCGGGCTCGCCCGCGACGAGCAGGCACTCCCCCGTCGACCAGGCGAGGTCCATGGCCTCCAGCATCGGGTCCCGACGCCCCTCGACCCGTACCCCGCTCAGCGTGATCTGCACCCTGCTCCCCGTCCCCCGACACACTGTTGACTTGCGATCAACAACTCTACGACCGGTGTTGACTGGCGGTCAATAGCGTCGTACAACTGTGGCCATGACCTCTTCCGCCCCGCGCCCCCGCACGCGCCACGAGCCGTCGGACCGGCGCCGCCAGCTCCTCGAGGCGGCCGTCGCCGAGGCGGAGGCGGCGGGGCTGGACGTGCTGACGCCCGCGACCGCCGCCGCCCGCGCAGGGGCGTCCAAGGCGCTCGTCTTCCACTACTTCGGGTCCACGACGGCGTTGCGCCGCACGGTCGCGCTCGAGGCGGTGTCCGACCTGGAGCAGACGCTGCTGGCACCCGACGATCGTCCCCTCGCCGACCGTCCGGCGCACGCGATGACGCTGTTCCTGGGCTCGGTTACCGCGCACCGGCGCGTCTGGGAGGACATCTGGCGGGGCGCGCTGGCCGGCGACGACGCCACCGAGGACGCGCTGCAGCGCGTCCGCACCGCGCTCGTCGAGCGCATGACGACCACGGCCGGCGTCATCGGATTCACGCCCAGCAACCGGCTCCAGCTCCTGGCCCGCGGCTGGGTGGCCCTGGTCGAGAACGTCACCGCCGCGTGGCTGGGCGGCAGCGGCATCGCGCGCGACGAGCTCGAGCGGCTGCTGCTCGAGTCGCTCGTCGTCCTCGTGCCGGAGCTCCCCGAGCCCGCGCGCGCCGGCGTCCTCGCGATCGTCCGCCGCTCCGCGAGGTAGTCCCGAATCTGCCGAGGTAGTTCGAAGCTCGGTGAGGTAGTCGGCTACCTCACGAGATCTCGAACTACCTCGGCAGATTCGGGACTACCTCGCGGGGTCGAGCCGCTCGGCGATGACCTCCACCAGCGCCTTGCCCTGCGTGCCCTCGAGCTGGACGGCCTGCGTGCGGCAGGAGAAGCCGTCGGCGACGAACTCGGTGCCCTCGGCGCGCTCGCGCAGCGCGGGCAGCAGCGCGTTCTCGGCGACGGCGACGGACACGTCGTAGTGGCCCTTCTGCATGCCGAAGTTGCCGGCCAGCCCGCAGCACCCGGCGAGGACCTTGATGTCCGCGCCCGCGGCGCGCAGCAGCGCCTCGTCGGCGTCGAAACCCATCACCGAGTGCTGGTGGCAGTGCGGCTGCACGACCGCGGTGAGGTCGGACAGGTCGGGCATCTCCCAGCCGGCCCCGGCGGCCGGCGCGGTCTCCGGCGACGTGAGCAGCTCCGCCAGGGTGCGCGTGGCGTCGGCGACGGCCTGGGCGCGCGGGTCGTCGGGGAACAGGTCCAGCAGGTCCGAGCGCAGCACGGCGGTGCACGAGGGCTCCAGCCCGAGGATCGGGATGCCGTTCACCGCGTACGGCCCGAGCACGGACAGCAGCGACGACAGCCGACGGCGGGCGCCGTCGAGCTGACCGGTCGAGATCCAGGTCAGGCCGCAGCACGCCTGCTGGTCGGGTACGACGACGTCGTACCCGGCCGCGGTCAGCACCTTCACCGCGGCCTGCGGCACGGACGGCGCGAGCGCGTCGCTGAACGAGTCCGCCCAGAGCACGACCTTCGGGCGCGCGCCCGAAGGACGGTCGTGCGGGGTCTTGCCGGCGCCCAGCCCGGGCACTCCGTGCGACGCCCAGCCCCGGCTCCACCAGGTCCGGAACGGGATCTCCGCGAACTGCGGCACCTGCCGTCGCGTGTCCATGCCGCCCGCCCACAGCACCGCCTTGGCGATCCACGGCACGCCGAGCACCTTGTTGACGAACCGCGGCATCCCGCCCGCGAGCCGCGCCCAGCGGGGCAGCCAGCCGAGGGCGTAGTGGTCGACGGGGCGCAGCTTCCCCTTGTAGGTACGGTGCAGCACCTCGGACTTGTACTGCGCCATGTCGACGCCCGCCGGGCAGTCGGACGAGCACGCCTTGCAGCTCAGGCAGAGGTCCAGGGACTCGCGCACCTCCGGCGCGGTGAGCCCGCCCACGAGGGTGCCGTTGACGGCCTCCTGCAGCACGCGCGCCCGCCCGCGGGTCACGTCCTTCTCGTCCTTCGTGGCCTGATAGCTGGGGCACATGAACCCGCCCGAGGCGTGGTTGTCGGCCCGGCACTTGCCCACGCCGACGCAGCGGTGCACGGCGGTCGTGAGGTCGCCGTGATCGTGCGCGAACGAGAAGCCGGTGTGGCCCGCCCGCTTCGCGATGCCGTGCAGCGGACCCGAGCCCGCCATCCCCCGGTCCCCCACGGGCAGCGTCGAGAGCACTTGCTTCGCCGCGGGCCGGCGCAGGTCGGCGTCGACGGCCGCGGGCCGCACGACGACGCCCGGGTTGAGCAGGTCGTCGGGGTCGAACAGGGCCTTGAACCGCTCCATGAGCCGGATCGCCTCCGGCGTGTACATCAGCGGCAGCAGCTCGGAGCGGGCGCGGCCGTCGCCGTGCTCCCCCGACAGCGAGCCCCCGTGGTACGCCACCAGCCGCGCGGCGTCGGTCATGAACGTGCGCAGCACCGACCCCGACGTCTCCAGGGGGATGTCGATGCGCAGGTGCACGCAGCCGTCGCCGAAGTGCCCGTAGGGCAGCCCGTCGACGCCGTAGCGCTCCATGAGGTCCTCGAGGTCGCGCAGGTACGCGCCCAGCCGCTCGGGCGGGACGGCGGAGTCCTCCCAGCCCGGCCACGCCTGCTCGCCCGCGGGCGTGCGGCCCGCGAGCCCCGCGCCGTCGGCGCGGATCTGCCACATCTTGGTGGCGTCCGGCCCGGCGGGCAGCACCAGCGAGGACAGGGCCGACGACGACGTCACGACAGCCTCCGCCCGGGCGCTCGCCTCGTCCTGGCTCGCGCCGCCGACCTCGATCATCAGCCAGCCCGCGCCCTCGGGCAGGGCCGGCACGGAGGCCTCGCCCTTCGCCTTGCGCACGACGTCGACCAGGCGCGCGTCGAGCCCCTCGATCGCGAGCGGCTTGTGGCCGAGCAGGTGCGGGACGTCGTCGGCCGCCGCCGGCATGTCCGGGTAGCCGAGCACGACGAGCGTCGGCGCCGACGGCACGGGCACCATCCGCAGCGTGGCGCCGAGCACCGTCACCAGCGTGCCCTCGGTGCCCACCAGCGCCTTGGCGAGGTCGGAGCCGTTCTCCGGCAGCAGGTGCTCCAGCGAGTAGCCCGACACCTGGCGCCCGAACCGGCCGAACTGCGTGCGGATCAGCGCGAGGTTCTCGCGCACCAGCTCCGCCAGGCCCGGCACGGCGGCGAACGTCGCGTCGCCCCGGCCCGCGGTGAAGCGGCGCCCGCGCCCGTCGACGACGTCGAGCTCCACCACGTTGTCGGCCGTGCGGCCGTAGGCCACGGCGTGCGGGCCGCACGCGTTGTTGCCGATCATCCCGCCGAGCGTCGCGCGGTTCTGCGTGGACGGGTCCGGGCCGAACCGCAGGCCGTGGGCGGCGCCCGCGCGCTGCAGGCTCGACATCACGGTGCCGGGCTCGACGACGGCGGTCCCCGCCTCCGGGTCGACCGAGACCACCTGGTTCAGGTGCCGGGAGAAGTCGAGCACCGCGCCCGTGCCGACCGCGTTGCCGGCCACGGAGGTGCCGGCGCCCCGTGCCGTCACGGGAATCTTCAGCTCGCGCAGCACCTCCAGGCCGCGGACCACGTCGCGCGAGCTGCGCGGGAAGGCCACGACGTCGGGCACGACGCGGTAGTTCGAGGCGTCGGTGGAGTACTCCGCGCGCCGCCGGGTGGAGGAGTCGACGTCGCCCGCGATCACCGTCCGCAGCGCGGAGACGACGGCCGCGCGGGCCTCGTCGGCCGCGCGCCTGGCCGCGCTCTCCGCCTCGTCACGGGTGGGCGCGAGGTCCACGTCACCGTCCGGGGTCGGGGTCGTCGGTGTCTGGGCTGGCACGCGCCGATTCTGCCATTCGTCCCCCGGGGGCGCCGCCGCGTCCACGGCACGGCACCCGATCGGTCCCGCCTTCGAGCAGGCGGTCCGTCGCGGGAACCGACGTCTTCCCGCGACGGACCGCTTGCTCGAAGGTCAGCCGCGGTCGGCCTTCTCCTGCGCGGCCCGCACGGCCTCGGCCTCCGCCTTGCGCGCCTCGCGCAGCGCCTTCTCCCGCTCGCGCACCTTCTTCTGCTCCTCGCGGAGCCGGCGCTCGACGTCCTTGCGTTTCGCCGCCGCCTTCTTGACCTTGGGGTCGGAGGCGTAGCGCTGCGCGACGGCGAGTGCCTCGGCGACGCCCTCGTCCTGCGGGACGCTGCCGGGCGGGGTCTCCGGGTCGGGCCCGCCGGCCGCCGCCCGCGCGGCCACGTACGCCGCGACGCCGTCGAGGGTGCGCTCGAGCCCCCATCCGACGTCCTCCTCGTCGTCGAACGTGCTCGTCCCGTACGCGGCGTAGGAGCCGCGCTCGACGATGGGGCGCAGGTACGGGAACCGGACCTCGTCGACGAGGGCGCGCAGCGTGTCCGCGAGCTCGGGGCCCACGGCCGCGGCCGCGTCGGTGCCGGCCGTGTTGGCCTGCCGGAGGTCGCGGTCGAGCAGCGCTGCGTTCCGGGTGAAGCCGTTGAGCAGCAGGATGGTCGCGATCTTGTCGCCGTCGTCGAGCGGCGTCGAGCGCAGCGCGCGCAGGCCGGCGTCGAGGGCGCGCAGGCTCGCCGGGGTGATCGGCGCGCCGGTGACGGGGACGTCGAGGACCCAGGAGTGCCGGCGGAACAGCTCGAAGGTGAACAGGGCCCACTCGCGCAGCTCGGCCCGCCAGTCCGCCGGCTCGTGCGGCGGCGGAAACTCCAGGTCGAGCACGACCTCCTGCATGAGCAGCAGCAGGTCGTCCTTGCTGGTGACGTACCGGTACAGCGACATCGTGGTGAAGCCGAGGCTCTTGGCCACCCGCGCCATGGAGACGCCGGCGAGGCCCTCCGCATCGGCGATCTCGACGGCGGCCTCGACGATGCGCTCGATGCTCAGCTCGCGGCGGGGCACGCGCTCCGGCCGCTCGGCCACGCCCCAGGCCAGCGCGAGACGCGGCGGCAGGTCAGGCAGCTCCGCACCCGGCAGGGCCGACTCGGGCAGGTCCGTCTCCGGCGTGTCCGTCATGCGCTCATCATCCATGAACCTCCTCGCGACCGAGCCTGTCGGGACCGCACCGGGGCCTCGACAGGCTCGACCGACGACGACCGCTGGTCAGCGGGCGGTCCGACGGCGGTACAGGACGCCGCCGACGACGACGCTCGCGACCAGGAAGCCCACCAGCCACACGCACGCCGTGACGATCGTGCCGGCGTCGGGCGCCCCGGCGAGGAGGCCGCGCACCGACTCGATGATCGGGGTGAACGGCTGGTGCTCGGCGAAGCCGTGCAGCCAGTCCGGCATGGTGTCGACCGGCACGAAGCCCGAGCTGAGGTACGGCACGAAGAGGAAGATCATGCTCACGGACATGGACGCCTCGACGCTCAGGACCAGCCCGAACACGACGCAGAGCCAGGTGAACGTGACGACGGCGAGCACCGTGAACCCCACGAAGCCGAGCCACTGGCCGAGGTCGGCGTCGGGCCGGAACCCGTACGCGAGCGACACCAGCAGCACCACGACCACGGACGCGAGGTTGCGCACGACGCTCGCGATGACGTGCCCCCACAGCGCCGACGAGGAAAAGATGGGCAGCGTCTTGAAGCGGTCGATCGTGCCCGTGGTCATGTCCTGGGCGACGCCCGTGGCGGCCGTGGCCGAGTTCATGCCCAGGCACATGACGAGCACGCCGGGCACGACGTAGTCGATGTACTCGCCCCCGGTGCCGCCGGAGATGGCGCCGCCGAAGACGATCACGAACGCCGACATGATGAGCACGGGCAGCGCGAACGCGGTGATGAGCCCGTCGACCGAGCGCAGGGAGCGGCGCGCCTCGCGCCGGGTCATGGTGGCGACGTCGCGCAGGGGCGCGTGCACGGACGCCGGACGGACCGCGCCGTGCGCGGTGCGCGCGGGCGGGGCCAGGGTGGTGGTCATCGCAGGGCCTCCTCGGGGGCGGTCTGGTCGGTGGTGCGGGTCGTGCGGTCGGTGGCGGCGCTGCCGGTGAGCGCCAGGAAGACGTCGTCGAGGGTGGGCTTGACCACGCTCACGCCCGCGACGGCGAGGCCTCGGGACTCGGCCCGGTCGAGGACGTCGCGGATGGCCCGGACGGGCTCGGCGCTCGGGAACGTGAGCGCGAGCGCCCTGAGGTCCTCCTCCGCGGCGTCGAGGCCGGCGACGCCGAGCTCGCGCGCGGTGGCGAGGCTCGCGGCGTCGTCGAACGTCACGCGCACGTGGTCCCCCGCGACGAGGGCCTTGAGCTCCTCGGCCGTGCCGCGCGCGGCGATGGTGCCCTCGGCGAGGACGGCGATCGTGTCGGCCAGCCGGTCGGCCTCCTCGAGGTACTGGGTGGTGAGGAGGATGGTGGTGCCGTCGTCCGCGAGCCCGCGCACGACCTCCCACAGCTGGGAGCGCGACGCCGGGTCGAGGCCGGTGGTGGGCTCGTCGAGCACGAGCACCGCCGGGTCGGCGACGAGGCTGATCGCCAGGTCGAGCCGACGGCGCATGCCGCCCGAGTAGGTGCCGACCCGGCGACGGGCCGCTGCGGTCAGGTCGAAGCGCTCCAGGAGCTCGTGGGCGCGACGCCGCACGACGCGCTTCGGCAGGTGCGCGAGGTCGGCCATCATGACGAGGTTCTCCTCGCCCGTCTGGAACTCGTCGACGCTCGCGTACTGGCCGGTCAGCGCGATGCTGCGCCGCACCGCGGCGGGCTGCTTCACGACGTCGGCGCCCGCGATGGTCGCCGTGCCCCCGTCCGGCTGCACCAGCGTGGTGAGGATGTTGACGGTGGTCGTCTTGCCCGCGCCGTTCGGTCCGAGCAGCGCGAAGATCTCGCCGCGTCGGACGGTGAGGTCGACGCCGCGCAGGACGGCGGTGCGTCCGTAGGACTTGCGCAGCCCCCGCACCGCGATCATCGGGTCGTTCATGGCCGTTCCTCTCCGGTCGGTCTGTGTATGACGTACACGAGCGTACGGCATACACACGGTGTTGGCCATACACCCCGTGTGGGCGGTACACGCGAGCGCTGCACGCGCGCCGCGACGCCGCCGCGGCTACGGTCGGACCGTGCGCGTCGTCGTCGTGGGAGCAAGCGGGAACGTCGGGACCGCCGTGCTGGGCGCCCTGGCCCGCGAACCCGCCGTGACCTCGGTCGTCGGCGTCGCCCGGCGGGTGCCCCGTGCCGACGGCAGCAGCACGGTCGCCTACCCGCACTCCGCCGCCGAGTGGGTCCGCGTCGACCTCACCGACACCGCCGACGCCGTCGTGCGCGGCCTCGACCAGGCCTTCCTCGGCGCCGACGCCGTCGTCCACCTCGCCTGGGCGCCGCCGTCCGCCCGCGACTCCGGGCAGGCCCGGCGCCTCAACCTCGACGGCTCGCGGGCCGTCGCCGACGCCGTCGTGCGCGGCGGCGTCCCGCACCTCGTGTTCGGCTCGACCTCCGGCGTCTACTCCCCCGGCCCGGACGACGGCGGCCTCGTGCGCGAGGACTGGCCGCGGCGCGGCGTACGCACGTCGTCCTACTCCGTGCAGAAGGCCGCCGTCGAGCGGATGCTCGACGACGTCGCCGCGCGGCACCCGCGGCTGGTCGTGACGCGGGTGCGGCCCGCGCTCATGCTGCAGCGCGAGGCGGGCGCCGAGCTCGGGCGCTACTTCCTGGGGCCGCTCGGCACCCGCGCGCTGCGGCTCGCCGCCAAGCGCGCCCCCGAGGGAGCGCTGCTGCCCGCGGTGCCCGCGCTCGCAGGCCTGCGCCTGCAGGTGATGCACGTCGACGACGCCGCCGACGCGTACCGCGCCGTCGTCGTCGGCCGCCACCCCGGGGCGTTCAACCTCGCCCCCGAGGGCTGGCTCACGTCGGCCGACCTCGCCGACACGCTCTCGGCGGGCCGCAGCGTCGAGGTCTCGCCCGACGTCGCGCGGACCGGGCTGTCGGTCGCCTCCCGGCTGCGCCTCGCCCCCATCGACGTGGGCTGGTTCGACATGGCCCGTGCCGACGTCGTCCTGGACGCGACGCGCGCCCGCGAGCTGCTGCGCTGGGAACCCACCCACGACCCGCGCGACGTGCTGCGCGAGACCGTCGAGGGCGTCATCGCCGGCACGGGCGCCGGCTCACCGCCCCTGCTCGGCTGACTCCGCGGGCAGCGGCCCGCAGCCGATGCCGCGGGCGCGCTCGGCGCACGCCAGCGCCGGGTCGATCGTGCGCACGACGACGTCGGCGGCCGCGCCGAGCGCCGCGAGCTGGTCCTCGCCGAGGGCGTCCACCACGAGGCGGCGCACCTCCCGGACGTGCCCCGGGGCGGCCGCCTCGAGCTTGCGCCAGCCCGCCTCCGTGAGCCGCGCCTCCATCCGCCGCCGCCCGTCCGAGCACGCGGTGCGCTCGACCAGGCCGGAACGCTCGAGGCGACCCACGGCGTGCGACAGGCGCGACAGCGAGCCGCGGGACAGTGCCGCGAGGTCGGACATGCCGAGGGTGCGGTCAGGAGCCTCCCCGAGGGCGGAGAGCACGTGGTACTCGAAGAGGTTGAGCCCCGCGTCGGCGCGCAGCTGCGCGTCGAGCGTGGCGGGCAGGGTCATGAGGAGCGCGGCTACCGACGACCAGCTCCGCTGCTGGTCCTCGTCGAGCCACACCGGGGCGTCGGTCGGTGCGGACGGCATACTCCATCCTAGGCCGACTTGAACGATCAACACCGTCGCGGGTACGTTCGTGTTGAACGTTCAAGACGACGTCCTCCCGGACGCCCTCTCCCGCCCGTCGCCCGCCCGCCGGCGACCCCCGCACCGGAGGAACCACCTCATGACGCTTCTTCGCCTCGACGCCAGCATCCAGGGCGACCTGTCCGCGAGCTCGGCCCTCGCCGACGCCGTGGTCGCCGAGGTCACGGCCGCCCGCCCCGGCACCGCCGTCGTCTCCCGGCACCTGGGCCAGGACCCGCTGCCCGCGGACGCCTGGGCCCAGGCCACCTCGGGCGGGTTCGTCGCGGAGGCCGAGCGCACCCCGCAGCAGCGTGCCGCCCTCGACCTCGCCGCGGCCCTGGCCGACGAGGTCCGCGCCGCCGACGCCCTCGTCCTCGCCCTGCCGCTGTACAACTACGGCGTCTCGCAGCACGCGAAGACCTGGATCGACCTCGTCACGACCGGCGCGGGCGCGGGCGTGCCCGTGCTCGAGGGCAAGCCCACCGTGCTCGTCACCACCCGCGGCGGTTCCTACGGCGAGGGCAGCCCCCGCGCCGGCTGGGACCACAACACCGACTACCTGCGGCGCATCCTCGCCGACCTCTGGCAGGCCGACCTCACCGTCGTCGAGCGCGAGTTCACGCTGGTGGGCGTCAACCCCGCCCTCGACCAGTTCACCGACCTCGCCGCCGTGATGGCCAAGCAGGCCGAGGAGGACGCCGTCGCGGCCGGCAAGGCCCTCGCCGCCCGCTGACGCCGAGGTAGTCCCGATCCCCGCGAGGGAGTTCCCCTCCACGCGAGGTAGTACGAAACTCCGCGAGGTAGTTCGAAGCACCGCGAGGTAGTTCGAAGCACCGCGAGGTAGTACGACAGACGGCGAGGTAGTCCGCGCACGGACTACCTCGCCGTCGTGCGGACTACCTCGCCGTCGTGCGGACTACCTCGCGGTCAGCCCTCGAAGGTCACGTCCAGCGTGATCTCGCCGACGCCCGCCAGCGCCTTGGAGACCGGGCAGCCGGCCTTCGCGGCCTCGGCGGCGGCGCGGTACGCGTCCGCGTCGATCCCGGCGGCGGAGCCGACGACGGTCAGCGCGATCTTCGAGATCTCGAGACCGCCGCCCGCGGCCGGGGTCAGGGTGACGTCGGCGGTCACGTCGGTCTTGCCCGGCGTGCCGCCGGCGTTCGCCACCTCGAGCGAGAACGCCATCGCGTAGCACGACGAGTGCGCGGCCGCGATGAGCTCCTCCGGGCTGGTGACACCCTCCGCGGCGTCCGCCGTCCGGCGGGGGAACGAGACGTCGAACGTCCCGACGCCCGAGCTGGCGAGCTCGACCCGGCCGGAGCCCTGCTGGATGTCGCCGTTCCAGGCGGTGCGTGCGGTGCGGGTGGACATAGGAGTTCTCCTTCGTGCTCCGGGACAGGTCACGACGACCGTAACCCGCACCCGCGCTCCGCGTCAGGGACCGCCCGCGTGGTGGCCGTCACGTCCGGGGCGGCGCCGTCGGGCGCGGCGCTCGACAGCGCTCAACGGGGCGCCGAGAAGTCCATCGCGTCGTCGGCGACGGCGACGACGGACCACGCGTTGCCGTCGGCGTCGGACAGCTCGTACGCGGGGACGAGGACGACGGACCCGTCGTCCTGCGTCTGCTGCGCCAGGCCGAGCCTGGCGTCGGTGATCTCGACGTCGGACACCGGCCAGTCGACCGGGTCGCCGGCCGCGGGGGGAGCCGGGGGCGCGGACGGCTCGGTCCCGTCCTCCTCGGTCTCGGCCCACATGGCCTCCTCGTCGGCGAGCACGACCGGCCAGGCGGAGCCGGAGAACCGCGGGTCGCCGAGCCGCTCCACCGCCTCGGCCGGGCTGATCACGGGGTACTCGCCGAGGTCGGCCGTCGTGGCGAGGAAGCCGTCGAGCCAGGCGATGCCCTCCTCCCCGACGGTCGCGCTCCACTGCGCCCCGGTGCGCGTGCCGTCCACCACCTGGGAGGCGGTGACCCACCGGCCGGGGTCGCCGTCGGTCTTCTCGCCCACCTCGATCTCGAACGCGTCGGGGTCGACGCCGAGGCTCCGCATGGCGTCGGTGAGTGCGTCGCGCGCCTCCCGGTCCCCGACGGACGACGTCGCCGGCTCGTCGCACGCGGGCTCGGTGTCCTCCCCGTCGTCTCCTCCGTCGCTGCGCGCGACGGCGTCCTCGCACCGCCACGGGTCGGCGCCGGGGTCGTTGTAGCCGAACGTCGCGCTACCGTCGGCGGACAGCCAGACGTGCGGTCCGCTGCCGTCCTGGGGGCCCACGGACCAGCCGTACTCCCACCGTGGCTTCCCCTCGACACCGAGCGCCTCCGCGAGCCGGGCGGCCCCCTCACGGGTGGCGACGTCCGTCGCGTCGAGGGCGTAGGCCGACGCCGTGCCGCCCGCGGTGGACAGGCCGTCGCCGTGGAACAGCGCGCGACCGGACGAGTACCAGCTCGGCAGGGTGGCATCACCCGCCGCGGCCGACGACGCCGCGCCGGACGCGCCGTCCCCCGCCGAGTCCTCCGCGGCACCCATCGCCGCTCCGCCGGCCGCGGCGTCGTCGCCGGCCGACCCGGCGCCCCGGCCGCCGCCGTTCAGCACGACCGGGGCGTCGGCGGCCTCGGAGGCGCCGGGCGCGGCAGCGCCGCCGAGGGCGTACCCGCCCACGCCCACGGCCGCGAGCACCACGACGCCCGCGGCGGCCAGCCACGGCGTGCGGCGCCACCCACGGCGGGCGGCGAGCTCGTCGCCGTCGCGCTCCCCGTCGTCGGCGCCCCCCGCCCCCTCGGCCACGGTCGCGTCACCGTCCGCGGCCAGCCGGGTGTCGACCTTCGCCCGCAGCCCCGCACCCGCCGGCTCGACCCCTGCGGCCGGGTCCGCCGCCCGCAGGCGCGCGAACGCCACGTCGTCACGGTCGTCACGGTCGTCGCGCGGCACGTCCGGAGCCGCGGACTCCCCCTGGGGTACGTCACCGCGCGTCTCGTCCCGGCCCTCGTCCCGGCTCATCCTGTCCTCCCGGCCCCACGGCCCGCCGGTCCGGCGGGCGTCTCGCACCCCGTCTGTGTCGTCATCGCGCGCCGGCTTGCGCCGCGGCGTCGCCCTCGGCCGCACCGTCGCCGTCCTGGGTCTCGCCGTCCTGGGTCTCGGCGTCCCACGCGGCGCGCAGCCGCGCCCGGGCGCGGGACAGCGCGGCGTCGGCTCCCCCGCGCGAGACGCCGAGCACCTGCGCCAGCCCGTCGCCCCCGACGCCGTCCCACGCGACGAGGAGGAGCACCTGCCGGTCGCGCGGCGAGAGGCGGGCGAGGACCGCACGCACGCGGTCGTCGTCGACGGCGAGCGCCGCCGGGTCGACGTCGTCGGGCACCTCGGGCACGACGGCGACGGGCGTCGGCCGGGCCTTACGGCGGTGGTTGGCCAGCACGAAGCCGGCGGTGCGGTAGAGCCACGGGAGCTCCGCGCCGCGCGGCACGTCCGCCCGACGACGCCAGGCGGTGGCCAGCACGTCCGCGGCCAGGTCCTCCGCGTCCGCGCCGCCCGCGGGCAGGCGCCGCACGAGGTAGCGGTGCACCGCGCCCGCGTGCGCGGCGAAGAGGGCGTCGAACCACGCCGTGTCGTCGCCGTCGTCGCGGTCGCGGCGGTCGTCGCGGTCGTCGTCGCCGTCGTCGACACGCGCCGTCTCGTCCGGGTCCACCGGGCCTCCTGCGGTCCTGGGCGCGCGAGGGCGCGCGCCACCCCTCGACGCGACTGTGTCGCCGTACCCCCTGGTCTTGCACCCGCGCGCGCCGACATCACCCGCAGATTCATCCCTCCGACCGCGCCGCGCGGACCTACGGTGCGGGGATGACCGTCGACACGGGCGCGGCGCCCGCCAGCACGGAGCCCACGGCGCCGACACCCCGCCGACGGCGCGCCGTGCGCTGGGTGCTGCTCGGCACGGTCGCGGCCCTGCTGGTCGTCGCCGTGTGCGCGGTGCTCCTGGTCCGCGACGCGCTCGCCGCGCGCGGCGCCCTCACCCGCGCCGCGGTGCAGGTGCCCGCGGTGGCGGAGGAGCTGCGCGCCGGGGCCCGGTCGGAGGCGGACGGCGACACCCCCGCGACGCTCGCCTCCTCCCCCGCCCTGGCGGAGCTGCGGGCGCAGACCACGATCGCGCGCGAGGCGACCGACGGCCCGCTGTGGTGGCTCGCCGCCCGACTGCCCGTGGTCGGCCCGTCGGCGGGGGCGGCCGTCGACGTCGCCGTCGTGCTCGACGACGTGACCGACGAGGTGCTGCCCCCCTTGGCCGACCTGGCCGACGCCGTGGCCGCCACCGATCGCACCCCGGACGGCGGGCTCGACCTCGCGCCGCTGCAGGCGGCCGCACCCGGGATGGCGATGGCGCGGGCGTCGGTCGACGCGTCGCGGGCGCGCCTCGACGCCGTCGACCCCGACGCCCTGCTGCCGCAGCTCGCCGACCCCGTGGCGACGCTGCGCGACCGGGTCGACGAGCTGGCCGGCGCCGTCGCGACCGGAGACCGCGCGGCCGCGCTCGGCCCGGCGATGCTCGGCGCGGACGGACCGCGCACGTACCTCCTGCTGGGCATGAGCACCGGCGAGCTGCGGCAGGGCGGCGGCATCCCGGGCGCGCTCGTCCTGCTGCGGGTGGACGACGGGCGCGTCGAGGTGGTGCGCCAGGTCGCGGCCTCTGCCGTCGGTCCGTTCCGCTCCCCCGTGCTCCCCCTGTCCGCCGACGACGACGAGGCGTACACGGCCCGGCTCGGCATGTTCGTGCAGGACGTCACGGCCACCCCCGACTTCCCGACGTCCGCCGCACTGGCCGCCGAGATGTGGGCGCGCGCCCAGGGCGAGCAGGTCGACGGCGTCCTGGCCACCGACCCGGTCGCGCTCTCCCAGCTGCTCGCCGAGACGGGCCCCGTGCGGGTGCCGGTGTCGGGCCCCGTCGCCACCGCGCTCGGCCGCAACACCGTGGAGCTGACGGCCGAGAACGCCGTCGACGTGCTGCTGCGGCGCGTCTACGACGTCCTCGACCCCGAGGCGGCCGACCAGTTCTTCGCGGAGGCCGCCGCCGCGGTGCTCGCGCGGTCCATGTCCGACGACGTCCCACCGGCGACGCTGCTCGCCGGCCTGCAGCGCGCGGCCGGGGAGCACCGGGTGCGGGTGTGGTCGGCCGACCCCGCCGAGGAGGCGCGGCTGGAGGGCACGCTGGTCGCCGGGTCGTACGCCGCCGCCCCGCGCGCCGCCGACGCCGTCGGCGTGTTCCTCACCGACCACGTGGCCGGGAAGATGTCGGCGTACCTGGACTCGTCGCTGCACGTCGTCGGCTCGGAGTGCACCGACGCCGGCCGGGTGGACACGCTCGAGCTGACGCTGGCCTCGACGGCCCCCGACGACGCCGCCGCGGTGCTGCCGTCGTACGTGGCCGGCGTTCCGGGCGGCACGCACCCGCCGGGCACCCTGAGCCTCGGCGTGACCGTGGCGGGGCCCCGCGACGGGGAGGCGCCGCGCGTCGAACGGGACGGGGCCGCGGTCGGCGGCGAGGCCCGCACCACGCACGGACGCCCCACCCAGTCCGTCACCGTGGTTCTCGCCCCGGGCGAGAGCGCCACGCTGCGGTTCGCCGTGCCGGGCGCGCCGGCGGGCGAGGAGGGTGGCACGCCGCCCGGCCGCCTGGAGGTCTGGTCGACCCCGACGACGACGGCGGGCGGGCTGCTCGACGTCGAGGTGCCGACCTGCGGGTGAAGACGCGTCCTGCCTGCGGTTTCACCCGGGTGAGACGGGGTCGCCGATCGAGGTGCGCGGCTAGCGTGAGGGCCCCAGGCAGCACCCAGGAGCACGGAGAGCATCGCCCCCGGAGGAGTCGAGATGGCCCACGCACGCACCGCCGTACGCGCCGCCGCCGGCCTGGCCCTGAGCGGCGCGATCGCGGTCGCCGCCGCACCGGCCCTCGCCGCGACGGTGCCCAGCCCGAGCAGCAGCCCGAGCAGCACCGACTACCCGCCGCCCGAGGAGCCGACGCTCACCGCGCAGATCTTCCAGCCGGAGTGCGACGGCGACGTGCCGTACCTCCGCTACGCCGTCACCGCCACGGGCACCGAGAACACCACCGTGACCATCACGTGGCTCAACCCGGGCGGCGACGACGTCGTGCAGGCCGACCTCCCGATGAGCGGCCGGGTCCTGTGGCCGGGCGCCGTGGTGGACTCGTCGGGCGCGCCGCTCGACTGGCCCGGCTGGCGCCTCGAGAACGGCGTCTGGGTGGAGGGCGACGAGTTCGACTGGGTGCGCCCGTCCGTGGACGTGAAGCTCGAGGTGAACCCCGAGCTCACCATGACCGCCGCCTACCCGCCGTCGTCCCCGAGCTGCGCGACCAACCCGCCCGGCACCGTGCCGCCCGACGAGCCGGGCGAACCCGGTGACCCGACGCCCGGCACGACGGTCCCCGCCGCCGTGCCCGCGGACGGGGCTCCCCCCGCGGCCGCACCGCCCGCGTCGGGCTTCCTGCCGCAGACGGGCGCGGGCGTCGCCGGGCTGGTCGCCGCGGCCGCGGCGCTCGTGACTGCGGGCGGCCTCGCCGTCGGCCTCGCACGTCGGCGTCGCACCGACCACTGACACGGCTGTGAGGCCGGGTCAGGCCGGCGTCACGACGCGGGCCGCAGCGCGACGACCGTGAGCTCGGCGCGCGAGCTCACGCCGACCTTCCGGAAGACGCGCCCCAGGTGCACCTCGACGGTGCGCACCGACACGCACAGCCGGTCGGCCACCTGCTTGTTCGCCAGGCCGTCCGCGACGAGGCGCGCGACGTCGAGCTCCCGCGCCGTGAGCACGTCCGCCCAGCGCGCCCACACGTCCGCGAGCCCGTCCCGGCCGCCCCGGCAGGTGCGCACCGCGCTCACCACGAGCGACGGCACGGTGGCCGGGCGCGGGTACCCGAGGTCGCGACAGACGGCGACGGCCGCGGGGACCGGGTCCGGGCCGACGGCACGCAGCCCGGCGGCGAGGGTGTCCGAGCCGCCGGTGCGGCGCGCCACCTCGGCCGCGAGCCCGCCGACGACGTGCGACACCGGCAGGCGCGCCGCGGCGTCGTCGAGCACCCGGGCGGCCTGCTCGGCGTCGCCGCCGCGCAGGAGGACGAGCGCCTGCACCACCCGCAGGTGCGCCTCCGCCAGCGGGGAGAGCCCGTCCGCCCCTACCCAGGCGACGGTCTCCCGGTACGGCGCGGCGGTGACGACGGCCCGGGCCAGCACCTCGTCGGCCTCCCGGGGGTAGCGGTCGAGGCGGGCCAGCGCCTCGACCACGGCGGCCAGGGCGGCGCGGTCCGCCGGGGACACCGTGGCGCGCGCGACCGGCACGACGAGGCGCGCGAGCCGGACGCCCGGCGGGTCCTCGTCGTCGGGCGGCAGCGGCCCGGCCGCACCTGGGCCGGGGCACGGTGCCCCCGACCCGGTCCCGGGCCGGTCCAGGTGCCGGGCGTCGACCAGCGCGAGCACCGCGTCACGGGCTCGCTCGGCATCGTCCTGGACCGTCGCGACGCCGGTGCTCGCGACCCGCTCGAGCCATCCGGCGGCGTCGTGCAGGTGCCCCCCGAGCAGCGCGGCGCGCCCCGCGACGAGGAACGCCCTCGCCCGCACGTCGCCGGTGCCGTGGCTGGCCGCCTCCCGCGCGACCGCGTGCGCCGCGACCGCGCACCCCTGACCCAGCCGCTGCCGGGCGAGGCGAACCAGACCGTCGGCCAGGGCCGGGTCGCCGGCGAGCGTGGCGAGCGCGGCGTGCCACCGCGCCGCCCCGGGCTCCCCCGCGCGCTCCAGCTCGGTCGCCAGCGCGGCGTGCACGGCCGTGCGCTCGGTGAGGTCGGCGTCCTCGTGCACGACGGCGCGCAGCCGCGGGTCCGCGACTCGGAACCGGCCGTCGGCGAGCTGGAGGTGCCCGGCCAGGGGCGGCGCGAGCAGTCGCTCGACGGAAGCGCCGGTCGCGCCGAGCAGGACGTCGACGCGGTCCAGGACGAGCACCCCGGCGGCCAGGAGCACGCGCCGGTCCTCGGGGTCGAGCGCGCCGGCGGTCCCGTCCAGGGCCGCCGCCCGCACCGCGGCCGTCACGGGGAGCGGGTCGGGCAGCGCGGCGACGCCGGCGAGCTGGTGGGGGGTGAGCAGCCCGAGCGTCTGGGCGAGGGCCTCGGGGTCGGCGCCCACGAGCTCCGAGACCCGTCGCACGACCTGCGGCGCGACCGGTCGCGCACGGACCCCCGGCGGGGACTGCCAGGGCGCGGCGCTGTCGCGGATCGAGGTCATCGTCGGCCTCCCGTCTCGTGCCGGGCCTCGGTGCTCGGCGGCACCACTCTGCCGCATCAGCCCGAAAATTGCGCGAAGACGCAGGTCAGCGATTTGTCAGGTCTCCACCAATATCGTCACGGGGCCGTCGTTCACGAGCTCGACGGACATGTCCGCCCCGAACCTCCCGGTGGCCACCTCGAGCCCCCGCGCCCGCAGGTCTGCCACGACCTCGTCCACCAGCGGCTCCGCCACCGGGCCGGGCGCGGCCGCGTTCCAGGTGGGCCGGCGACCCTTGCGCGCGTCCCCGTACAGCGTGAACTGGCTGACCACCAGCACCGGGGCGCCCGCGTCGGTCACCGAGCGCTCGTCGCGCAGGATGCGCAGCTCCGCGATCTTGCGGGCGACGGTCGCCACCTCGGCGGGGCCGTCGGCGTGCGTCACGCCGACGAGCGCGAGCAGGCCGGGCCGGTCGATCGCCCCCACCACCTCGCCGTCGACCGTGACGGACGCGCTCGACACGCGCTGCAGCACGGCCCTCATGCGACGTCCGCCGCGAAGGCCGGGCGCACCGCGCCGACCGGCGCCCCGCCACCCAGCACCGGCGTGACGCCGACGGCGTCCAGCGCGGCGGCGTCCGCGCCCGCGACGCCGGCCGCCCCCGCCGCGCGCATCGCCGCGGCGAGGATCGCCGGGCGGGGCCGGTCGCCGCCGTCGAGGATCTTGAACGCCACCGCCGACCCGTCGGGCAGGCCCGCCGCGCACACGCCGTCGGCGCCGATCTTGGCGATCGACCCGGGCACCGCGGTCATGACGAGCGTGTCCTCGCGGCCGCGGCCCGCCACCATCTCCGGGTGGCCGGCCATCGCGCGCGCGACGCGGCCGCCCTCGTCGGTGGTGCCGGCGGCGCCGGCGGACGCCAGCCGCCCAAACGACCGCGCCAGGCCGAGCACGGTGGTGGAGAACAGGGGCGCGCCGCAGCCGTCCACGGTGACGTGAGGGTCCGCGTCGCCCGTCAGCTCGACGACGGCGTCGCGCACCGCGCGCTGGAGCGGGTGGTCGAGGTCGAGGTAGGACGCGGTGTCCCAGCCGGCCGCGACGCAGGTCGCGAGCATCGCGGCGTGCTTGCCCGAGCAGTTCTGCGCGACCCGCTCCGGCCCGTGGCCGGCCTCCTGCCAGGCGAGCGCCTCGGCGCGGCCGAGCGGCAGGTCGGGCGTGTTGCGCAGGGCGGACTCGTCCAGCCCCGCGCCGGCGAGGAGCTCGCGGACCCCGGCCAGGTGCTCGGGGGCGCCGCTGTGGCTGGCGGCCCCGAGCGCCAGGAGCCGGCCGGGCAGGTCGAGGCCGGAGCGCAGCATGGCCACGGCCTGGAGCGGCTTCACCGACGAGCGCGGCCAGATCGTCGTCGTCGGGTCGCCCAGGGCGAGCCGGACCCCGCCGTCGGGCCCGAGCACCACGAGGTGCCCCAGGTGCACCGACTCCACGAGGTCGCCGCGCACCACCTCGGCCAGCGGGGCCGCGCCGCGCACCACGGGCGCGACGGGCGCGGGCGAGCCCGTCGTCGTCACCTCGCCCACGTCACCAGCCGCCCGTCGGGCCCTGCGGGCGACGCCCCCCGCCGGTGCCGTACGGCTGGATCCGCGGGCGCACGTCCACCCAGTAGATGATCGCGGGCGTCACGGCGATGACGTTGAAGAACGACCCGGCGGTCATGAGCATCGGCGGCAGGCCGAACAGCCCGATGAGGGCGGCGATGCCGAGGATGATCAGCCAGATGTTCTTCTTCAGCTTCCCCTCGGACACGTAGGCGTTCGCGGGCCGGCGGGCGGCATCGAGGAACGCGACGAGCTGCACGACGAACACCACGACCGCGAGCACGACGAGCAGGATGTACTGGAAGGATCCGAAGGCGGCGGAGATCACCCGCCGAGCCTACGGGAGCACGCGGAGCCTGCGGGAGCGCGCGGCGCCCGCGACGTGCTCGTCCCACGCGGCGACGACGCTGTCCTCGTGCGCGACGGCGAGCGCGCTGGCCACGTGCAGGGCGTCGGCGCCGCGCAGCGGCACGGGGCACGACGCGACCAGCTCGGCGGCGCGCTCGGAGACCTCGGGCGTCACCTCGAGGGTGTGCAGCCCGGCGCTCAGCTCGTCCCAGATCGCGGTGCCGCGACGGCGCGCGAGCGGGTCGAGCACCCCGGCCCGCTCCCCGGCCGCGAGCGCCGCCCGCACCTCGGCGTCGGCGATCCGCGACGAGACGACGACGTCGGCGCGGTTCCACAGCGCGCTCGCGAGCGCCGAGCCGGGCTCGCGCACGCACAGCTTCACCAGCGCGCTCGCGTCGAAGTAGACGAGGGCCATCGTGCTCCGTTCTTCGTTCCGCCGGTCGGGCTGCCGAGACCGTCGTCAGCGGCGGATGCGCCGCACCAGGTCGGACATGCGCGACGCCGGCCGCGCGGCGGGGCGCGGGGCGGACCGGGCGGCCGCCGCGTCGTCGTCGGGCACCGCGTGCACCGGCCGCTCGGTGGCGGCGGGCGTGAGCAGGCCGTCGCGCACCAGCCCGGCGACGAGGTCCGCCGTCTGCACCCCCGACAGGCGGGCGACCGGCACCCCCCGCTCGGTGATGACGACCTCCTCGCCCGCCCGCGCCTTCTCGATCCACGACTTGAGCTCGGCGCGCAGCGCGCTGACGGAGACCTCCATGACCGACGACCGTACCGTCCGCAGCCCGGTGCCGAACAGCAGCTCTGCCGAGGTGGTCCGAGAAGCGCCGAGGTAGTTCGTGACACAGTGTCACGAACTACCTCGGCAGGGTTCGGGCTACCTCGGCGCTTCCGGGGCCACCTCGGCGTCAGATGGCGCGGCGGTAGGCGCGGAACGCCGACGACGCGAGCGCGCCCAGCAGGGCGACGGCGGCGGAGAGCAGCCCCAGGTGCAGCCACACCGTGCCGGGGTCGGCGAAGCCCTGGAGGGCGTCGCGGGCCACGACGACCGCCCAGTCGAACGGGTTGTACCGCGCGGCCGTGGCGATCCAGTCCGGCGCGAGGGCCGGGTCCATCACCGCCGACGAGAGGAACATCAGCGGGATCGTGAGCAGCTGCGAGACGCCGATGAGCGCCTCCTGCTGCCGCGTGAGCAGCGCGACGGCGCCCGACAGCGCGGCGAACAGGCAGCTCAGCAGCGCCGCGGCGACCAGCATGACCAGGATGCCGGCCCCGCCGCCGGGGAACCGCGCCCCGCCGAGCCACGCGACGCCCACGACCACCAGCGCCTGCGCGCAGCCGAGCAGCGCGTACCAGGCCATCGAGGCGGCCAGCAGCGCGCCGCGGCTGGTCGGGGAGGCGAGGAAGCGATCCATCACGCCGCGGTCCATGTCCTGCACGAACGTCGTGCCCGCCCAGGCCGCGCCGCCCATCGCCGTCATCATGACGACGCCGGGCGTGAGGTACTCGAGGTAGGTCACGTCGGCGCCGCCCGCGAAGCCGGGGATCTCGATGACGGACCGGAACAGCTGCCCGAACAGCAGCAGCCAGATCATCGGCTGCAGCAGGTTCATCACCATGAACACGGGGATGCGCACGCCCTGCCGGGCCTGCCGGCCGGTGAGGAGCGCGGCCTGCGTCAGGGCGCTCATGCCGCCACCCCCTCGACCCCGGCGCCCGCCGTCGAGCGGTGGGCCGCCTCCAGGCTGCGGCCGGTGTGCCGCAGATAGACGTCGTCGAGCGTGGGCCGGGACAGCCCGGCCGCCCGCACGCCCAGGCCCGCGGCGTCGAGCGCCGCGAGCAGCGCCGGGAGCGCGGTGGCCCCCGCGTCGGCGCGCGCCCGCAGCGCGCGCCCCTCCGCGGCGACGTCGACGACGCCGGGCACGCGCGCGGCCACCGGTGCGGCCGCCGCCGCGGCGGCCTCGTCGTCGAGCTCGACCGTGACGCCGTCGCCGCGCAGCTCGTCCTTCAGCGCGTCGGGGGTGCCCGCGGTGACGACCCGGCCCGCGTCCACGATGACCACCTGGTCGGCGAGACGGTCGGCCTCGTCGAGGTAGTGCGTGGTGAGCAGGATCGTCATGCCGTCGCCGGCCGCCATGCGCTCGATCTCGGCCCACATCGCGGCGCGCGCCTCGGGGTCGAGGCCGGTGGTGGGCTCGTCGAGGAACAGCACCTGCGGCCGGTGCACCAGGCCGACGGCGACGTCGAGCTTGCGCGCCATCCCGCCGGACCAGGTCTTCACCAGGCGGTCGGCGGCGTGCGCGACGCCGAAGCGCTCGAGCAGCTCGTCCGCCCGCGCCCGGGAGTCGCGGGCGCCAAGCCCCTGCAGCCGCCCGGCGAGCACGAGGTTCTCGCGCCCGGTGCCCATCGGGTCGGTCACGGGGCGCTGCGCCACGTAGCCGATGGCGCGCCGGACGGCGGCCGGGTCGCGCACCACGTCGTGGCCCGCGACGCGGGCGGTGCCCGCGTCGGGCCGCGACAGCGTCGCGAGGATCTTCACGGTGGTGGACTTGCCGGCGCCGTTGGGGCCGAGCAGGCCGAGCACGCTGCCCGGCGCGGCGGACAGGTCGAGGCCGTCGAGCGCGCGCACAGGGCGTGCGCCGCGACCGGAGCGGTAGGTCTTGGTCAGGCCGGCGACGTCGATGGCGACGTCGGGCGAGGTCGGTCGTGCGGACATGTCTCCTCCTTGCTGGGTGGACCAGCGGTCGGAGGGTCCGGCGCACGCCCTAGGGTGGGAGTGCGTCTCGTGGTGCGGTCGTGCACCGGACCCGAGCCACCGGTCCCGGGCGATGGCAGTCGCCCGGGACCGTTCTTGTCACTGCTCGTGCTGCTCGCCCGTCGACCTGAAGAGCATCCGGGCGAGGACGAGCATCATCACCGCGAGGGCGACGACGAAAGTCAGCCAGGACCAGGCCCAGCCGACGGTGAGGCCGAGGACGACGAACACGGCGAACGCCGTCAGCCAGATGACGAGCGTGTAGACGCCGAACCGCGCGGCGGCGGCCGGGTCCCGCTCGAAGCGGTCGAAGTCGTGGCCGGTCGCGTGGGCACGCGCGACGTCCCGCACCCACGCCTTCTTCCGGTTGGTCTGCGTGACGCCGAGCATCGTGAACAGCACGCCGCCCACGACGAGCAACGCCGCCGCGACGACGTACACCCACGCCTCGAACTCGCCGAGCAGGGTGAGCCCGGCGAGGAGCAGGCCGAAGACCGCGAGGCCCGTGGCCAGGTAGTAGCCGCCGGCGCGTCGCGACGGCACCGGGTGGTTCGTCGTCGTCTCCTGCGAGAGGGACGACCCGACCACGAAGCCGGCGGCGCTGGACGCGGTGAGCAGGAGGGCGGCGACGACGAGGCCCGGCAGGGCGAGGACGTCGAGGGCCGCCAGCACGCAGAGGGCGACGAGGGCCACGAGCACCAGCGACGCGAGCACGACGCCCAGCACGAACCGGGGCTTCGGGCGCACGCGCTGCTGCCGGGCGACGGCGAACGCCTCCTGGAGCGGGGTGCGAGGCGTGCCCCCGGTCTGGGCCGCGACGTCCGCCTGCGCGTCGGCGACGATCGCGCGGACGTCGCCGAGCTCGTCGAAGGCACGGCGGGCGGCGTCGTCGGGCGACGCTCCCTCGGCCTGCAGCTCGGCGGCCCGGGCCTCGAGGTTCGCCCGGATCTCCTCCTTGAGGTCCTGGACCTCGGGGGACGGCTCGACGCCCGCGAACGCGTCGTCGAGGAGGCGGTGGACGGTGGTCATCGGGAGGAGTCCTTGTCTGTGCTCGAGTCCGCGCGCGGGTCCGTGCGCAGGAGGGAGTCGATGACGTCGCGGGTGGCGACCCAGGCGGCGACGTTGCGCCGGTAGACGGCGCGGCCGGCGTCCGTGATCCGGTAGTACTTGCGGCGCCCGCCCTGGGACTCGTCGCCCCAGTAGGCCTCGACCAGGCCGTCCTTGGTGAGACGGCGGTACGTCGCGTAGAGCGTGGCCTCCTTGATCTCGTGCGCCCCGCCCGTGGCGTCGCGGATCGTCTTGTAGATCTCGAAGCCGTAGCGGTCCCCGCGACGCAGCGTCGCGAGCACGATCGTGTCGGTGTGGCCACGCAGCAGGTCGGCGGAGAACGCGTCGTCCGCCGTCGAAGGTTCAGCTCGCTGCATCACGACAAGTACTGTATCTCATCAACTACTCGACGACAACAGGTGCTGCACGTGCACGACATCGTGCCGAGACGGTTCGCCGCGCCCTCCGCCGAAGACCGTGCGAGCCTGCCAAGCGGGACACCTGCTCATCGCGCGGACGCCGTCGTCCGCCCGACAGGAAGGGCACGCGATGGCCGCCGCACCGAGCGCACCACCCGCCGAGCCGGAGGCCCTGCCGCAGCGCAGGGTGCTGGCCGTCTTCGGCGGGCTCATGCTCGCGATGCTGCTCGCGGCGCTCGACCAGACGATCGTCGCGACCGCGCTGCCCACCATCGTCTCCGACCTCGGCGGCGCGGAGCACCTGTCCTGGGTCGTGACGGCGTACATGCTCGCGAGCACGGCCACCACGGTGCTGTGGGGCAAGCTCGGCGACCTCTACGGGCGCAAGGCCCTGTTCATCGCCTGCATCGTCATCTTCCTCGTCGGGTCGATCCTCTCCGGCACGTCCCAGACGATGGGCCAGCTCATCGCATGGCGCGCCGTGCAGGGCGTGGGCGGCGGCGGGCTGATGGTGCTGTCGCAGGCGATCATCGGCGACGTCGTCCCCCCGCGGGAGCGCGGCAAGTACCAGGGCTTCTTCGGCGCCGTGTTCGGCGTCTCGTCCGTCGCCGGCCCCCTGCTCGGCGGCTTCTTCGTGGACAACCTCGACTGGCGCTGGGTCTTCTACATCAACATCCCCATCGGGATCGTCGCGCTGCTCGTCGTCGCGTCCGTGCTGCCGCACATCGAGGCCGGCAAGAAGCCCCGCATCGACTACGCCGGCATCATCCTGCTGGGCCTGATCTCCACGTCCGTCGTGCTGGTCACCAGCCTGGGCGGCACCACCTGGGAGTGGGCGTCCTGGCCGGTCTACGGGATGGTCGCGCTCGCCGTCGCGTCGCTGGTCGCGTTCGTCGTCGTCGAGCAGCGCGCCCCCGAGCCCGTGCTCCCCCTGCACCTGTTCCGCAGCAAGGTGTTCTCCGTGTCCGCGGTGGTCGGGTTCGTCGTCGGCTTCGCCATGTTCGGCGCGATCACCTACCTGCCGCTGTACCTGCAGACGGTCAAGGGGTCCACGCCCACCGAGTCCGGCCTCGAGATGACGCCGATGATGCTCGGCATGCTGCTCACGTCCATCGGGTCGGGACAGCTCATCTCCCGCACCGGGCGGTACAAGGTCTACCCGATCGTCGGCACCGCGATCACGGCGGGCGGGCTCTTCCTGCTCTCCCTCATGGGCCGCGACACCACCACGCTCCAGGCCGGGCTGAGCATGTTCGTCCTCGGCGCCGGGCTGGGCATGGTCACGCAGGTGCTCGTGATCGCCGTGCAGAACGCGGTCAGCTACAAGGACCTCGGCACCGCGACCTCCGGCGCCACGTACTTCCGCACCATCGGGTCGTCGGTCGGGGTCGCGGTCTTCGGCACGATCTTCGCGAACCGGCTCACCGACGCGCTCGTCACCGGTGTCCCGGCGACGGCGCAGGGCCCGTGCGGGCCCGCGGCGCTGGCCGCGTCCACCCAGAACCTCGCGCAGTGCCAGCCCGAGGTGCAGGACTGGTTCCTGGACGCGTACGCGGGCGCCCTGCACGTCGTCTTCCTGTGGGCGGTGCCGATCGCCGTGCTCGCCTTCGCCCTCACGTGGCTGCTGCCGGAGGTCGAGCTGCGCACCGCGACGCGCGGCGACGCCGCCACCACCGCCGGGCAGGCGGCGGGCGAGTCGTTCGCGCTCGGCTCCGCCCGGACGTCCCTCGACGAGCTGCGCCTCATCCTGTGGCGCCGCGTCGGCAAGCTGGACCCGCTCAAGGTGTACGAGACGATCGCGCGCGACGACGACCTCACCGCCGAGGAGGCGTGGATGGTCACGCGCGTCTCCCTCAAGCGGAAGCGGTCCGTGCAGCTCATGGCCGAGCGCACGGAGGTGTCGCCCGAGACGGTGCGGCGCATCGCCCAGGCGCTGGCGGCGCGCGGACTCGTCGAGGTGGACGGCGACGCCGTCCTCGTCACCCCCGACGGCGACGTCGTCGCCGAGTCGATCCGCGAGGCCGAGCGGCAGCGGCTGCGTCGGTACGTCGCCGAGTGGCCCGGTGGGGACGAGCCCGAGGTCGACCAGCTCGTGGAGCAGCTCACCCACCAGCTCCTCGCCGACGACACGGACGTCGTCGAGCACCGCTGACCGACCGCCCGCGGGCCGTCACATCTCCGGGAGGGCGTCCCGGGCCTCCTCGGGCGGCAGGCCCGCCGCCTCGAGCAGGTCCACGACGGGCGAGCGCAGCAGCAGCACCAGCGACTGCACCTGCCAGTGCCCCTCGCCCACGGTGCGCGGGTCGACGTCGCGCGCGACGTCGAGCAGCGCGTCGCGCGCCTGCCCCAGGCCCGTGCCCGAGCCGAGGGCGGCGGCGAGCAGCCGCACGCCGTGCGCGAGGCGCACGACCAGGTCCGCCACCGGGTCGGCGGTCGGGTCGACCTCCGGCGGCGGGGGGAGCCCGCCCGCCAGCGGCGCCGCCGTCACCCGGTGGCTCCCCTCGTCCCCCAGCTGCCCCAGCGAGCGGAGCGTCGCCGGGGCGCGCCGGGCGAGCACGCGCACGCTGCGCATGGCCCGGTCGACCAGCACCGCCTGGCCGGTGAGCCGCGTGATCTCCGCCCGGAGCACGCGGTTGACGCTCACCCGGGCGATCTCGTCCGACTTGGTCGCGACGTCGTGCCACTCCTCGAGCGACTTCTCGGCGGCCCGACCGCGCACCAGCGCCGCGGCGAGCTCGTCGGGGTCGCCGTCGCGCAGGCCGAGCGCCACGGACTCCAGCGTGAGGGCCAGCTCGCGGGTCGCGCTCTGCGCCAGGTCGCGGATGCGCCGCCGCGGGTCGCCGGGTGTGAGGAGCGCGACGAGCAGCGCCACCCCGCCCCCGACCAGGGCGTCCGTCCAGCGGCCGAACGCGCCGTTGGTCGCCACCGAGGCCGGCAGGCCCACGACGACGCCCGCCTGGACGCCCGCCTGGATGGTCACCAGCGGGCCGCGGTCGACGAACCGGGCGATGAGGGCCGAGATCCCCATCACCAGCGCGATCTGCCACCAGCCGGACCCGATGAGGTGGACCATGACGTCGCCCAGCGCGACGCCGAGCGCTACGCCCGCCGCGACCTCGGCCACCTTGCGCAGCTCGCGGTCGAAGCTGAACCCGAGGCACACCCACGCCGCGATGGCGGCGAAGAACGGCTGCGTGTGCCCCAGCACGACGGTCGCGATCCCGTACGCGACGCCCGCGGCCAGCGCCGCCTGGACGATGGGCCAGAACGCGACGCGCACCCGGGAGATGCCCTGCCGCAGCCGGATGCGCCGGGGCAGGGTCCGCAGGGCCGCGCGCGCGGCGGCGCCCGCACGCCGCGACATGTCGCCCGCGGGACGGGCCGCCGGCTCGTCGCTCACGGGCGCCCGCTCACAGCAGGCCCCTCACAGCAGGCTCTGCGGGGCGTCGGGCCCGCGCGGGGTGAGGCCGCGCGTCAGCGGCCCGTGCGCCTCGGGTCGGTCGGCCGAGACGCCGTCGCCCGGCACCACGACCTCCTGCGCGGCCGCGACCTGCAGCTCCTGCCCGCCGACGTCGCCCACCACGGTGAGCTCGGCGTCCTCGGGGGCGGACCGCTTGATCACGGCGAGGGCGACCGGCCCGAGCTCGTGGTGCCGCGCCACCGTGGTCACGGTGCCGACGGCACGCCCCTCCGGCCCGCCCACGAAGACCTCCGCGCCCGCCTCGGGCACCACGTGCTGGGAGCCGTCCAGGTGCAGCAGCACCAGCCGCCGCGGCGGGCGGCCCAGGTTGTGCACGCGCGCGATCGTCTCCTGACCGCGGTAGCAGCCCTTGTGCAGGTGGACGGCGGTGCGCAGCCAGTCGAGCTCGTGCGGCACGCTGCGGTGGTCGACCTCGTGCGCCAGCCGCGGGCGCCACGCCTCGACGCGCAGCGCCTCGGTGGCCCACGTGCCGGCCAGGCGCCATCCGGCGGCCTCACGCTCGGCGACGGCGGCCTCCAGGTCGGCGCGCGGCACGAGGACGAGCCGCCACGGACGGTCGAGGCCCGGGTGCTCCGTCTCGGGCGGGCCGTACCGGGTGCCGCCCTGGGCGACGCGCGGCCAGGTGTCCCACCAGGTCACGGGCTCGCCCTCGACGCCCTCGGCGGCGACCGGCTCCCCCAGCGCCGCGTACTCGGCGGAGAGGTCGTCGATCTCGACCCGCATCATGAACTTCATGCGCTCGAGCCAGGCGGCGAGCGGCGCTGCGTGGTCGCCCTCGGTGACCAGCCAGGTGGCCTCGCCGTCGTCGACGACGCCCGCGGCGTGCTCGACGTGGCCCTGCGGGGACAGCACGAACAGCTCGGTGGAGGTGCGCGGCGCGAGACCCTGCACGTCCTGCGACGTGATCGAGTGCAGCCACGACAGGCGGTCGGGGCCGGCGACGCGCACGACGCCCAGGTGCGACTGGTCGACCACGGCCCCGCCGCGGGCGAGCGCACGCTGCTCGGCGACCGGGTCGCCGTAGTGCCAGGCCACGCCCTCGTCGGCACCCGTGGCAGCCACGGCGCCCTGTCGGGCCAGGAGCGGCGAGTCCATCGGACGCCCTCTCAGTCGTTCTCGACGCGGTCGAGCTGGGCGGAGGCGTACGAGCCGAGCGGGTGCCCGAACGCGGCGAGCTCCTCGACCCACATCAGGCGCCCCTCGACCAGGCCGTACAGGCGCTTCGCCGCGGTGACCTCCGCGGCGGTCGAGGTGCGGGCCACGAAGTCCGTGGCGAGGTCGATGCGGCCGTTGCCCGCGACGCCGAGGAACAGGGCGAGCCGGCCCGACGCGTCGGTGACGAGCACCTCGAGCGCGTGCCGGTCGTCCTCCAGCCCCTCCGGGCGGTCGGTCGACACGCGCCAGTAGCCGGTCTCCGTCGACCAGACCGTGTCGGGCTCGTCGTCGCCGGGCGTGCCCTCGCCGTCGGCCGCCGCAGCGGAGCGCACGCGCAGCGTGGACTCGAAGCGCAGGTAGGGCCCGCCGTCGTGGTCGAAGACGAGGTCGTGCACGAACGGCGTCTCGTCGATGCCGGTGTACTCGATCACGCCCTCGCCCCGCCAGCGGCCCACGAGCCACGCGAGCGGGTAGACCTCGGGCGCGAGGCCCTCGGGGAAGGCGAAGGGCATCAGCGCTGGCCCTGGAACAGCTTGTAGACGACGTAGCCGGCGAACCAGAGGATCGTGACCGACACGACGACCAGCAGACCGGTGAACACTGCCTCGAGAGCGTGGATCGACATGCCGCGATCCTACCCAGCCGTCCCGGCATCGGTCAGCGTGAGTAAGGTCGCCGCCCATGAGCACCCCCACCGCTGCGACGCCCGCGCGCTCGCTCGTGATCAAGACCACGTCGGGGACGGACCGGCCGGAGGCCGCCAACCAGGCGCTCACCGTCGCGGCCGCGGCCGTCGCCGCCGGCGCGGAGGTGAGCCTGTGGCTCACCGGGGAGGCGGCGCGGTTCGCCGTCCCCGGCCGGGTCGCGGAGCTCTCGCTCGAGCACGCCGCGCCCGCCGGCGACCTGCTCGACGCCGTCCTCGCCGCCGGCACGGTCACCCTCTGCACGCAGTGCGCCGCCCGCCGCGGCCTCGGGCCCGACGACGTCCTGCCCGGCGTGCGCATCGCCGGGGCCGCCGTGTTCGCCGAGGAGGTGCTGCGCCCGGGCGCCCAGGCGCTCGTCTACTGACGCCGCGCACCCGGTGTGAGGCACACCACCCGGCCCCCGGACGCACTCCCGCCGGGCACCCCCCGTGCCGTAGATTGAACGTTGAAGCATCCAGTGACGCCCTGCCGTCGAGCCGGCCGGCGGGCGCACGTGCCCCAGAGGCCCGCCCCGCACGGCGCCGGCCGACGTCGCGACCACGGAGAACCATCCATGACCTCGTCCACCAGGACCTGGAACGACCTCGTCATCCCCGCCGCCGGCGACTACGTGCTCGACAAGGAGCACCGACGGCTCGGCTTCCTCGCGATGCACATGATGGTGAGCCCGGTGCGCGGCGAGTTCTCGTCGGGGAGCGCGACCATCCGCGTGGCCGAGGACCCGTTGCAGTCGTCGGTGACCGCGACGCTGGATGCCGCGACCATCAGCACCCACCTGCCGGACCGCGACGCGCACCTGCGCAGCCCCGACTTCCTCGACGTGGAGAACTTCCCGACGATCGAGTTCCGCAGCACGGGCATCGAGTGGCGCACCGAGGTCGACCCGATCTTCTCGTGGGCCCGCCTCAAGGGCCGCACGCCGGGTCGCGCCGACACCGCCCCCAGCACGCTGAAGACGTCCGCGAAGTTCGTGCTCCACGGCAACCTGACGATCCGCGGCATCGCCCACCCCATCGCGCTCGACGCCGAGTTCGGCGGGGCCGGTCGGGACCCGTACGGCCGCGACATCTTCGGTTTCAGCGCGGCGGCCGACTTCGAGCGCGAGAAGTACGGGCTGGTGTGGAACGTCCCGCTCGAGGCCGGCGGCGTGCTCGTGAGCAAGAAGGTGCGCATCGAGCTGGCCGGCGAGGCGATCAACCTGGCGGGCGTGGTCGAGCGCCCGGCGTGACGCCCGCCCCGGGCCCGCCGCCGCGAGGCGGCGACCCTGCTCAGGCGACGACGAGCCGCCCCACGACGAACACCAGGATGCCGCTCACGGCGACCGGCGCCGTGACCGCGGCCAGCACCGCCCGGCGCCCCGTCAGCGCAGGCTGACGCTCGAACAGCAGGCGCAGCACCGCGACCACCAGGCCGGTCACGGCGCCCGCCACCAGGCCGCTCACCGGGTCGATCGCCGGCAGGAGCGTCGCCACCCCGCCCGCGGCGACGGCGCCCAGCGCCACCCCCACGAGCGAGCCCGCCCAGCCGCGCGCGACCGGCGTCGCCGACACCGCCGCGGCGACCGCGAGGCCGAGCGCGCTCACGACCACGAGCGCCGCGCCCGCCTCCGAGCGACCCGCGGCCACCCAGCCGGAGCAGCACACCGCGACCACGGCGCCGGTCACCGTGCCGCTCACGGACTCCACGAGCCGGGGCCGCCCGCCGCGGCGCAGCATCTCCGCGACGAACGCCAGCACCAGCGCCATCGCGAGCACCAGAGGCACGTTGCGCAGCACCGGCTCGCCCTGGGTGGCCCACGCCACGGCGACCGCGCCGAGCCCGGCGACCGCCACGACGACCGTCGTCCCGCCCTGGGCCGGCAGCCGCAGCAACGGGCCCCAGCCGGCCGCGAGGAGCAGCACGAGCCCCCCGGCCACCGCCGTCAGGGGCAGGATCCCGTAGTCGTCGAGGGCGGCGGCCGCCGCGACGACGGCGGAGAGGACGGCCGTCCAGACGGCGCGGGTGGTCACGGTCACGACGACGAGTGTCGCAGACGGCGGGCGGCGTCCCCGCCGTCCACGACCCGGGGCCACGAGCCGTGCCACGACCGTGCCGCGACCCGTCCGCGACCCACCGCCGCCACGCCGCGGCCACGTCCGTCACAGTCCGGTCGCCGATCGGAAACGCGCCCGCAACACGGTTCGGGGCACACTGCGGGAACCGGTCACACGACCGGGACGGGTGCGGTGTGATCCACGCCGCACCGCGGTACGTTGGCGGACGCACCTGTCGGACGCTGTCGAACGGACCGTCCGACGACCGGGAGGAGGTGCCGGTGGCCGAGCTGCTGATCCTCACGCCCGCGTCCGGCGGGTCGGTCGAGGTGCTGCCCGCCCTGGGCCTGCTGAACCACCGGATCCGGGTGCTGCCCATGGAGCCGTCCGCCCTGGTGGACGCCCCGGACTCCGACGTCGTGCTGCTCGACGCGCGTCGTGACCTCGTCGCCGCCCGCACCACGTGCCGGCTCCTGCACGCCACCGGCCTCACCGTGCCGCTCGTGCTCGTGCTCACGGAGGGCGGGCTCACCGTCGTCACGCACGAGTGGGGTGCCGACGACCTGCTGCTCGAGGCCGCCTCGCCCGCCGAGGTGGAGGCGCGCCTGCGCCTCGTGATCGAGCGGTCCGAGCGCGGCCCCGTCGACGACGGCCCCCAGGAGATCGCCGCCGGCGACCTCGCGATCGATGCCGGCGGCTACACCGCGAGGCTGCGCGGCCGCCCCATCGACCTCACGTACAAGGAGTTCGAGCTCCTCAAGTACCTGGTGCAGCACCCGGGCCGCGTGTTCACGCGGGCGCAGCTGCTGCAGGAGGTCTGGGGCTACGACTACTACGGCGGCACCCGCACCGTGGACGTGCACGTGCGGCGCCTGCGCGCCAAGCTCGGCCCCGAGCACGAGCAGCTCATCGGCACCGTCCGCAACGTCGGCTACCGGTTCGACCCGCCCAAGGAACCCCGGCCGGTGGAGGGCGCCGACGCGGACGACGCCACGACGTCGGACGGCACGGGCGCGGCCGGGCGGGCGGCCCCCACCCGCTGAACCCGCGCGCCCGCACGGGCCCCGGCGCACCGCACCAGGTAGGTTCGACCGGTGACCGCGATGTCGGACTCCAGCGACTTCTCCAGCGCCCTGGTCGACGGACCCTGGCGGCACGAGCTCGTGCCCGCGAACGGCGCGCGCTTCCATGTCGCGCTCGCCGGGCCCGACCGGACGAACGGCGGCCGCAGCCCGCTCGTCGTGCTGCTGCACGGCTTCCCGCAGTTCTGGTGGGCGTGGCGGCACCAGATGGAGCAGCTCGCCGACGCCGGGTACCGGGTGGCGGCGATGGACCTGCGGGGCGTGGGCGCCTCCGACAAGCCCCCGTCCGGGTACGACGTCCCCACCGGCACGCAGGACGTGGCGGGCGTGGTGCGCTCCCTCGGCCACGACCGGGCCGTCGTCGTCGGGCACGGCACGGGTGGTGTCACCGCGTGGTCGATGGCGCGGCTGCAGCCCGCCGTGACCGCGGCCGTGGCCGCCGTCTCCGCGCCGCACCCGGCCCGCCTGCACGTCTCGGGCCGCCAGCTGCTCACCCCGCTGGCCCGCCGCCAGCTCGCCGCCTACCAGCTGCCCACGCTGCCCGAGCGCCGGCTCACCGACGGCGACCAGGTGGCACGCGTGCTGCGCGACGGCGCCGCGCGCCCCCTCGGCACCGACGCCTACGAGCTGTACCGCACCGTGATGCGGATCCCGTTCGCGGCGCACACCGTGATGGAGTCGCTGCGCTGGATGGTCCGCTCGACCCCGCGCCCCGACGGCCGCCGCTACCTCGCCGCGCTGCGCGAGCCCGTCGACGTCCCGGTGCTGCAGGTGCAGGGCGAGCTGGACGGCTTCGTCGACCCCCGCAACGCTCCCGTCGACGGCGCGGCGCTCGCCCGCGACTTCCGCTACGAGACCGTCGACGGCGCCGGGCACTTCCTGCCCGAGGAGGCCCCCGACGAGGTCGGCAAGCTGCTCGTCGACTGGCTCGAGCACGCCCTCGCCGCCCGCTGACACCCCGTCAGGGCCGGGTCAGCCCCGAGGCCCCGGCTTGACGAGCTTCGCCGCCGCGACCGGGTCCGTCTCCCCGATCCCGAACGACGGGCACCAGCGCGCCACCGGGCACGCCCCGCACGCCGGCCGCCGCGCGTGGCACCGCCGTCGCCCGTGCCACACGAGGTGATGGCTCAGCATCGTCCAGTCCTTCTTCGGGAACAGCGCCCCGACCTCGTGCTCGACCTTGACCGGGTCCTCCTGGTCCGTCCAGCCGAAGCGGCGCGCCAGGCGCCCGAAGTGCGTGTCCACCGTGATGCCAGGGACGCCGAACGCGTTGCCCAGCACCACGTTCGCCGTCTTGCGCCCCACCCCCGGCAACGTCACCAGGTCGTCCAGGCGGGCCGGGACCTCGCCGTCGAACCGCTCGACCAGCGCCTGCCCCAGCCCGATGATCGAGCGCGTCTTGGCGCGGAAGAAGCCGAGCGGCTTGAACAGCTCCTCCATCTCCGCCGGGTCCGCGCCCGCGTACGCGGCGGCGTCCGGATAACGGGCGAAGATCGCCGGCGTCGTCGCGTTGACCCGCACGTCCGTGGTCTGCGCCGACAGCACCGTCGCCACCAGCAGCTCCAGCGGCGTCGTGAAGTCCAGCTCCGCGCGCGCGTCCGGGTACGTCACCGCCAGCTCGCGGTCGATGCGGCGCGCGCGCCGCACCAGCGCGACCCGCGACTCGCCCGTGGGCGTCGCGTCGGACGGGAGGGCGGTCGAGGAGGCGGGCTTCGTCGGCACGGTCCGAGCGTAGCCATCCACTCCGACAGCCCGCCCGCGCCGGCTCCGGTGACGCCGTCTCGGGGCTCTCCCCGGGCTTCCCGGCGCTTCGTCGTGCCGCGATTTGGTGCGGTGAGGCAGACTGAGAACCGGAACACACCCTCTTGACAACCCCCGGACGACCGCACCCGACCCGGGACGGCCGCCCCCGAACCACGTGAGGAATCCTGTGGACGACACCGTCGTGCTCTCCGCCCCTCTCTTCGCGGACATGGAATCCGAGGAGACGAAGGCGCTCTTCGAGTCCATGGTCCCGGTCGAGCTGACCCGCGGGGACGTCCTCTTCCGCGAGGGCGAGCCCGGCGACCGGCTGTACGTCATCGCGCAGGGCAAGATCAAGCTCGGCCGGCGGTCGAGCGACGGCCGGGAGAACCTGCTGTCGATCCTCGGCCCCGGCGAGATGTTCGGCGAGCTGTCCCTGTTCGACCCGGGCCCCCGCACGGCGACCGCCTCGTCCGTCTCCGACGCGCTCGTCTACGAGCTGCGCCACCAGGCCCTCGTGCAGTGGATCGCCGCGCACCCCAGCGTCGCCACCACCCTGCTCGGCGCCCTGGCGCGCCGCCTGCGCCGCACCAACGAGACCCTGGCCGACCTGGTCTTCTCCGACGTCCCCGGCCGCGTCGCCAAGGCCCTCCTCGACCTGTCCGCCCGCTTCGGCGAGCCGAACGACGACGGCATCCGGGTCGCCCACGACCTCACGCAGGAGGAGCTCGCCCAGCTCGTCGGCGCCTCCCGCGAGACCGTCAACAAGGCCCTGGCGGACTTCGCGACGCGCGGTTGGGTGCGTCGTGAGGGTCGCGCGGTCGTGCTGCTCGACATCGACCGTCTGGAGCGGCGGGCTCGCTAGTCTTGGGCCGCCTTGGTTGCGGCCGTTGCCTTTCTCGCTGCCGTCACCACCATGCTGCCGCAGGCGGGAGGGGCGTTCTTCGCCGGGTCGCGTTCACGGGCCCCAGGGGGCCCTCCACTTCGGGACTTCTACGACCCGGCGAAGAACGCCCCTCCCGCCTGCTCTGCTGTCACCTTGCGGCCTTGGATGCTCGACGACGGCCGCAGCGTCACCCCGACGTTGCGCCTCACGGTTCGCGCCGTCGCGCGGCCGCGGGAGGGGCGCGCTCGCTCGTGGTGGGGGAATTGCCGGTGCTGTAACCCGAGCTGGGAGCTGCCCCTGTCGCCAGCTGTCGCCGTCGCCCTGGCAACCCAGGGACCGTACGCCGCGCTGCGCGCCGTCCCCACGTCGTCGAGCGCGCGATTGAGGAAGCGGAGCGCGAGACGGTGCAGGAGCGGGTGGGGACGAGGTCCTTCGCCAGGTCGTAGAAGTCCCGAAGTGGAGGGCCCCCTGGGGCCCGTGAACGCGACCTGGCGAAGGACCTCGTCCCCACCCGTGGCCGCAACCGGAGGCTACGGCCGCAACCAACCGCTCAGGCGAGCTCCACCAGAAGCTCGACCTCGACGGGAGCGTCGAGCGGAAGAACCGCCACCCCTACCGCGGAGCGCGCGTGCACGCCTGCGTCGCCGAAGATCTCGCCGAGCACGTTCGACGCGCCGTTGATGACGCCCGGCTGGCCGGTGAAGGACGGGTCGGAGGCGACGAAGCCCGTCACCTTGACGATCCTCGCGCCGTCGAGCGTGCCCACGAGGGAGCGGACGGCGGCGAGCCCGTTGAGGGCGCAGGTGCGCGCCAGGTCGGCGGCCTCCTCCGGGGAGACCCCCGCACCGACCTTGCCGGTCAGCGGCAGCGCGCCGTCGACGAACGGCAGCTGGCCGGCCGTGTAGACGTAGCTGCCGGAGCGGACGGCGGGGACGTACGCCGCGACGGGCGCGGCGACGTCGGGCAGGGTGATGCCGAGCTCGGCGAGGCGGGCCTCGGGCGAGGCGCTCATCACTGCCCGCCGGAGGGGCGCTTGAGGTAGGCGACCAGGTTGGTGCTGTCGGGGCCGGGGACGACCTGGACGAGCTCCCACCCGTCGGCCCCCCATTGGTCGAGGATCGCCTTGGTGTTGTGGATCAGCAGGGGGATGGTCGCGTACTCCCACGTGGTAGCCATGCCGCGATCGTAACCAGCGACCGCTCCGACCGCTGTCGTCCCGCCGCTCCCACGACCGGTCCACACGATCTGCACAGCGGCACCGGCGTCGCGGCCGTGCTGCCTCGGGCACAGCCCGTACCCTGGTGGGCATGGCCAAATCCGACCCTCGCCGCATCACGCGCACGATGCCGGCGACCCAGCTCGTCGCCCTGCTGCTCGCGTTCGTCCTCGCGGCCGGGGTGGGCGGCGTCCTCGCCGCCGGGCTGGTCATCCCGATGGTGGCGGGCGCCAACGCCGCGGCCGACAGCACGGTCGCGATCTACGACGAGGTGCCGGCGGAGCTGGAGCCGCGGCCGATGTCGCAGCAGTCGCGCATCTACGCCGCGGACGGCAAGCTGCTCGCCACGTTCTACGCGCAGAACCGCATCGTGGTGCCGCTGGACGAGATCTCCGAGCCGATGCAGCACGCGGTGATCGCCATCGAGGACGAGCGCTTCTACGAGCACGGCGGCATCGACGTGCAGGGCATGACGCGCGCGCTGGCCAACAACGTGGCCGGCCACGCCACGCAGGGCGCGTCCACGCTGACGCAGCAGTACGTGAAGAACATGCTCATCGACCAGGCGCTGCAGGACGGCGACCAGTTCGGCGTCATCAAGGCGAGCGAGGACTCGATCTCGCGCAAGCTCACCGAGGCGAAGATGGCCATCTCCCTCGAGAAGACGATGTCGAAGGACGAGGTGCTGCAGGGCTACCTCAACGCCGCGCAGTTCGGTTCGCGCAGCATCTACGGCGTGGAGGCCGCGGCCCGCTACTACTTCGACAAGCACGCCTCCAAGCTGAGCGTCGTCGAGGCCGCGACCATCGCCGGCATCACGAAGTCGCCGAGCCGCTTCGACCCCACGGTGAACCCGAAGGAGGCGAAGGAGCGTCGCGACCTGGTGCTGCAGAACATGTGGAAGCTGGGCTACATCTCCACGGAGGAGCGCGACGAGGCGAAGGCGGCGTCGATCAAGAAGACGCTCGACGTCAACCCCACGGAGATCGGCTGCGCCGCCGCCGGTGACTCCGCGTTCTTCTGCGACTACGTCACCAAGGAGATCGTCACCAACCCGGTGTTCGGCGAGACGAAGTCCGAGCGTCAGCAGCTGCTGTACCGCGGCGGTCTCGAGATCCACACCACGCTGGACCCGAAGAAGCAGAAGGCGGCCGCGAAGGCGGTCAAGAACGCCGTCCCCGCCGGCGACTCGAGCGGTCTGCAGTCGGCGATCGCGTCCGTCGAGCCCGGCACGGGCAAGGTCCTCGCGATGGCCCAGAACATCCCCTACACGCCGTCCGAGGGCGGCAAGGGGACCACTCGCGTGAACTACGCGGCCGACCCGACGCACGGCGCCTCCGGTGGCTTCCAGGTGGGCTCGAACTTCAAGCCGTTCGTCCTCGCCGAGTGGCTTAAGGAGGGGCACACCCTGAGCGAGCGTGTGAACGCGACGAAGCAGGCGCGCTGGCCGCAGAACTTCCAGACGCCGTGCGTGGGCAACCTGGCCGCCGCCGAACCGTGGGCGCCGGCGAACTCCGAGGGCGTCGAGGTCGGGTACATCTCCGCGCTCGAGGCGACGTACGAGTCGGTCAACACCGCCTACGCGGCCATGGGGTACCAGCTCAACCTCTGCGACCTGCGCAGCACCGCCTGGGACATCGGCTTCCGCCCCACGCGCTCCGTCCAGGACGGCGGGCGGGTCGTGACCGACCCGAAGGAGTCGGACATCGACATCCAGGCGCCGATGATCATCGGTACCCAGGAGTCGACGCCGCTGTACCAGGCGGCCGCCTACGCGACGCTGGCCAGCGGCGGCACCTACTGCTCCCCGATCGCCATCACGAGCATCACCGGCCCGGGCGGCAAGGACTACGACGTCCCGGACGCGAAGTGCAAGAAGGACGCGCTCCCGGAGAACGTGGCCAACACCGTGGTGTTCGCGATGGAGAAGGTCTTCTCCGGCACGGGTACGGCCCGCCAGCTCGGCGGCCTCGCGGACGGCCGCCCGGTGGCCGGCAAGACCGGTACGTCGCAGCTGTCGGCGCAGACGTGGTTCACGGGCTTCACGCCCAACCTGTCCACGTCCGTGTGGGTCGGCAACGCCGACCGCCCCAACGAGGACCACACCAACGGCATGTGGGTGAACGGCAAGTGGGTCCGTGTCCTCTACGGCTCGACCGTGGCTGCTCCGGCGTGGAAGGAGTACATGGACCAGGCCGTCTCCGACCTGCCCGTCAAGGACTTCGGCGCCCCGGACCCGAAGATGGTGGGCGTCACGGCACCGCCCCCGTCGACGAACGACGACGGCGGCGGCTCGAACGACGACGGCGGCGACAAGGGCAAGGAGCCCAAGGGCGACGAGGGCAACGACCGCGGCGGCAACGGGAACGGCAACGGCAACGGACGCGCCAACGCGGAGGCCGCCTGGGACGCCGTCCAGAACGGTGACTGGGAGTCGCTCGGCGACGCGTGGGGCGACAACTGACCCCCGGCTGGCAGGTCGCGGGCGGGCTCGTCGCCGCCGGCGTCGCGGGCCTCGGCTACGCCCACCTGGAGACCAAGCTCTTCACGGTGCGTCGGGCCACGGTGCCGGTGCTGCCCCCGGGCGAGCCCGACCTGCGCGTGCTGCACGTGTCCGACCTGCACCTCACGCCGTCGCAGAGCCGCAAGATCGCCTGGGTGCAGTCGCTGGCGGAGTACGAGCCGCACCTGGTGGTGAACACGGGCGACAACCTGGCCCACCGCGACGCGCTCGGGCCGCTGCTGGAGGCGCTCACGCCGCTCCTCACGACCGCGCCCGGTGCGTTCGTCATGGGGTCGAACGACTACTACGCACCGGTGCCGAAGAACCCGGCGCGGTACCTGCGGCGCGACACCCGCATCGTGCACACCCGCCCGGCCGAGCTGCCGTCCGACGAGCTGGCCGGCGCGATGGTCGCCGCCGGGTGGCGCGATCTCACCAACCGGCGCGACACGGTCGAGGCCGACGGCCGCCTCCTGTCCCTGGTGGGCGTGGACGACCCGCACCTGGACCGCGACGACTTCCCCCCGTCGTCGGCTCCGTCCGGCGCGGGGCCCGACGACGCGGTGCTGCACCTCGGCGTCACGCACGCCCCGTACCGGCGCGTGCTGGACCGGATGCACGCCGACGGTACGAACGTCGTCCTCGCCGGCCACACGCACGGCGGGCAGCTGCGTCTGCCGGGCGTCGGCGCGCTCGTCACCAACTGCGACATCGACCGGCGGCGGGCCAGCGGGCTGCACGGCTGGCCGGGTCCGCGGCCCGACGAGACCGGTGGCGCAGGCTCCGCGTGGCTGCACGTGTCGGCCGGCGCGGGCACCTCGCCGTACGCCCCGGTGCGCTTCGCGTGCCGCCCGGAGGCGACGTTGCTCACGTTCACCGCCCGGTAGCCGGATCTCGTTTTCGTCCAGACCGGATCGTCGGCTATTCTGAGCAGGCTTCCGCACGAGGACGTAGGTCATGGGGCGTGGGAGCAAGTCCTTCGGGGTGTGGCGCAGCTTGGTAGCGCGCTTCGTTCGGGACGAAGAGGTCGCAGGTTCAAATCCTGTCACCCCGACCAGCCGAGAGGCCCTCTGAACAGCGGAAACGCTGATCAGGGGGCCTCTTGCTCTGCCTGGAAGCCCGTGCCCGGTCGTGGGCGGCGAAGGACCGCGCCGACCACCGCGCACAGCGCGCCGGGGACGAAGAACAGGCCGACGGAGAACCCGCCGAGCAGGACATAGACCACGAGGCAGACCGCCGACACGATCGACAGCACGGTCCACGCCCGGCCGCGGGCCGCCAGCGGCAGCGCGGCGAGCAGGACCGGGGCGACCACCCCCGTGACGTACGACCACGCCCCGGTGGCAAGCATCGACGTCGCCGGCTCGCAGGTCTCCCACTCCGAGACGAGCTCGCCCGTCGACGAGTACGTCGCTCCCCCGGAACACACGGACTCGGACTGGTAGATCGGCGCGGTGAGCAGGAAGACGGCGGCCGCCACGACCAGCCCGAGCGCGACGACCTGCCACACCCGCTTCGTGCTCCACCACGTGGTCCGGCTCATGGTCCCCTCGCGGCTCCGTCGACGAACCGCCAATGAACCATACACACGTATGACTGGCAACTGGTCTACCCTGACGGGCGTGACCCAGGACCGCGCCGAGGCCACCCGCAGGCGCCTGCTCGACGCCACCGTCGCCGCGCTGCGCGTCCACGGGACCGCCGGGCTGACCTCGCGGGAGATCACCCGCGCCGCCGGGGTGAACCTGCAGGCCATCACCTACCACTTCGGGTCCAAGGACGAGCTGGTCGCGCAGGCCCTGACCGGGCTCGTGACCGAGCGGATCGCGCCCGTGCGCGCGGCCCTCGACACCGACGGCGACCCGGCGGAGCGGCTGTTCGCCGCGCTCCGCACCATCGGCGGGACGTTCGCCGTGGCCCGCGACGACCTGGCCGCCTACGCGAGCGCGGTCGCGGCGTCGTCGTCCAACCCGACCCTGGCCGGCGCGCTGCGCGACCTGCACGCGGAGCTCGTCGACTACCTCGCCACGCTCATGGCACAGATGCAGGACGACGGCTACATCCAGGCCTGGGTCCGGCCGCGCGCGATGGCCGAGGTGCTGATCTCCATCGGCGACGGCGTCGCCATGCAGGCCCACTACGGCGAGCCCGACGTCGACGGCGTGCTCGACCAGGTCGCGCTGCTCCTCCTGGCCGCCCGCGACCAGAGGTCGCGGGTCTGGCCGGCGGCCGCCAGGGCTCTCCTCAGGCAGGCACGGAAGGGATGACGATGCGTCGACGCGCTGTGGTCGCGGGCTGGAACGGGTTCATCGGGCACCGGCTGGTGGCCGACCTGTCGGAGCGCGGGTACGACGTCGTGCGCGTCGGTCGCACGGGCCCCGACGCGCGCTGGGACGACCCCTCCGCGCTGGCCCGCGCCGTCGACGACGCCGACCTGGTGGTGAACCTGGCGGGCAAGAGCGTCGGCTGCCGGTACACCGAGGCGAACCGCGACGAGATCCTGCGCTCGCGCGTCGCCACCACGCGCGCGCTGCGCGCGTCGATCGAGGCGGCCGCGACACCGCCACGGCTGTGGCTCAACGCCAGCACCGCCACCATCTACCGGTACGCGACGGACCGCCCGCAGACCGAGTCCGACGGCGAGCTGGGCACGGGCTTCTCGGTGGACGTCGCCCGCAGCTGGGAGCGCGAGCTGTTCGCCGGCGACCTGCCCGGCACCCGGCGGGTCGCGCTGCGCATGGCGATCGTGCTCGGCGGGCCGGCGTCCGACCTGCTGGCCCGGATCGCCCGGCTCGGCGTGGGCGGTCCGCAGCACGACGGCTGGTGGTTCCAGCACCGCCGCTACCGCGGCATCGGCGACGAGCCGACGGGCGGCCCGGTGCCGATCCACCGTTCGGGCGGCCGGCAGCGGTTCTCCTGGATCCACGTCGACGACGTGCTCGCCGCGATCCGGTTCCTCGACGCCCACGACGAGCTCACCGGGCCGGTCAACCTGTCCGCGCCGCACCCGAGCGACAACCGCACCCTCATGGCCGAGCTGCGCCGCGCCGTCGGCACGCCGGTGGGGATCCCCACGCCGCGCTGGCTGCTCGAGCCCGCGCTGTGGGCGCTGCGCAACGAGTCCGAGCTGGTGCTCAAGAGCCGCTGGGTGCTGCCGGAGACGCTGAGCGCGGCCGGCTTCGACTTCGTCTGGCCCGACATGGGGCCCGCGATCGACGACGCCGTCGGGCGCCGCTGACGGAGCGGGCGGAGGGTCGCCAGCATCGCGGAACTGTGGCACCGTCGGCCTCGGCAGCCCTCTTCCCCGCTGGTCAGGAGTCCACCATGCCCGCGCCGTCCACCGCACCCGTCGTCGTCGTCGGAGGTGGCCTCGCCGCCGCCCGGGCCGTGGAGGCCGTCCGTGAGCAGGACCCCGACGTCCACCTCGTCGTCGTCACCTCCGAGGGGCACCGCCCCTACGAGCGCCCGCCGCTGTCGAAGGACTACCTGCGGGGGCAGGCGGAGCCCGACGTCATCTACCCGCTCAAGGCGGGCTGGTGGGACGACCACGCCATCGACCTGCGCACGCTCACGACCGTCGTCGACCTCGCCCCGGCCGACCACGAGGTGACGTTCGCCGACGGCTCCACGCTCGGCTACTCGAAGCTGCTGCTCGCGACCGGCTCGACGCCGCGCGCGCTCCAGGTGCCGGGCCGGAGCTTCATCGGCGTGCACACCCTGCGGACCGTCGACGACGCGGACCTGCTCGCCGGGCTCCTGCTGCCCGCGTCGCTCGAGGGCGAGGGCAAGGTCGTCGTCGTCGGGGACGGCTGGATCGGCACCGAGGTCGCCGCGTCCGCGCGGATGCTCGGCCTGGACGTGTGCCTCGTCGGGCAGCTGGAGCACCCGCTGGAGGCGCCGCTCGGCCCCGAGCTCGGCGCCCTGTACGGGAAGCTGCACGACGAGCGCGGCGTGCAGCGGCACCGCGGCGACGTGGTCGCGTTCACCGGGGAGTCCGGCCGGGTGAAGGGCGTCGAGCTCGCCGACGGCACCCACCTGGAGGCCGACCTCGTGGTGATGGGCGTGGGCGTGACCCCCAACGTGGGCATCGCGTCGGCCGCAGGGATCGAGCTGCGCTCGCGCGACCTCGGCGGCGGGATCGTCGTGGACGGCACCCTGCGCACCTCCGCCCCCGACGTCTACGCCGCGGGCGACATCGCCTCCGTCCCGTCGCCGCACTACGGCCGCCCGCTGCGCGTGGAGCACTGGGCCGTGGCGCAGGACACCGGCGCGCACGCCGGCCGCGCGATGCTCGGCGACGACGCCGTCTACGACGTCCTCCCCTACTTCTTCAGCGACCAGTACGACGTCGGGATGGAGTACAAGGGGTTCGTCGACCCGCGCGCCGGCGACACCGAGGTGGTGATCAGCGGCTCCACCGACGACCGCGAGCTCGTCGCGTTCTGGCTGCGCGACGGCGAGGTGCAGGCGGGCATGGCCGTCAACGTGTGGGACCGCATGGACGACGTCGAGGAGCTGATCCGCTCCCGCCGGCAGGTCCCCCGCGCCGAGCTGGAGGCGTTCACGGGCTGACCGGCGCCGGGCCGACGGCGGGGCGGCCGAGGGCGCGCACCCGCCACCCGGCGGCGGCCCAGCGGTCGGCGTCGAGCGCGTTGCGACCGTCCACGACGACCCGGCGGGCGGGCTCGAGGGAGGCCGGGTCGAGGTCGCGGAACTCCTGCCACTCGGTGAGGTGCAGCACGAGGTCGGCGCCGGTGACGGCGTCCTCGACGGTGTCCGCGTAGCCGAGGGTGGGGAACGTGCGGGCCGCGGTGGCGTTGGCGCGCGGGTCGTGCACGCGCACGTGCGCGCCCTGCAGCTGCAGCTGGGCGGCGACGTTGAGCGCGGGCGAGTCGCGCACGTCGTCGGTGCCGGGCTTGAACGCCGCCCCCAGGACGGCGACGCGCCGCCCGAGCACGCTGCCGCCGCACTCCGCGACCGCCAGCGCGACCGTGCGCGACCGGCGGCGCATGTTGATGGCGTCGACCTCGCGCAGGAACGTCAGCGCCTGGTCGACGCCGAGCTCGCCGGCCCGCGCCATGAGCGCACGGATGTCCTTGGGCAGGCAGCCGCCACCGAACCCGAGCCCCGCCGACAGGAACTGGTGCCCGATCCGGGCGTCGTGCCCGATCGCGTCGGTGAGCGCGACGACGTCGCCCCCGGCCGCGTCGCACAGCTCGGCGATCGCGTTGGCGAACGAGATCTTCGTGGCGAGGAACGCGTTCGCGGCCACCTTGACCAGCTCGGACGTGGCGAGGTCGGTGACGAGGAACGGCACACCCGTGTCGACCACCGGCGCGTACAGCTCGCGCAGGGCCTTCTCGTGCCGCGGGTCGGTGACGCCGACGACGATCCGGTCGGGGCGCAGCGTGTCCTCGACGGCGCGGCCCTCGCGCAGGAACTCCGGGTTCCACGCCACGCCCACCTCGACGCCCGCGGGCGCGAGACCGTCGGCGAGGGCCTGCAGCCCGGCGGCCGTGCCCACGGGGACGGTGGACTTGCCGACGAGCAGCGCGTCGCCGCGCAGGTGCGGCACCAGCGCGGACACGGCAGCCTCGACGTGGCTCGTGTCGGCGGCCATCGAGTCCCGGCGCTGCGGCGTCCCGACGCACACGAAGTGCAGGTCGGCGAACGCGGCCGCCTCCGCCGGGTCGGTCGTGAACCGCAGCCGCCCGGTGGCGGTGTGCCGCTCGACGAGCTCCGCCAGCCCTGGCTCGTAGAACGGCAGCCGCCCGGCGGCCAGGTCGGCGACCTTCGCCGGGTCGGCGTCCAGTCCGAGCACGTCGTAGCCCAGCTCGGCCAGGCACGCGGCGTGCGTGGCGCCCAGGTAGCCCGTGCCGATCACGGTGACACGGGTGGGCTCCGGCGCGTCGTGCCCGGTGGTCGTGGTGGCGTGCGTCATCGGTCCTCCAGGGTGAGCAGGGCGGGCTCGGACGGCAGGGGCCGCTCGAGGTCGGTCAGGAGCGCGCCGGGCACGTCCCCGGGCGCCGGGCGGAACGCGTAGACCGCGGCGAGGCGCGCGCGGGCGGAGACGGCCCACGCGCGCAGCGCACCCGGGTCGGGGGTGGCGCCGTAGCCGTCCAGGACGGCGCGGGCGGTGCGGGCGGCGCGCGCGGGCGAGCACACGCCCTGGTGGGCCCGCAGCTCGAGGTGCACGAGCAGGTTGGCCAGGTCGAGCATCGGGTGCGCGACGACGGCGAGGTCCAGGTCGAGCAGGCCCACGCGCACGCCCTTGCCCGGCCCGGCGTCGTCGTCGACGTGCACGAGCAGCTGCTTGTCGTGCAGGTCGCGGTGCGTGAGCACGGGCCGAGCCGCGGGGGCGGCGTCGAGCACCGCCCGCACCCGGCGGACGACGGCGTCCGCGTCCGCCGGCGTCGTCGCGCCGTGGGCGGCGGCCAGCCCCCACCAGCGGGCGACGACCGCGAGCTCGGCGTCGGCGCCGTGCCCCGCGAGGCCGTGCGGCGGCGCGTCCTGGAACCGTCGCAGCCCGCACCCGACGGCGCGCCCCGCCCCGTCGAGCACGCCGCCCGGCGTGCCCGGGTCGCGCAGCAGCTCGTGGAGCGTGCGCCCGGGCAGCGCGGCGGCGGTGACGAACCCGTCGCCGCGGTCCAGGACCTCCGGGGTGGCGAACGCCGCCGGGGGCACGGAGACGTCGGCGGGCTCGCGGCCGGGGCGCGTGACCTTCGTGTACGTGCCGGACGGGTCGCGGACCACGCCGCGTCGGCCGGAGCGGTGCGCGACGAGCGTCGCCCCGCCGCGGACGCGGGCGGCCAGGCCGGGCAGGCGCGGGTCCGCGCCGTCGGGCTGGAGCGCGAGGGCACCGCCCGCGACCGGCACGGGTCCGCGCGCTGCCGCGGGGTCCCCGTCGGTGCGTGCCCCCGCCCCGCGGCCGGGCGCGGTGGCCGGCCCGGCGTCCCAGCGCCCGGCCAGGACGGCGCCGTCGCGGTCGGTGCCGACGACGAGCAGCCGCTCCGCCGAGCGCGGGAGCACCGCCCGCAGGGCGTGCCCCTGCGCCGCGAGCGCGCCGGCCAGCGCCGCGGCGACGGGCGCCGTGCGGATCCGCACGGCGTCGGCGGCCGGGGTGTCCGGCCGGGCGGACGATCCCCGCGACCGCCCGGTCGTGATCGCGGCGCCCAGCGCGCCGCCGCGGCCGTCCTCGAGGTCGTCGGCGAGCGCCCGGAGCGCGGCGGACGTCGCCGCCCAGCGGTCCTCCAGTCGCCGGAACGGCTCGGTGGCGCGACGTCGCAGGTGCTCGGCGACGGCGGCGCGCAGCTCCGGCTCCCCGACCGGGCCCGCGCCCGCCGCGACGTAGCCGTCGAGGACCGCGACGAGCCGCGCCGCCGCGGCGTCGGCGTCGCCGTGCGCCCGCACGAGCGCGGCGGCGAGGGATCCGAGGTCCTCGGCCGGCCGCCCCCAGCGGGCGGCGTCGGCGTCGACCAACCACAGCTCGCCGGCCGGCGAGCGCACCAGCTGGTCGAGGGACAGGTCGCCGTGCAGCGGGACGGCACCGTCCGGGCGCGGGGGCAGGCCGGCTCCGCCGGGCCGCGAGCCGTGCAGCGCCGCGGCGAGCGCGCCGACGTCGCGGAGCGCGCCGTCGCCCAGCGTGCCGGTCGCGTCGAGCCGGTCGAGCGACCGGCCCGGCACCCAGTCGGTGACGACGACGCCCCGGTCCGTGTCGACGGAGCGGAGCCGCGGCGCCCGCGGCGCGCCGGCAGAGCCCGCCGCCGCGGCCAGCAGCCCGTACCCCTGGGCCGCGGGGACGACGGCGGCGGGCCGCACCAGCCGGACCAGCGCCTCGCCGCGCGGGCCGTCGGCGTGCACCACCGCCCGGCGCTCGGGGTTGTGCCGCAGCAGGCTCATGTCCGCGGGCCGCCCGACAGCGTCGGCCGCGACCGCCGCGACGTCGCGCGCCGCGGGGAGCTGCCGGTCCGCCGACCAGTCGGTGACGACCAGCCCGGCGGTCCGGTCGAGCAGCAGCACCTCGTCCGGCCGGCGCGGGTCGAGACCCTTGTCGAGCTTGCCGCGCGACCCGCCGGCGTACGCACGCACCAGGACGTCGCGCGAGCCCTCGGCGCCCGTCCACCGGCACGCCAGCACGACGCTGGTGCCCGGCTTGTACCGCAGGTACGGCCGCGAGACCGTCCCCGGCGCTCCCGAGACGGCGGTGAGGCGCGCCGTCAGGCGGTCGAGGTCGAGGACGTCGCCGAGCGCGGGGATCGCGGGGTCGGCGGCGGCGACCTCTCGCACGGTCGCGGGGCGGGCGCGGTCGAGCGTCAGGTCAGGCGCCACGGGACGCCACCTCCTCCGGGGTGCGCGGCGCGGGCGCCGCCGGCAGGTCCGGGCCGTCGCCGAGGACGTCGGCGGGCGGGCCGGACGCCACGACGCGGCCGCCGTCGAGCCGCACCACGCGCTCGCAGTCGCGCGCGGCGTCCAGGTCGTGCGTGATGACGAACGTGGTGCGGCCCCGCGTCAGGCGGCCGAGCGCGTCGACGACCTCGTGCTCGGTCTGCTCGTCCAGCCCGGTGAGGGCCTCGTCGAGCACCACGACCGGGGCGTCGAGCATCGCCGCGCGGGCGATGGCGAGGCGCTGGCGCTGCCCGCCGGACAGCGTGCCGCCCCGCTCCCCCACGACCGTCTCGTAGCCGTCCGGCAGCGCGAGGACGAAGTCGTGCGCGCCCGCCACGCGCGCGGCGCGCTCCACCTGCTCGTCGGTGGCGTCGGGCACGGCCGCGGTGATGTTCTCGCGGACGGTGCCGTGGAACAGGACGCTCTCCTGGAGCACGACGGCGACCGAGCGCCGCACGCTGTCGAGCGTGAGGTTGCGCAGGTCGTGGCCGTCGATCCGTACCACGCCCGCGTCGGGGTCGCGCAGGCGGGAGATCAGCGAGACCAGGCTCGACTTCCCGGCCCCCGACGCGCCCACGACCGCGACCCGCTCCCCCGGCCGCACGGCCAGGTCCAGCCCCCGCAGCACCGGGTGGCCGGGCACGTAGGAGAACCACACGCCCTCGAACCGCACGTCGCCCAGCGCCCGCCCGATCGGCCGCGCCCAGCTCGCGTCGGCCACCTCGGGCCGGCTCTCGAGCACCTCGACGACGCGCTCCCCCGACGCCCCGGCCTGCGCGATGCGGCCGGTGTACTTCGCGATGTCGCGCATCGGCTTGAACGCCGCCTTGAGGTAGGTGAGGAACACGGTCAGCTCGCCCGGCGTCAGCGCGCCGTCGAGCACCCGCTGCGCGCCGACGAACAGCACGACGGCGGTCGCGACGCCCACGAGGACGTCGGTGGAGCGCTCCAGCCCGGCCGACAGCCGCTTGGCGCGCACCCCCTCGCGCAGCGACGAGGAGTTGGAGCGGGCGAATCGCCCGCCCATCCGGTCCTCGAGCGCGTACGCCTGCACGACCTTGACCGCGCCCAGCGTCTCCGTGGCGAGCGACGCGAGCTGGCCCTCCGCCTTGCGCTGGTCGCGCGAGACCTTCCGGATGGTGCGGGACAGGCGCGAGCTGGTGAGCAGGAAGACGGGCAGCACCACCACCATCACGAGCGCCAGCAGCGGGTCGAGCACCGCGACCACCACGACCATGCCGACGAGCGTCACGACGTTGCCGACCATCGGCAGCATCGCCGTCACCGACACCTCTTTGAGGCGGGTGACGTCGCTGGTCAGGCGCGTGACGAGGTCGCCCGTCGTCGACCCGTCGTGGAACCGCAGGGACAGCCGCTGCAGGTGCGCGAACACGTCGGCGCGCACCCCCGTGAGCACGCGGTTGCCCGCCAGGGAGAAGCAGACGGTCGACGCGTACGCCGCGCCGGCGCGCAGCAGCACGATCACGAGCAGCGACCCCGCCGCGAGCAGGATCAGCGCGGGGAGGTTCGCCGGCTCCGGCCCCGCCGCCGTCGAGCCCGTGGCCGCGACGATGCCGTCCACCACGTACTTCAGCGGCCACGGCTCCAGCAGCCGCATCCCCACCTCGGCGAGCATCGCCAGGCCGCCCAGCACGAACAGCCGGCGCTCCGGGCGCACGTGGTGGCGCAGGTGCGGCCAGAAGCGACGGAACGAGCGGCCAGCCTCCCGCATCGAGCGCGGCGTGTACCGGTGCGTGGCGCCGACGCCGGCGGTGGTGTCAGCCACGGCGGGCCCCCGCGTGCTCGGGCAGGCGCACCCCGGCGAACCCGAGGGCGCGCCGCACGACGACGGACCAGTCGTGCCGCTCCACGGCGACCTCCCGCGCGCGTGCGCCGAGCGCGGCGCGGCGGTCGTCGTCGCGCGCGAGGGCGACGAGCGTGTCCGCGAGCGCGGCGGCGTCGCCGGGGGGCACGAGCACGCCGACACGGCCGTGCTCCAGCACGCCGGGCAGCTCGCCCACCGCGCTGGCCACGACCGGCAGCCCGGCGGCCAGGTACTCGTAGACCTTGAGCGGCGAGAAGTAGAAGCCGTCGAGCGGCGGGTACGGCGCTACGGCGACGTCGGCCCGGTGCAGCAGCGCGGGGACCTCCGACGGCGCGACGGCGCCCGCGTGCTCCACGGCATCCGCGATCCCGAGCGCGTCCGCCCGGGCGAGCACCGCCTCGCGCTCGGGGCCGTCGCCGACGAGCAGCAGCCTCGCCTCGGGGACTCTGCTCCGGACACCGGCGAACGCGTCGATCAGCACGTCGAGCCCGTGCCAGGGCTTGAGGGTGCCGACGAAGAGGACGGTGAACTGGGCCGCGCCCTGCCGCATTCTTCGCGCGGACGCGTTCACGGGCGCCAGGGCGCCCTCCACTTCGGGAGGGATACGTCCGCGCGAAGAATGCGGC
>NZ_JBHTVT010000024.1:0-78863 GCF_042792795.1 Isoptericola sp. NPDC056605 | reverse complement strand
GGCCGGCCCACCCGCGCCCCCGCGACCACGCCGCGCCCCCGCGCCACCCGAGAGGTGGCGCGGGGCCTCGTCGTTCCTAGGCTGGGGATCATGGTCGCCCGCCCCGAAGCGCCGTCCCGCTCTCTGCCGCCCGTGCCGGTGGTGCTCGTGCACGGCTCCCGCACGTCCGCGACCATGTGGCGGCGCCAGCTCGAGGCGCTGGGGCGCGCCGGGGTCCCCGCCGTCGCGACGGACCTGCCGGGCCACGGCACGCGCCGGGGCGAGCCGTTCACCCTCGACGGCGCGGTGGAGGCGGTGCGCCGCGACGTCGACGCGCTGGGCGGGCGCGCCATCGTGGCGGGCCTGTCCCTCGGCGGCTATGTCGCCATCGAGCACCGCGCACGCCGTCCCGGGCAGTGCGCCGGCCTCGTCGCCGCGTCCTGCTGCACGGTGTCGTCGTCGTCGCTGCGCCCGGCGTGGCTGTCGCTCGCCCGGTGGATCGAGGGCTGGCCCGACCACGGCGCCCGGCTGAACGACACGTTCGTCCGCCTCGCCCTCGACGGCGAAGGGGCGGAGGACCTGGGGGCCGGCGGGTACGCCCTGCGCGCCATGACCGAGGTGCTGCGGGAGCTGGGCCCGACCGACACGCTCGGCGCCCTCGCGGCCGCGAGCAGCCCCGTGTGGTTCGTCAACGGGCGCTACGACCACTTCCGCGGGCAGGAGCGCGCGTTCGTCGCCGCGGCCCGGGCCGGCGGCGCGCCGGCCCGGCTGGTCGTGGTGCCGCACGCCCGCCACCTCGTCAGCCTCGACGCCCCGGTCGCCTTCACCCGGGCCCTCCTCGAGGCCGAGGCGGTCGTGGCCGCGGCGGAGGTGGACCGCGCCGCGGCACCCGTCGTCTGAGCGGGACCGCCGGCGCCGGTCAGGTGAGCGTCAGGTCCCACGCCCGCGCACCCCCGACGAGCGCGGCGGAGTTGGGGACGACCACGACGTCGTCGCCCAGGCGGTCGAGGGCGGCCGGCGTGATGCGGCGGGAGTTGCCGCCGCCCAGGTACAAGCGGTCCCAGCGGAACACCGGGCGCAGCCCGTCGACCGTCGCGACGACCCGCCGCGACCACAGCCCGTCGCCCAGCCGCCGTCGCTCCGGCTCGCCGACGTACTGGTCGTACGTCGCGCCCCGGCGCACGGGGGCGTGCGACCACTCCAGGTGCGGGGCGAGCAGACCGCCGTCGAACAGCGCCGACCCCAACCCGGTGCCGAGGGTGAGCACCAGCTCGACCCCGGAGCCCGCGACGACGCCGGCGCCGTGCACCTCGGCATCGTTGAGCACGAGGGCCGGCACGCCGAGCCGTCGGGCGAGCGCGCCGCGGACGTCGAAGCTGGCCCACGCCTCCACGAGCTCGGGCAGCACCCGCGAGCGGGGGCCCGAGCGGGTGACGTAGTGCGGGGTGTGGACGACCACGCCGTGGCGGATCATGCCCGGCATCCCGAGGGTGGCCCGGTGCGCGGCGGGGAGGCGCTCCGCGATGCCTGCCACGGTGTCCAGGAGCAGGCTCGGGGGCAGCGGGTAGGGGGTGGGGACGCGCACCGGCGACGCGTGCGCGGTGCCCGCGGAGTCCAGCACCGCCGCCTTGATGCCCCCGCCGCCGCAGTCGACGGCGAGGGTGAGGACGTCGGAGGGCGCGGGCGCTCGGGAGGTACCGCCGCCGGGGCCGGGTTCGGGGGTGCGCGCCGTGGCGCCTGGGTCGACCATCACGGGACATCATCCGGCCACAATGGGTCCGTGAGCACGCCGACACCTCCCGCCGACGCCCTCCGGGTGCGGCTCGACCTCGCCTACGACGGCACCCACTTCGCGGGCTGGGCCACCCAGCCGCGGCTGCGCACCGTGCAGGGGGTGCTGGAGGACGCCCTCGCGACCGTGCTGCGGACCGGACCCCTCGGCCTGCCCCGCCCGCGGCTGACGGTGGCGGGGAGGACGGACGCGGGGGTGCACGCCCGCGGCCAGGTGGCGCACGTCGACGTGTCGCGCGAGCGCTGGGCGGAGATGCCCGGGCGGTCCGACCGGGAGCCCGGCGTCGCCCTCGCCGACCGGCTGGCCGGCGTCCTGCCGCCCGACGTCGTCGTGCACCGGGCCGCGGTGGCACCGGCGGGGTTCGACGCGCGGTTCTCCGCGCTGCACCGCCGCTACGCCTACCGGGTGGCCGACCGCCCGGACCTGCGCGACCCGCTGCGTCGTGACTGGGTGCTCTGGCACCGCCGCCCGCTCGACGTCGAGGCGATGCACCGGGCGATGCAGCCGTTGGTCGGGCTGCACGACTTCGCGGCCTTCTGCAAGCCCCGCGAGGGCGCCACGACCATCCGCGAGCTCACGCACCTGTCGTGGGACCGCCCCGCGGACGGGCCGGACGCCGGGCTCGTCGTCGCGACCGTGCAGGCCGACGCGTTCTGCCACTCGATGGTGCGCGCGCTGGTCGGCATGTCGCTGGCCGTGGGGGAGGGGCGCCGCGGCCCGGACGAGCCCGCCGCGGTGCTGGCGGGCCGGTCCCGCTCCGCGGCGTCCGGCGTCGTCGCGGCCCGGGGGCTGACTCTCGAGCGGGTCGCCTACCCGGACGACGACGAGCTCGCCGCGCGCGCCGAGCGCGTCCGCGCCCGGCGGGACCCGGGCGAGGTCGACGCCGGCTGAGCCCGAGGGGTCCCGGCGGCGGCTCGTCGACGCTACGGTTCCTCCACCCAGTGGACGGCGGCCTCCTCGGCGCTGGCACCCGCGCCGTCGATGCCGGCGTCCTCGCCGTAGACGTCGTTCTCGCGGTCGCCGTCCTCCCCGGGGTCGGCGAAGGGGTCCTCCGCGAGCCGACCGGCACGGGTCGTGTCCGGGCGATCCAGCGGGTCGCGTTCCCAGACGTCCGGCTGCTCCTCGGCGAGGCGCTGGTCCAGGGGCTCGCCGGCGGACTCCTCCCACGCCGTCTCGCCCCAGTGGTTCGACCGCGACCGCTCCAGCGGGGAGTAGCCCTCGTCGAGGACGTCGTCGAGGTCGGGATCGAGGAGCGTGTCCTCCTGGGGCAGCTGGTCCTCGTCGCCCTCGGCGCCGGTCTCGGGGTCCGGGGAGGTGCCGGGTGTCTCCTGGGTCATGTCACCACGGTGCACCCGCGGCGGTGCCGCTGCAACGAGGGCGGCCGGGCCGGACCGTGCGGTTGCGAGGCCGCCCGCGCCCGTTAGCGTGACCGGCAGGTGCGCCCGCCGGGCGCGGCACGACGAGGAGCCCTCGATGCCTGCTTCCATGCCCGGTGCAGCGTCCGGTGGAGCGGCGGGCGCGTCCATCGACGACCTGCTCGCCGAGATCCCGATCGACCAGATCGCCGGACAGCTCGGCGTCGACGCCGAGCAGGCCCAGCGGGCCGTCGGCGGGGCGCTGCCCGCGCTCTTCGGCGGCCTCAAGGCGAACGCCGACGACCCGGCCGGCGCGGCGTCGCTGGCGGGTGCCCTCTCCCAGCACGACCCCGGCCTGGTCGAGGGCGGGATCGACGTCGCCCAGGTCGACACGGCGGACGGCGAGAAGATCGTGGACCACGTGTTCGGCGCGAACAAGGACCAGGTGGTCGCGCAGCTGTCCGGGGCGGCGGGCACGGACTCGGGGGTCCTGCAGAAGCTGCTCCCGATCCTCGCGCCGCTCGCGCTGTCCTTCCTGTCGAAGAAGCTCGGCGGCGGTCAGGCGACCGCGTCGGGCGAGCCTGCCGAGGGCTCGGCCGGCGGTGGCCTCGGCGACCTCCTCGGCGGGCTGCTCGGCGGCGGCGGGTCGGCCGGCGGTCTCGACGTCGGCGGGCTGCTCGGCAGCCTGGGCGGGCTGCTCGGCGGCGGGCGTCGCTGAGACCGTCCCCGGTGTCGTCGGACCCCGGTGCCGGCGTGACCGGCGTCGCTTTGACCCGTGTGCAGGGCGACCGCTAAACTGGCTCGTCGTTGTGCTATGCCTCCGGCGTCCCGCGTCGTCAGCGCGCCCACTCGCACCGACGATGCCTCGGCCAGGACGCCACCGGAGCACCCGCGCACAACACCTGACTCATCGGGCGCTGCTTCTCGCCCGACGACACCGAACACGAAAAGGTGACGCAACCGTGCGTACTTACACCCCCAAGCCCGGCGACGTCCAGCGCGACTGGTACGTCGTCGACGCGACCGACGTCGTCCTCGGCCGCCTGGCGAGCCAGGTCGCCACCCTCCTGCGCGGGAAGCACAAGCCGACCTTCGCCCCGCACGTCGACGGCGGTGACTTCGTCATCGTCATCAACGCGGACAAGGTCGCCCTGAGCGGCAACAAGCGGGAGACCAAGCTGGCCTACCGCCACTCCGGCTACCCGGGTGGTCTCCGCTCGGTCAACTACGGCGAGCTTCTCGAGAAGAACCCCGAGCGGGCAGTGGAGAAGGCCGTGCGCGGCATGCTCCCGAAGACGTCCCTCGGTCGCGACCAGCTGGGCAAGCTGAAGGTCTACCGCGGCGCGGAGCACCCGCACGCGGCGCAGCAGCCCAAGCAGTTCGAGATCACCCAGGTTTCGCAGCAGGCCTGAGCCGCTGCCGGATGCAAAGCGAAGGATTCACAGTGGCCGAGACCACCGTCGACACCGAGCTGGACGAGAACACGCCCAGCACCTACACCTCTGAGTCCGCCGCGCCCGTCGCGGACGGCGGCCAGTCCATCACCGCTCCCGGCGCGGCCGTCGGTCGCCGCAAGGAGGCCGTGGCGCGCGTGCGCCTCGTCCCCGGCACCGGGACGTGGAAGATCAACGGTCGCACCCTCGAGGACTACTTCCCGAACAAGGTGCACCAGCAGCTCGTGAACTCGCCGCTGAAGCTGGTCGAGGTCGAGGGCCGCTTCGACGTCATCGTCCGCATCACCGGCGGCGGCCCCTCGGGCCAGGCCGGTGCGGTGCGCCTGGGCATCGCCCGCGCGCTCAACGCGATCGACTCCGAGGCGAACCGCCCCGCGCTGAAGAAGGCCGGCTACCTCACGCGTGACCCGCGTGCGGTCGAGTCCAAGAAGGCCGGTCTCAAGAAGGCGCGCAAGGCGCCGCAGTACTCGAAGCGCTGATCGAGCGCTCCTGGCCTTCGGGCATCGACAGGAGCGTCAGCGTCACGGACGGCCCCGTCGGAACTCTTCCGGCGGGGCCGTCCTCATGTCCGGCTACGATCGGTGCGGCGTCCGCGGGGGCGCCGTGGGGTGTGCGTGCGGATCCACCGCCGCGCCCGGAGGAGGAGACATCGTGCGACTGTTCGGCACCGACGGGGTCCGTGGGCTCGCCAACCGGGACGTCACCGCGGACCTGGCCCTCGGGCTCGGCAGCGCGGCGGCCCACGTGCTCGGCACGTCGGGCGACTTCGCCGGCCACCGCCCGCGCGCCGTCGTGGGGCGAGACCCGCGCGTGTCCGGGGAGTTCCTGTCCGCCGCGGTCGGCGCCGGCCTCGCCAGCTCCGGCGTGGACGTGGTCAACCTGGGCGTGCTGCCCACCCCGGCGCTGGCCCACCTCGTGGGGGCGATGGACATGGACCTCGGCGTGATGATCTCCGCGTCCCACAACGCGATGCCGGACAACGGCATCAAGTTCTTCGCGCGCGGCGGCCTCAAGCTGGCCGACCACGTCGAGGACGAGATCGAGGCGCGTCTCGGCCAGGACTGGGAGCGGCCGATCGGCGCCGACGTCGGCCGCATGCGCTCCGACACCGGCATCGCCGCGCAGCAGTACGTCGAGCACCTCGTGGCGAGCATCGGGACCACCCCGGACGTCCGCCCGCTGGAAGGCCTGCGCATCGCCGTGGACGCCGCGAACGGCGCCGCGAGCCAGGTCGGTCCGGAGGCGCTGCGCGAGGCGGGGGCCGACGTCGTCGTCATCAACGCGAGCCCCGACGGCCGCAACATCAACGAGAAGGCCGGCTCCACCCACCCGGAGCAGCTGCAGGCCGTCGTCGTGGCCGCGGAGGCCGACTTCGGCGTCGCGTTCGACGGCGACGCCGACCGCTGCCTCGCCGTCGACCACGGGGGGGTGCTGGTGGACGGCGACCAGATCCTCGGGATCCTGGCCCGCGCGCTCAAGGACGAGGGCCGGCTGCCGTCGGACACGCTGGTCGTCACGGTGATGAGCAACCTGGGCCTCCTGCTCGCGATGCGCGAGTCAGGCATCACCACGATCCAGACGGGCGTGGGCGACCGGTACGTGCTCGAGGAGATGCGGGCGCACGGGTACGGGCTCGGCGGCGAGCAGTCGGGCCACATCATCCTCGCCGACCACGCCACGACCGGCGACGGCGTCCTCACCGCGCTGCACCTCGCCGCGCGCGTGAAGGCGACCGGTCGGCGCCTGGCCGACCTCGCCGCCGACGTCCCCCGCCTCCCGCAGACGCTCGTCAACGTCAAGGGCGTGGACAAGGCCCGCGCGGGCGACGACGAGGGCGTGCGCGCCGCGATCGAGAGCGCGGAGGCGCTGCTGGGGGAGACCGGCCGCGTGCTGCTGCGCCCGTCGGGCACCGAGCCCCTCGTGCGGGTCATGGTCGAGGCGGCCACCCAGACGCAGGCCGACGGCGTGGCGGACACGCTCGCCGCGGTCGTGCGCGACCGGCTGGCCCTGTGACCGACGGCGCCTCGGCCGACCGCCACGGGGCGGGCGTGGACGAGGGCCTGCGGGCCGCCGTCGTCGACCTGCTGGACCGGGCGGACGCGGCGGCGGACGGGCCGGGCACCGGCCTGCTGCCGATCGTGCAGGCCGGTGCGCCGGTGCTGCGGGCCCCCGCGGCCCCGTACACGGGGCAGCTCGGCGACGTGCTGCCGCGGCTGCTCGAGGCGATGCGCCGCACCATGCACGCCGCGCCCGGCGTGGGGCTCGCCGCGCCGCAGGTCGGGATCGGGCTGGCGATCGCCGTGGTGGAGGACGCCGGCGCCGGCGCCGACGACCCGCGGGAGCGGTCGCCGCTGCCCTACCGGGTGCTGCTCGACCCGGCGTACGAGCCGCTGCCGGGCCCCGACGGGGAGCCGGAGCGGGCCGCGTTCCACGAGGGCTGCCTGTCGGTGCACGGCTGGCAGGCCGTCGTCGCGCGGCACCGGCGCGTGCGGCTCACCGGCCGCGACGAGGCCGGGGCGCCGATCGACGAGGTCCTGACGGGCTGGCCCGCTCGCATCGCGCAGCACGAGACGGACCACCTGGCGGGCGAGCTGTACCTGGACCACGCGCTGCTGCGGACGCTCACCTCGAACGAGAACCTGCTGCGGTACGGGAACGCCGTGGACCCGGGGTTCGTGGATCTCGGGTGAACATTCGGCGCTCAGGGTGGAACCGGGGGAATTCCCCATGCAGCCGGTGCCCTGGTTCTGCCTAGGCTGGTGCCGTGACGCCGCACGGCGTCGTGCGACCGCCGGAGGCCCACCTCCCGGCCGACGAACCGAGGGACCGACCTGGTGAACCTGTCGACGATGCTGGCACAGCTGGAGGGCTGGGTCCTCGACCTCGGCGCGTCCTTGTGGATCTACCCGGCCATGTACGTCTTCGCGACGATCGACGGGTTCTTCCCCCCGATCCCCAGCGAGTCCGTGGTCATCACCCTCACCGTGCTCGCGCACTCCGAGGGCGAGCCGTGGCTTCCCGGCGTCCTCGCCCTCGCCATCGCCGGCGCCTGGACGGGCGACCAGATCGCCTACCAGATCGGCCGTGCCGTCGGCACGGAGCGGTTCGCCTTCCTGCGCTCGGCCCGCGGGCGCAAGGCCGTCGACTGGGCGCGGCACGCGCTCGAGCACCGCGGCGCGTCGTTCATCCTCGCCGCGCGGTACGTGCCCATCGGGCGGGTGGCGGTCAACATGACCGCCGGCGCCGTGGGCTATCCGCGCCACCGGTTCATGCTGTACTCGGGGATCGCCGCCGTGACGTGGGGCATCTACTCGATGCTCATCGGCCTCGCCGCGGCCTCCTGGCTCGGGCACAACACGCTGCTCGCCATGGCCGTCGGCGTGGTCGCCGGCATCCTGCTCGGGGTCCTGGTCGACCAGGTCGTGCAGCGCGTCGCGGGCCCGCCGAAGGCGCAGCCGGTGCCCGCCGACGACGAGGCCGACGACGAGGCCGACGCCGAGCCGACGAGCCGGGCGGCCTGACCCGGACGGTCGGTCAGAGCTTGCGCAGCCGCACCCGCTGCACGGAGTGGTCCGACCCCTTGGTGAGCACGAGGGTGGCGCGCCCACGGGTGGGGAGCACGTTGTGCTCCAGGTTCGGCGCGTTGATCGACTCCCAGATGGACAGCGCCCGCTCCGTCGCCTCGGCGTCGGACAGGTCCGCATAGCGCCGGAAGTACGACTCCGGCCTGCTGAACGCCGTCCGGCGCAGCTGCAGGAAGCGCTCCACGTACCACTGGCGGATGTTGCGCGTGCGGGCGTCGACGTAGATGGAGAAGTCGAAGAAGTCGCTCACGGCCACGGTCGACTCGTCGATCGCGGAGGGCCGCGCCGGCTGCAGCACGTTGAGGCCCTCGACGATGAGCACGTCCGGCTTGCGCACCACCACCTCCTCGCCGGGCACGATGTCGTAGACGACGTGCGAGTACACAGGGGCGCGCACCTCGGCCTGCCCCGCCTTCACGCGCGACAGGAACCGGATGAGGGCCCGCCGGTCGTAGGACTCGGGGAAGCCCTTTCGGTCCATGATGCCGCGCCGCTGCAGCTCCGCGTTCGGGTACAGGAAGCCGTCGGTCGTGATCAGCTCGACGTGCGGGGTGTCGGGCCAGCGCGCCATCATCTCGCGCAGGATGCGCGCCGTCGTCGACTTGCCGACGGCGACCGACCCCGCGACGCCGATGACGTACGGGGTGCGGGGCGGCTCCTCGTGCAGGAACGTCGACGTGGCGCGGTGCAGGCCCGCGCTCGCCGCCACGTACAGGTTGAGCAGCCGCGACAACGGGCGGAAGACGGCGTCCACCTCCGCGAGGTCGATCGGGTCGCCCAGGCCGCGCAGCCGCTCGACGTCGGCGTCCGTCAGCGGCAGCGGCGTCGACGCCGACAGCCGGCTCCACGCCGCACGGTCGAGGTCGACGTACGGGGACGCCGGCGCGAGCCGCGTGAGGTGCTCGCCCAGGGGTGGGGGAGCCGTGCCGGGGGCAGGGCTCGGCGTCGTGCCGGGTGCGGTGTCGGGGGACTGCGGTGCCACCTGCACGATTCTGCCCGAGCATCGGGTTCGACCTGCAAATCGGGCGACGCGCCACGACCCCGTCGATAGGCTCGCCGCCCGGTGCGCCGCGGTCTGCGCGGCGCCGGCAGGGAGGAGCGCCGAGGCGATGAGCGACGGGTCCGAGCGGTTCGCCGCGGGGCAGGCGGCGCTGGTCGTCGTGGTGCCCGAGGCCGAGCCCGTGGTCGGCGGGCTGCGGAGCGACCTCGACGTGGCCGCCGCGTACGGCGTGCCCGCGCACGTCACCGTGCTGTTCCCCTTCCTGCCCGTCGCGGCCCTCGACGCCGCCGTGCTCGACGCCCTGCGCGACGTCGTGGGGGCCCACCCGGCGTTCGACGCGACGTTCGCCGGGTGCGGTCGCTTTCCCGGCGTGCTGTACCTCGTCCCGGGGCCGGACCCCGCGTGGCGGGCGCTGCTCGCCGCGGTGGCGGCGCGGTTCCCCGAGGCCCCGCCGTACGGCGGAGCGTTCGACGACGTCGTCCCGCACCTCACCGTCGCGGACGGCCAGGAGCCCGAGGTCCTCGACGAGGCCGAGGCCGCGGTGGCGCCCCGCCTGCCGGTCCGGACGACGGTGCGCGCGGTCGCGCTGCTGGTGTTCGAAAGCGATCGCTGGCGGCGGCGGGCGGCCTTCCCCCTGGCTCCCGACGCCGGGGCCGACGGAACCTGACGGCGCGCCGTCGTCGTCCCTAGGGTGGGGGCGTGGAACTCACGGAGCTGGGCGACGAGGTCGAGATCATCTCGCGGGTGTACGAGCGGCGCTTCGGCGTCGCGCGCACCGACGACTGGCTGGTGCTCAAGCTGCACGAGGAGGTCGGGGAGCTCACGCAGGCGTACCTCGCGCGGTCCGGCCGGTCGCGCGACCGCGGGGCGGGTGCCGGCGAGGTGGACGCGGCGTTCCGTGCCGAGCTCGCCGACGTGCTCGCGCAGGTGCTGCTCGTCGCGCGCCGGTTCGACGTCGACCTCGAGGCGGAGATCGACCGCAAGTGGTTCCGGTGGCGGCACCTGGTGGAGCCGGCGGACGAGGCCGGGGTCCGCCCGGAGGTCTGACGCCCGGCCCTTCGCGGTCCTAGTCGCCCGACGCCGCCTCCTCGACCCGGTCGAGCCACTCGCCCACGAGGGCGTCGAACAGCGCGGGCTGCTCGATCTGCAGGTTGTGGCCGGCGCGGTCGAGCACGGCGAACGTCGCGCGCGGGTAGTGCTCGAGGACCCGCCAGGCGTCGCGGTAGCCGGTCGAGGAGTCCTGACGGCCGGTGAGGATCAGCGTCGGGCCGTCGTAGGGCCGCGGCTCGACCGGGAAGGTGCCGGCGTAGCGGGCCCCGACCCGTGCGACGGTCGCCGGGTCGGCGGCCTCCAGCCCGGGCGTCACCTCGGCCAGCGTGCGCCGCCAGGTCTCCGACGTCTGGACGACGCCGACGTCGTCGGCGTCGAGCGCCGCCGCTCCGACCTCCCGCAGCAGCGCGTCGTCGCGGACCAGCACGCGGTGCGGCGGGACGTCGCGCCGGTCGTGCTCCGGCACGATCAAGGGGCACAGGAGCGCGAGCCCGTGGACGCGCTCCGGCTCCGCGGCCACCAGGCCCCGCGCCAGGTAGCCGCCGTACGACTCGCCCACCACGACGTACGGGCCGGGGACGAGACGGTCGATCGCCTCCCGCACGACCGCGAGGACGTCGTCCGTGCTCGCCACGCCCGACGGCGGGCTCGCGCCCATCCCCGGGAGGTCCAGGTAGACGCGGCGCCAGCGCGGGCGCCCGTCGAGGGCGGACTCGAACGGCGTCAGCATGAGGCGGTGGTCCACGGGGAACCCGTGCAGCAGCACCATGGTGGGCGTGCCGGGCGCCGCGGGCGCGCCGCGCTCGACATGGTGCAGGGGTGCGGGGTGGTCGGGCATGGCGGGCACGCTAGGTCCCGGCACCGACACCGTCGTCCTGACACCGTCGCCCCTGACGCCGACGGACCTAGGCTGTGGGCCATGATCATCGGCGTGGGCATCGACGTGGTGGACGTCGCCCGGTTCATGGCGACGGTGGAGCGGGTGCCGCGCCTGCGCGAGAAGCTCTTCACCGAGGCCGAGCGCGACCTGCCGGCGTCGTCCCTCGCGGCGCGCTTCGCGGCCAAGGAGGCCATCGCCAAGGCGCTCGGGGCCCCGGGGAACCTGCACTGGCACGACGCGACGGTGCACCGCACCGTCGGCGGACCGCCCGAGGTCGAGCTGCGCGGCACCGTCCAGGCCCGCGCCGACGAGCTGGGCGTGAAGGCCTGGCACCTGTCCATCTCCCACGACGCCGGCATCGCGTCCGCGATGGTCGTGGCGGAGGGCTGACCGCCCCTCAGGCGGCGGAGCGCCACCAGTCGAACGCGACCGGCAGCGCGGTGAGCACGCTGACGTGGCCGTCCCGCGGGCGCAGCCACAGCTCCGCGGCGGGCAGGCCCTCGACCAGCAGGTCGGCGTGGTGCCGGGGCACCACCCGGTCGGCGCCACCCTGCACGACCAGGGCCGGCGCCGTGACGTCGCCGAGCGTCACGCCCCACGGACGCACGAACGCGAGGTCGTCGTCGACCAGCCCGCCCGGCCACGCCTCGCCGGACCGGGAGGCGTCGGCGCCGAGCGACGCCCACGTCCCCGCGAGCGTCGCGTAGTCGTCGGCCGTGAAGCTCGACCCGTCGAACTCCGCGGTCTCGGCGTGCCGCTGGCGGGCGGACGGGCCGTCGAGAGCCGAGCGCAGGCCGCCGTCGTCGGCCATCCCGGCGAACCACAGGGCGTCGCGGCCGGGGCCGGGGTAGGGCGCGACGCCCGCGAGGGTGACCACGCCGGACACCACGTCGGGCCGGAGCGCGGCGAGGGCCAGGGCGTGCGGGGCACCGCCCGAGGCGCCGACGGCGAGGCACCGGGCCACGCCGAGGGCGTCCAGGGCGTACGCCACGTCCGACGCCGCCTCCGCGACGGTTCGTCCGGGCCGACGGGTGGACCCGCCGTACCCGGCGCGGGCCGCGGAGACCGCCCGCAGCCCGCGCGCCCGGGCGGCGGCGACGACCGGGGGCAGCAGCTCGCCGGACTGCGGCGAGCCGTGGTGCCAGACGACGGCGTCGGCGGCCGGCGGGCCGTCGTCGTGCACGACGAGCCGCCGGCCGTCGGGGAGGTCGAGCTCGTGCCGCGAGCCCACGTCTCAGTCCTGCAGGGCGGGGATGACCTGCCGCTGGAACAGCTCGATCTGGTCGCGGTCGCCGGCAGCGTTGGGGAAGTACGTGATGGCGTACGTCATGCCGAGGTCGCGCAGCGCCGCGAGCTTCTCGACGACCTGCTCGGGCGTGCCGACGACAGGGCTGTTGCGCCAGTTCGCGATCTCCTGCTCGCCGCGCTCGCCGGGGGCGTGCTTGCGGAAGTGCGACTCGATCCAGGCGAAGCGGTCGTCCACCTCCGCCGGGTTCTCCCCGATGACCACGTTGTAGTCGGACGAGCGGGTGATCTCCCCGAAGTCACGACCGACGTCGCGGCAGTGCTGCTCGAGGATCGACGACTTGTGGGCGAAGCCCTCGGGCGAACCGTCGAAGTTCGTGTACTGCGCGAACCGCGCGGCGATGCGCAGCGTCTTCTTCTCGCCGCCGCCCGCCACCCACAGCGGGATGCTCGGCACCTCGGCGCCGCCGTCGCCCACCGGGAGCCGCTGCAGCGGCTGCGGGTAGCACAGCGCGCCGTCCACCTGGTAGCGCTCGCCGTCGAACTTTCCGGACGACCCGGTGCGCCACATCTGGGTGATGATCTGCAGGCCCTCGTCCAGGGCGCGCAGGCGCTCGCCCGCGCGGGGGAAGCCGTACCCGTAGGCGCGCCACTCGTGCTCGTACCAGCCGGCGCCGATGCCGAGCTGGGCGCGGCCGCCGGAGATCGCGTCCACCGTCGAGGCGACCTTCGCCAGGTAGGCGGGGTTGCGGTACGACATGCACGTGCACATCTGGCCCAGCTTCACGCGCTGGGACGCCGCCGCGAACGCCGCCATCAGCGTCCACGCCTCGTGCGTCGCCTCGGTGCTGGGGATCGGAACCGTATGAAAATGGTCATACACCCAGACCGAGTCCCAGGCCCAGGGGCCGCCGGGGATCGGCTCGCCGGCCGCGGCGTTGTCGGCGTAGTGGAGCAGGGACAGCATCGTCTCCCAGTGCTGCTCCGGGGGGACGTCGGTGAGCGAGTGGCGCCAGCCCTGCGGGATGAAGAGTCCGAATCGCATGGGCCCGAGCCTATGCCCGGACCTGCGGCGACGCTGCGGGGCACGGCGGCGCGCGGGAGGATGCGTCCCATGATCTCCGCCTGGTCCGCCGCCGACGTCCGCGCCGCCGAGGAGCCGCTGCTCGCGGCGGGGGCACCCCTGATGGCGCGGGCGTCGTTCGCGCTCGCGACGCACGTGCTGCGCGACGTCGCCGCGCGCCGGGGCCCGGTGCGGGGCGCGCGCGTCGTGGTGCTCGCGGGGGCGGGCAACAACGGCGGCGACGCGCTGCACGCGGGCGCCGTGCTGGCGCGGCGCGGCCTGGCGGTGACCGCGGTGCTGGTCGCCGAGCGGTTCCATGCCGGGGGCCGGGCGGCGCTGGAGCGCGCGGGCGGCCGGGTCGTGGAGCTGTTCGCGTCGCCCGGGGCCCTCGCCCCGGTGGTCGACGCCGCCGCCCGTGCCGACGTCGTCCTCGACGGCCTGGTCGGGATCGGCGCGCACGGCCCCCTGCGGGGGCTCGCCGCGGACGTGGTGGATGCGCTGGCCGCCGGCCCGCGGCCGTGGGTGGTGGCGGTGGACGTGCCGTCCGGCATCGGGGTGGACGACGGCGCGGTGGCCGGCCCGGTCCTGCCGGCGGACCGCACCGTGACGTTCGGCGCGGCCAAGCCGGGCCTGCTGCTGCCGCCGGCGGCGGGGCTCGCGGGCGACGTGAGCGTGGTCGACATCGGCCTGGACCTCGCCGGCCCGCCGGCCGTGCGGCGGCTGGGGACCGCCGACGTCGCGGCGTCGTGGCCGGTACCCGGCCCCGCGGACCACAAGTACACGCGCGGCGTGGTCGGTGTCGTCGCGGGCACGGCGACGTATCCCGGCGCGGCCGTGCTCACCACGACCGCGGCGGTGCGCACCGGCGCCGGGATGGTGCGCTACCGCGGCTCCGAGGCGGTCGGTCGTGCGGTGCTGGCCGCGCGGCCCGAGGTCGTCACCGCGCCCGGCCGCGTGCAGTCGTGGGTGGTGGGGCCGGGAGTCCCCGGCGGGCCGGAGGCCGCCCACGAGGGGGAGGCCGACGGTCTCGACGACGGCCAGCACGAGCGGGGGCGGGCGGGCCTCGCGGCGGCGGCCGGGCGGCTCGCCGGGACGGCGGGAGGCCCCGTGCCCGCGGTCGTCGACGCCGGCGGGCTGGGCCTGCTCGACGAGCGCGTCCCGGCGTGGTTCGTGCTCACCCCGCACGCGGGCGAGCTGACGGCGCTGCTGCGCTCGCGCGGCGAGGACGTGCGCCGGCCCGACGTCGAGGCCGAGCCGCTGCGGTGGACGCGCAGGGCGCACGAGCTCACCGGCGCGACGGTGCTGCTCAAGGGCGGCGTGACCGTCGTCGTCGGCCCGGGCGGCGCGTGGGCGCAGGCCGACGGGCCCGGCTGGCTGGCCACCGCGGGCGCGGGCGACGTGCTCGCCGGGGTGCTCGGCGCGATGCTCGCGGCGCGCTCGCGCGACGTCGTCGAGGACCCGGCGCTCGCGGCCGAGGTCGCGGCCGCGGCCGCGCTGGTGCACGGCCGCGCCGCCCACCGCGCCGTCCCGGGCGGGCCCGTGGCGGCGCTCGACGTCGCGACGGCGGTGCCCGGCGAGGTCGCCGCGCTGCTGGGGGCTCGATAGCCGGCCGCGACGGGCCCGGGCTACCTGGGCAGCGCCTTCTCGACGAGGCCGACGATCTCGGGGGAGTCGGGGACGGTCTGCGGGGAGAACCGGTGCACGTCGCCGCCGGGCAGCACGACGAACTTCTCGAAGTTCCACCGGATGCGGCCGTCGTGCCCGCCGGCGTCGGCCGTCTTCTTCAGCTCGGCGTACAGCGGGTGCGTGTGCCGGCCGTTCACGCGGATCCTGGAGACCACGGGGAACGTGACGCCGTAGGTGGTGGAGCAGAACTCGGCGATCTTCTCGTCGCTGGAGAGCTCCTGGAGGAACTGGTTGGACGGGAAGCCGATCACGGTGAAGCCGCGGTCGGCGTACGTCTTCTGCAGCTGCTCGAGCGCCTCGTACTGCGGGGTGAGCCCGCAGCGCGAGGCGACGTTGACCACCAGCACGACGTCGTCGCGGTGCTCCGCGAGCGTCGTCGTCGTGCCGTCCATGCTCTCGAACGGGATGTCGTAGAGGCTCATACGGGCCATCATGCCGCGCGCGACAATGGTCCGGTGCCACCAGGATCGCGCGAACACCGCCCGCGCAAGCACGTCCCGCCCCTGCCCGTGCGGGACGGCCTCAACCCCACGCGCCTGGTGCTGCCCCACGACGCGGAGGCCGTCGCCCGCTACGCGACGGCGGCGCAGTACCTGCTGGAGCGCTTCGGCCACGACGTCGCCGACGCCGCCCGGCTGCGGGAGAAGCTCGCCGCGGGCGAGGTGGTGACGGGCGCGGGCGCCGTCGTCGACCACGCCACCCCGTACGAGCCGCGCGGCTTCCTCTACCTGTACCGCGACCCGCCCGCCGACGAGCCCGAGGTGCCGGCCCTCGGAGAGATCGAGGTGCTGCACCGCGACGACGACCTCCTGGTGGTCGACAAGCCGCACCTCGTCGCGACGATGCCGCGCGGGCGGTGGGTGACCCGGACGGTCCTCGTGCACCTGCGCGCGACGCTCGACCTGCCCGGGCTGGTGCCCGCGCACCGGCTCGACCGGCCCACCGCCGGCGTGCTGGTGCTCACCGTGCGGCCCGAGGTGCGCGGGGCGTACCAGACGGCGTTCCAGGACCGCGCGGTGCGGAAGGTCTACGAGGCGGTCGCGCCCCTGCCGGCGCCCGGGTCGGTGCTGGAGTCGGAGCTGGACCGGGAGGGCACGACGACGGTCCGCTCGCGCATCGTCAAGCACCGGGGCGTGGTGCGCGCCCAGGAGGAGCCGGGGGAGCCGAACGCCGAGTCACGGGTGACGCTCGTCGCGCGCGACGACGCCCGCGGCCTCGGGCTCTACCGGCTCGAGCCGCGCACCGGCAAGACGCACCAGCTCCGCCTGCACATGGCCTCGCTCGGGCTGCCGCTGCTGCACGACCCGTTCTGGCCGGTGCTGCGCGAGGACGCGCCCGACGACCCGGACCGGCCGCTGCAGCTGCTCGCCCGCTCGCTGGCGTTCGTCGACCCCCTCAGCGGCGAGCCCCGGGAGTTCCGCTCCCGGCGTCGTCTCGCGGCGTGGCCGGGCGATGGCATGGGCGACGGCATGGGCGATGGCACGGGCGACGGCGGGGGGGGACGGCCCGCGGTGAGAGAATCGATGACCGTGAGCACCGAGGTCCCGTCCGAGGTCCCGACCGACACCGTCCCCGCCGCGCCGGCCGACCTGCCGCATGCCGACAACGTCCCCGACGACTTCCCCGACCATGCGCTGGCGCGCGCCGTCGTCGACCTGTCCGCCGTGCGCGACAACGTGCGAGCCCTGGCCGGGCACGCGCCGGGCGCGGCGGTGATGGCGGTGGTGAAGGCCGACGGGTACGGGCACGGGATGCTGCCGGTGGCCCGGGCGGCGCTCGCGGGCGGTGCGACGTGGCTCGGGACGGCGGTGCCCGCCGAGGCGCTCGCGCTGCGCGCCGGCGGCGTGACGGCCGCGGACGCGCGCGTGCTCACCTGGCTCGCGACGCCGGGGGCGCCTTTCGACCGGCTCGTGGCCGCCGGCGTGGACGTCGGGGTCGCGGCCCCGTGGGCGCTCGACGAGGTGGCCGCGGGGGCGCGAGCCGCGGGCGAACCGGCGCGGGTGCACCTCAAGGTCGACACCGGCCTCGGCCGCAGCGGGATCATGCCCGCCGACCTGCCGGACGTCGTGCGCCGGGCGGCCGCGCTCGAGGCCGAGGGCGTGCTGCGGGTCGTGGGCGTGATGTCGCACCTGGCGTGCGCGGACGAGCCCGGGCACCCGTCGATCGCGCTCCAGGCGGCGGCGTTCGACGCCGCGGTGGCCGTCGTCGAGGCCTCCGGCGCGGCGCTCGAGGTGCGGCACCTCGCGAACTCGGCCGCCGTGCTCACGGACCCCCGGCTGCACTACGACCTCGTCCGCCCCGGCATCGCGGTCTACGGGCACTCGCCCGTGCCGCAGCTCGCCGCGCCCGGCGACCACGGGCTGCGCGGCGCGATGACGCTCCAGGCCCGGCTCGCCACGGTCAAGGACGTGCCGGCCGGGCACGGGGTGTCGTACGGGCACCACTACACGACGCCGCGCGACACCCGGCTGGGGGTCGTGCCGCTGGGCTACGCGGACGGCATCCAGCGGCACGCGTCGGGCGGCAGCCTCGGTGTCGGCGGGCCGGTGGGCGTCGGGAGCGGGGAGTCCGCCCGGGTGCTGCGCGTGGCCGGGCGGGTGTGCATGGACCAGTTCGTGCTCGACCTCGGACCCGACGCGACCGAGCGGGCCGGCGACGTCGTCACGCTGTTCGGCGCGTCCGACGGCGTGGAGCGCGGCGCCGCACGTGGCGTCACGCTGCCGAACGCCGAGGACTGGGCCCGCGCGGCGGGCACCATCAGCTACGAGATCGTCACGGGCATCGGGGCGCGCGCGGTGCGCGTGTACACGGGCCTGGACGCGACCGACACGGAGACCTGGAAGGAAGTGCAGCGGTGAGCGACGTCGTCGTGCGGACCGAGACGGACCTGCCGGACGCGGAGGCGACCCGCGCGCTGGGGGCGGCCCTGGCCGGGGTGCTCAGGGCGGGCGACCTGGTGATCCTCACGGGGGACCTGGGGGCGGGCAAGACGACGCTCACCCAGGGCCTGGGGGCCGCGCTGGGCATCCGGGGCCAGGTGGCGTCGCCCACGTTCATCGTGGCGCGCGAGCACCCGCCGCTGCCGCGCGAGGACGGCTCCCGCGGCCCGGCGCTGGTGCACGTGGACGCCTACCGGCTCGGCGGCCTGGGCGAGCTCGACGCGCTCGACCTGGACTCGTCGCTCGACGAGTCCGTCACCGTCGTCGAGTGGGGTCGCGGGCTGGCCGAGGCGCTCACCGACGACCGGCTCGAGATCGACCTGGAGCGCCCACGCGGCACCGCGGCCTCCGCCGACGGCGACGACGGTGACGCCGCCGCCGACGACGCCGACGTGGAGGCCGACCCCGGCGCCGGGACGCGCCACGCGACGCTGCGCGGCGTCGGCCCCCGCTGGGCCGACGTCGACCTGGACGCCCTCACCGCGCGCTGACCCCGCCGGAGGGATCCAGCACGGACGGCGACTCCCCCGGCCGGGCCGCGGGAAACGTAGGCTGAGGCCGTGGCAGTTCTCGCATTGGACACCTCCGCAGCCGTCTCCGTCGCGCTCGTCGACCCCGGTGGCGCCCGGCTCGCCGCGCGGTCGGCCGACGAGCGCCGCCGACACGCCGAGTCGCTGGCCCCGCTCGTCGACGCGGTGCTCGCCGACGCCGGCCTGGACCGCACGGACCTCACGGCCGTCGCCGTGGGCACCGGGCCCGCGCCCTTCACCGGCCTGCGCGTGGGACTGGTCACGGCGCGCACGCTGGCCCTGGCCCTGGGGATCGACGTGCTCGGCGTGCCGAGCGTCGACGCGGTCGCGGTGCAGGCCGTCGCCGACCTGGGGCTGACGCCGGGCGACGAGGTGCTCGTCGCGACCGACGCCCGCCGCAAGGAGGTCTACTGGGCGCACTACCGCGTCGTCGCGCACGAGGGCCCGCACGGGGTCCCCGTCGTCGAGACCCTGGCCGGCCCGGGGGTGGACAAGGCCGCCGACGTCGCCGCGCGGCTCGCGGACGCGCCCGCCGACGGCGGCCGCCTGGTCGTCGTGGGGGAGGGCGCCACCCTGTACCCGGAGCACCTGCCCGCCGACGAGGACGCCCCGCTCGTCCCGGACGCCGCGGTGCTGGCACGGCTCGCGCTCGCCCGCCGCGCCGCCGGCGAGGAGCTGCCCACCGAGCCGCTGTACCTGCGCCGTCCCGACGTGCAGGAGCCCGCGCCGGCACGTCTCGTGCCCGCCACCGGGAGCCCGGCATGACCACCGAGCAGCCGACCACCGAGCCGGTCGCCGACGGGCCCGAGCGGCCCGCGCAGGAGGGGCTGCCCCGCACCGTGCAGCAGGTGTACGCGCCGTCGTGCCGGCTGCGCCCGCTGGCCAGCGCGGACTTCGACCGGGTGCTCCAGCTCGAGCGGGTGCTGTTCGGCGCGGGGGCGTGGACGTACGGGATGCTCGCCGACGAGCTGGCCGCGCTGGGCCGCTGGTACGTGGTCGCCGAGCCGGCGGGGCCGGACGCGGTCGCGGTGTACGGAGTCGGGCCGAAGCCGGTGGTCGGGTACGCCGGGCTGTGGTTCGACGGCGACGTCGCGCAGGTCATGACGATCGGTGTGGACCCGCACTACCAGCGGCACGGCGTGGGGCGCGCCCTGATGGAGGCGCTCGTCGAGCGCGCGCGCAAGCTCCGCGCGGAGGCTGTCCTGCTCGAGGTGCGCGTCGACAACGAGCCGGCGCTCGCGCTCTACGAGCGGCACGGCTTCGAGCGGATCGGGCTGCGCAAGAGGTACTACCAGCCGGAGGACAAGGACGCGTACACGATGCGCCTCGACCTGCGCGACCCGCACGCGCGACGAGGGGCGGCGTCGTGACCCGCGAGGACACGCCGCGCTCGCGGGTGCTGGTCTCGGTCGCGGAGCTCGCGGCGGACCTGCGGCTCAGCGCCGGGCCCGACCCCGCGGACGGCGCGCCGGTGCTGCTCGACGTGCGCTGGGCGCTGGGCATGACGGACGGCCGTGAGCGCTACCTCGAGGGCCACCTGCCCGACGCCGTCTACGTGGACCTGGAGTCCGAGCTCGCCGCGGAGGCGTCGCCGGAGGAGGGGCGCCACCCGCTGCCCTCGGCGTCCTCGTTCCAGCGCAGCGCGCGGGCGTGGGGGCTGCGGACCACGTCGCGCGTCGTCGTGTACGACACCGTGGGTGGCACGTCCGCGGCGCGGGCGTGGTGGTTGCTGCGCTTCTTCGGCGTGGACGACGTGCGCATCCTCGACGGCGGGCTGCCCGCCTGGGTGCGTGCGGGCCTGGCGCTGGAGAGCGGCGACGTCGTCCACGCGCCCGGCGACCTCGTCGTGCGACCGGGGCACCTGCCGGTGCTCGACGCCGACGACGCGGCGGAGCTGGCCGAGACCGGGACCCTGCTGGACGCGCGGGCCGCCGAGCGGTACCGGGGCGAGACCGAGCCGGTGGACCCGCGGGCGGGCCACGTGCCCGGCGCCGTGAGCGCGCCGACCGCGGAGAACCTGCGCGAGGACGGCACGTTCCTCGACGAGGAGGCGCTCCAGGGCCGGTTCGCCGACCTGGGCCTGAGCGCGACCGACGAGGGCGACGACGCCGTGCTCGCCGTCGGCGTCTACTGCGGGTCGGGCGTGACGGCGTCGCACGAGATCGCCGCGCTGGCGTGCGCGGGCATCCCCGCCGCCCTGTACGCGGGCTCCTGGTCGCAGTGGTCGAACGACCCGTCGCGCCCGGTGGCCACGGGCGGGCGGCCCTAGCGTCGTCGTCCTTCCCGGTGCTCCCCGGGAGCCGTGTTAGCGTCGCATGTATACCGATCTGTATACACGGGAGGTCGAGCGATGAGCACGCCCGAGACGATGCACGCGGTCAGGATCCACCGGCACGGGGGCCCGGAGGTCCTTCAGGTGGAAGAGGTCGCCGTCCCGGCGCCCGGACCGGGAGAAGCCCTGGTCCGTGTGACCGCGGTGGCGCTGAACAACACCGACCTGTGGACCCGGGAGGGTGCCTACGGCAGGCCGGGCGACCCGACGGCCCTGTCGGGCTGGCGCGGCCCCGTCGACTTCCCGCGGACGCAGGGAGCAGACGTGGCGGGGCAGGTGGTGGCCGTCGGCGCCGGGTCGGACCCGGGCCTCGTCGGGCGTCGGGTCGTGGTCGACCCGGCGAGCTACGACGCTGCCGGCCGGGACGCCCACCCGGTGGGCCTCATGGGCAGCGAACGGGACGGCGGGTACGCCCGGTACGTGACGGCGCCCGCCGACCAGGTGCACGACATGACGGGATCGCCCCTCACGGACGACCAGCTCGCGACCCTGCCCACCGCCTACGGCACCGCGCTCGGCATGATCGAGCGCGGCGGGCTGCGGGAGGGCGAGACCGCGCTGGTCACGGGGGCCTCCGGCGGCGTCGGGCTCGCGCTCGTCCAGCTCGCCCGCGCCCGCGGGGCGCGCGTGCTCGCCGTCAGCAGCGGCACGAAGATCGACTCGGTGCGGGAGGCGGGCGCGCACGTCGTCGTGGACCGGGCGCAGGACGTCGTCGAGCAGGTCCGCGCCGCGGCCCCGGACGGCGTCGACGTCGCCCTCGACGTGGTCGCGGGCGACCTGCTGGGCGACGGTCTGCCGCTGCTGCGCGAGGGCGGCCGGTGGGTCGTCGCCGGGGCGCTCGGCGGGCACGAGGTGGCGTTCGACGTCCGCCGGCTGTACCTCCACAACGCCCAGGTCGTCGGTTCGTCGATGCACACGCGCGCGCACTTCGACCTGCTCATGGGCCTGGCGCGCGACGGCGCGATCGAGCCCGTGGTCGCGGCGACGTTCCCGCTGGAGCAGGCCGCGCGGGCGCAGGAGGAGCTGGCCCGCCGGGCGCACGTCGGGAAGATCGTGCTGCACCCGTAGGCGCGAGCCGGACGACGAACGGCCCGGTGCCCTGAGGGGCCGGGCCGTTCGTGCGTCGTGGGGTCGCGGTCAGAGGACCTGCGCGACCTCGTCGAAGGAGAGGCGCGGGCCGCGCGGGTAGGGCGAGCCCTCGCCCTCGGCGTGCCCGACGTTGATGACGAGGAACGACTTCCAGCCGGACTCGGCGAAGAACTCGGTGTCGACGCCGTCGAAGTCCATGCCGTTCATCGGGCCGGCGGCGAGACCGGCGGCCCGCAGGCCCACGATGAGGTACCCGGCCTGGATGAGGGCGTTGTTGCGGGCCATCTGCTCGCGGACCTCCGCGGCGGGCTCCAGCTGCTCCTTCATGCCCGGGTAGGCGGGGAAGAGGGTGTCGAGGTGCTGGTGGAAGGCCGGGTCCGCGGCCAGCACCAGGGAGACCGGCGCGCCGGCGACGCGGTCCTTGTTGCCGTCGCCCATGTGGGCCACGAGGCGCTCGCGGGCGTCGCCCGAGCGCAGCACCAGCACGCGCAGCGGCAGCGTGTTCATCGCCGTCGGGCCGAACTTCGCCAGGTCCCAGGCGGAGGTGAGCTGCTCGTCGGTGACGGGCTCGTCGGTGAAGAGCGAGGTGGTGCGGGCGGCGCGGAACAGGAGGTCCGCCACGTCGTCGCCGACGGCGAGGGACGTGGAGGGGTGCGTGAGGGTCTCGGTCATGATTGCCGGAACACATAGATGCAGACGCATGATTCCGGCTCCGGCCGTGACGTGCCCCACAGGGGTCACAACGCCGTGAGCGGCTCGAAGTCGAACCCGTCGGCGCGTGCGAGGTAGAGCCGCTGCTCGGCGTGGTTGCCGTGGAACCGGACGAGGCCGCGCGGCCCCTCGTACGCGAGCCCGTCGACGGAGCGGTCGGTCGCGGCGACGGCGGCGCTGCCCGCACGCTCGACGATCGACCGCAGCGCGAGGATCCCCTCGTAGCAGGCCTCCGCGGCGGCGCCGATCGCGGGCGCGTGCAGCCCGTGGTGCGCGGTGTAGCGGCCCACGAGGTCGAGGGCCTCGCCGGTCGCGAGGCTGCGGAACCAGCCGCCGGCCGAGTACAGGTTCGCCGTCGCGCCCGCGCCGCTGCCCATGAGCATGTTCTCCTCCATGAGGGTGCTGAGCCGCACCACCCGCTCGTGCAGGCCGCGCCGGGCGAACAGGCGGTTGAACCGCACCCCGTTCTGCCCCACCATCAGCAGCAGCACGCCCTCGGCGCCCGAGCGCTCCACCTCCTCGAGCGTGGCCGCCAGCTGCGCATGGCTCGCCCCCTGCTCCGGCAGGAAGCGCGCGCCCGCGAACCCCGCGCCGAGCCCGGCCAGCTGGGGCGCCAGCGCCGCGTACGTGCCCCGGGGCCAGGCGTAGTCGTCCCCGACGACGAACCACCGGCGCGTGCCCGCCTCGGCCCGCAGGCGCTCGATCGCGGGGAAGAGCTGCGCCGACGGCACCTCCCCGGTGACGTAGAGCCCGGGGCGCGTCTCCGCGCCCTCGTACGCCGCCGGGTAGACGTAGGGGACGCGGCGCTGCACGAGGGGGACGACGGCGCGCCGCACCGCCGACGTGTGCCACCCGGTGAGCGCGTGCAGGCGCCCGCCGTCGAGCGCCGCCCCGAGGCGCCGGCGGAGCCGGTCGACCGGCTGGCCGGCGTCGAGCAGCTCGGCGCGCACCGGGCGACCGAGGATGCCGCCCGCGGCGTTGAGCTCGGCGACCGCGAGCTCCGTGACGGCCTGGCACGAGGGGCCGTAGATCCCGCCCGGCCCCTGGAAGTGCAGCAGGACGCCGACGACGAAGTCCGACATGACGTCCCGTCCGCGCGAGGGACCCTGGTCCGGGCCCCGGCCTGTGATGGCCGGTAGTGTACGAGGGCGAGGGAAGGCGGGTCAGCATGCGGACGTCGACGCGGTCGGAGAGCCCCACGGCGAGCCTCGGTGCGCACGCGTCCGGGGCGGGTCCCGCGGCCGAGCTGCGGGGCTCCGTGGTGGCCGGGCGACGCGCCGCGCGTCGCGCGTCCGACGCCCTCGCACCGGCGGGCTGCACCCTCGACGAGTGGCTCGTGCTGGACGCGCTGCGGCGCCGTCCGGGCGCGACGATGTCCGAGCTGCGCGCCGCCACGGTCATGGACAAGGCGACCCTCGGGCGCCGCGTGGACGCGCTCGTCACCCGCGCGCTGGTGTACCGCGAGGTGGACGCCTTCGACCGTCGCGTCGTCCGCGTCCACCTGTCGTCCCGGGGGCGGGACGTGCTGTCAGGCCTCGACGCGCGGCTGGCGGAGGCGGAGCAGGGCGACCAGCCACGCGACCAGTAGCACCCCGGCGAGCACCAGGCCGTACGGCTCGAGGCCGACCGACGCGCCCGGCACCCCGGCGAGCGCGGGCACGTGCTCCGCGGCCACCTGCAGCAGGGTCACGCCTCCGATGCCCACCGCGGCCGCCGCGGAGACGCCGGTGACCAGCACGTCGTAGCGCAGGCGGCCCCGCCCCGCGCCGACGCCTGCCTGGGCGTACGCGCGCCGGGCGGCGGAGCCCTGCACGGAGTCGAGCAGCGACATCCCCGCGGCGAACAGCACCGCCAGCGGCAGCGGCGCGTACCAGGGCACCTGACCGAGGGCCGTCGACGTCGTCATGGCGAGCAGGCCGATCTCCGTGGCGGTGTCGAAGCCGAGCCCGAACACGAGCCCCACGCCGTACATGCGCCCGGGCCGGTCGGTGGCCCAGGCGAACCGGCGCAGCGCCCACGAGACCGGGCCGCCCACGGCGTCGAGGTCGTGGTGGTGGTGGCCGGCGCCGCGGAGCGCGCGACGCAGCAGCAGCACGTTCACCACGGCGATCGTCAGCAGGAAGGTGCCCGACACCACGGGCCCCCACACGCCGGTGAACCGGCGCCAGGGCGACGACTCGTCCTCGAGGGCCGGGGCCAGCGCCTGCACGCCGACGGCGAGCAGCAGCGCGGCGCCCACGACCACCGTCGAGTGGCCGAGCGAGAACCACAGGCCTACCCCGCGGGCGTCGCGCCCCTCGCGCACGAGCCGCCGCGTCGTGTTGTCGATCGTGGCGATGTGGTCGGCGTCGAACGCGTGCCGCAGGCCGAGCCCGTACGCCGTGAGGGCCATGACGAGGGTGATCGCGCCGGACCCGCCGTCCAGCGCGAGGGTGGCGGCGAGGCCGCCGATCCCCACGACGTGCAGGGCGGCGACGACGAGGGCGGTCCGGGTCATACGTGCTCCAGACGTGCGACGGGCGGTACGGGCGGCTCCGGGACGTCACGGGCCGGTACGGGATGAGACCGGTGCAACGGTCTGAGATGAGCGGCGGGCCCGAGCCAGCGGGTCAGGGTGCCGCCGCGCTCCAGGCGCAGCGTCACGGCGCCGTCGGCCCCGGGCCCGCCGGCATCCGTGCCGGCGTCGGCACCGACATCGGCGTCACCGACGGGGTCGTCGTCGCCCGTGCCGCGCAGGTCGGTGACCGTGTCGACCACGCGCGTCCCGCCCAGCACCCCCGGCACGGGACGGTCGCCCTCGGCCACGACCTCCTCGACGAGCAGGGGCCCCTCGTCGTCGCGCACGCAGGAGCGCAGCACCACGCGGCCGCCGCGCTCGCCGCCGCGTCCCAGCACGATGGTCTCGCGCAGCCGCAGCCGTGCGCCGGCGCCGAGGACGGCGTCCGTCGACCGGGTCACGTCCGCGCCGGTGGACACGACGAACGGCAGGCCCTCCCAGTCGAGCCGCGCGCCGGGCCCGAGGTGGACCTCGACGTCCCAGCGGCACGGCACGCCCTCGCCGTCGTACGCGACCGTGCCGCCGACGTCGGTGAGGGTCAGCGCGCACCCGTCGGCCACGCGCACCTGCACCGTCACGTGGTCGCCGCCGAGCAGCACCGCCCCGGTCGCGACCAGCGCCACCTCCGCGCGGGCCGCGGCGCGCGCGACGGTCCGCGCGGCGAGCAGGCCGTCCCGGGTGCGCACGCGCACGGGGGCGCCCGGCACGGCGCCCGGGAGGACCTCGACGAGCGTGCGGCGCGCCTCAGTGCGCGTGGGTGTGCGCATGCTCGTGCCCGTGCGACCGGTCGCCGTCGTCATGGCTGTGCAGGACGCCCCCGCCGTCGGGGTCGGCGTGGAAGTGCGGCGCCATCGGGCCGGGGTCCTGCGCCACGTGCTCGCCGCCGCGGAACCGCTCCAGGACGCCCAGGAGCCACGCGCGCAGCGCGGCGACGGAGGCGTCGTCGGTGCGCGACAGCGCGACGACGGCGCGGCCCTCGCGGGCGGCGGACGCGTCGGCGACCATCCGCTCGACGTCCACGCCCACGTACGGCGCGAGGTCGGTCTTGTTGACCACGAGCAGGTCGGCGCGGCCGATGCCGGGCCCGCCCTTGCGCGCGACGTCGCCGCCGCCCGCGACGTCGAGCACGAAGATCTGCGCGTCCACCAGCGCCGGGCTGAACGTGGCGGTGAGGTTGTCGCCGCCCGACTCGATGACCACGAGGTCGAGGGGCGCGAAGTCGCGCTCGAGGTCCTCCGCCGCGAGGAGGTTCGCCGTGACGTCGTCGCGGATGGCGGTGTGCGGGCAGGCGCCGGTCTCGACCGCGCGGATGCGCTCGGGGTCCAGGACGCCCGCGGAGCGCAGGAACCGCGCGTCCTCGTCGGTGTAGATGTCGTTGGTGATGACGCCGATCCGCAGCTCGTCGGCCAGCGCGCGGCACACGGTCGCGATCAGGGAGGACTTGCCGACGCCGACCGGGCCGGCGACGCCCAGGCGCAGGGCGCGGGCGGGGGTCGCAGGGGTCGCGGGGGGAGTGGTCTCAGGCACGGAACAACCTCTGGGTCGTGAGGGCGTGGGCCTCGGCCCAGCCCTCGGTCAACGGGGCGCCGGAGGCCGGGATGTCCTCCGGGGTGGCGCACGCCGCGACGCGGAGCACGTGCTCCTCCGCGGCGGCGCACGCGTCCAGGACCCACCTCGCCGGGGCGAGCGGGTCCAACGGCTCGAGCTTGAGCAGGGCCGACGCCGCCGTCTGGGCGTCGTCGTAGACGGTCAGGCGGACGACGTCCGCAGGCGGGAGACCGGCGGCCGCGCAGATCGCGCCGAGCACGACGGCGCGCGGCAGCGCGCCGGTGCCGTGCGGGACGACGTGCCCTGCGCTCTCCCGGCGACGGCTCGCCGCGTCGTGGCGGACGACGAGGCGCACCGCCGCGCTGTCCGGCCACAGCGTGCGCGCGACCCGCAGGTACCCGCGGCCCAGCAGGCGCGACGCGTCCCGCAGGGCGGGGGAGGGCGTCCGCGCCGCCCAGGCGCGCACCACCCCGTCGACCCGGACGTCCGGCGCGTCGACGGCCCCGGCGGCGGACCCGTCGTCGTCGACCGCGGTCGCGCGGGGCTCGGCGTCGGCAAGCAGCCGCGCGGTGACCACCGCCGTGCCGGCCTCCACGAGGCTCACCGTCGTCGCCCGCCCGACCATCCACGCGGCGACGTCGGCCGGCGGCATCCCGCCGCGCAGCGCCGGCTCCAGGCTCGCGGAGTGCGCGTGCCCGCCGCCGGGCAGGCGGGCGTCCGCGAGCAGCAGCGCGACCGTGGTGGGGTGCGGGGACAGGAACGACATGGGCGGCCCTAGAACATCGAGTAGAGCTGGGCCAGCGGCAGCCGGACCGCGGGCGCGGGCTCCACCAGGTCGCCGTCCACGCGGATCTCGAACGTGTCGGGGCGGATGTCGATCTCCGGCAGCGCGTCGTTGTTGCGCATGTCGGCCTTGGTGACGTCGCGGGTGGGGGCGACGGGGGCCAGGTCGCGGCGCAGGCCGAGCCGCCCGGCCAGGCCGTCCTCGATCGCCGCCGGCGCCACGAACGCGAGCGAGGTGTCGGCGCCGATCGCGTCGCCGAAGGCCGGCCGCTGCAGCACCGGCTGCGGGGTGGGGATGGACGCGTTCGGGTCGCCGAGCGCCGCCCACGCGATGACGCCGCCCTTGATCACGAGCTCGGGCCGGAACCCGAAGAACCGGGGGTCCCACAGCACGAGGTCGGCCAGCTTGCCCGGCTCCACCGAGCCGATGTGGGCGTCGACGCCGTGCGCGACGGCCGGGTTGATCGTGTACTTCGCGACGTACCGGCGGGCGCGCTCGTTGTCCGCCGGCTCGGCGCCCGACAGCGGCCCGCGGCGGTGCTTCATCACGTGCGCCACCTGCCAGGTGCGGGTGATCACCTCGCCGATGCGGCCCATCGCCTGGGCGTCGGAGGAGGTGATGGAGATAGCGCCCAGGTCGTGCAGCACGTCCTCGGCCGCGATCGTGGAGGCCCGGATGCGCGACTCGGCGAACGCCAGGTCCTCGGGGACGGCGGGGTTGAGGTGGTGGCAGACCATGAGCATGTCCAGGTGCTCCGCCACGGTGTTCACGGTGTGGGGGAGGGTCGGGTTGGTCGACCCCGGCAGCACGTGCGGCAGGCTCGCGATCGTGAGGATGTCGGGGGCGTGCCCGCCGCCCGCGCCCTCCACGTGGTACGCGTGGATGCCCCGGCCGTCGATCGCGTCGATCGTGGACTGCACGAACCCGGCCTCGTTGAGCGAGTCGGAGTGCAGCGCCACCTGCAGGCCCCACTCGTCCGCGGCCCGCAGCGCGGCGTCGAGGGCCGCGGGGGTGGAGCCCCAGTCCTCGTGCACCTTGTAGCTCGCCGCCCCGGCCAGGGCCTGCTCGGCCAGGGACGCGGCGCTGACGGTGTTGCCCTTGCCCAGCAGCAGCACGTTGAGCGGCAGGTGGTCCAGCGCCCGCAGCACCGAGCGCAGGTGCCAGGCGCCGGGCGTCACGGTGGTGGCCTTCGACCCCTCCGAGGGGCCGGTGCCGCCCCCTGCGACGGTGGTGATGCCGGTGGCCAGCGCCTCGTGCAGCGCCGACGGCGACAGCAGGTGCACGTGCGGGTCGAAGCCGCCGGCGGTGAGGATGCGGCCCTCTCCCGAGATCACGTCCGTGGACGGCCCGATCACCAGTTCGGGGTGCACGCCGTCCGCGACGTCCGGGTTGCCCGCGCGGCCGAGCGCGACGATCCGCCCGCCGCGCAGCCCGACGTCGGCCCGCACCACGCCCCACCAGTCGAGCACGACGACGCCGGTGATCACGGTGTCGGGGGCGCCCTCGGCGTGGGTGCGGGTGGACTGCGCCATCGACTCCCGGATGGACTTGCCGCCGCCGAACACCGCCTCCTCGCCGCCGACCGTGCGGTCCTCGGTGACCTCGATCCACAGGTCGGTGTCGCCGAGGCGCAGCTGGTCGCCGACGGTGGGCCCGTACAGGGCCGCGTAGCGCTCGCGGTCGATCCAGACCATCAGTCCTCCTGCTCCTCGTGCGACTCCGCGGCCTGCGGGGTCGGCACGGCGCCGAGTGCGCCGTCGTCGTGCTTGCCCCGCTGGATGCCCGGCACGCGCCGCGCCCCGCGGATCGTCACCAGGTCGACCTCCCGGCTCACGCCGGGCTCGAACCGCTGCGAGGTGCCGGACGGCACGTCGAGCCGGAACCCGTGCGCGGCGGTGCGGTCGAAGCGGAGCGCGTCGTTCGCGTCGGGCAGGTGCACGTGCGAGCCCACCTGCACCGGCCGGTCGCCGGTGTTCTCCACGACGAGGCGCAGCCGCTCGTGCGGGGGGCGCACGTTGAGCTCGAGGCGGCCGGGGGCGACGCGGGTGGCGCCGGGGCCGGCGGTGGCGTGTGCGGACACGGGTCCTCCAGTCGGGTCGGGGTCAGGGGATCGGGTGGTGCAGCGTGACGAGCTTGCGGCCGTCGGGGAAGGTGGCCTCGACCTGCACGTCGACGAGCATCTCGGGCACGCCGTCCATCACCTGCTCGCGGCCCAGCACCTCGCGTCCGTCCTGCATGAGCGTCGGGACGTCGGCGCCGTCGCGGGCCCGCTCGATCACCCAGCACGACAGCAGGGCGACCGTCTCGGGGTGGTTGAGCCGGACGCCGCGGGCGAGGCGGTCGCGCGCGACCATCCCCGCCACGGCGAGCAGCAGCTTCTCGGTGTCGGCGGGGGTCAGGTGCACGGTTCCTCCTCGGCTCGGACGGCGGCTCGCACGGCGGCTCGCACGGCAGGGCGGCTCACAGCGCCATCGCCTCGCGGGCGCCGGCGAGGGCGTCGACGCCGCCGCCCGCCCCCCGGTGGGTCACGCGCCCGGACGCCAGCACGGCGTACTCGGCCGCGTGCTCGACGGCGTAGCCGAGGTGCTGCTCGACGAGCAGCGCGGACAGCCCGCCCTCCGCCGTCAGCGTGGTGATCGCCGCGTAGATCTCGCTCACGACGTTCGGCTGGATGCCCTCGGCGGGCTCGTCGAGCACCAGCAGCCGAGGGCCGGTGACGAGCGCGCGGGCGATGGCGAGCTGCTGGCGCTGGCCGCCGGACAGCAGCCCCGCCTGACGGCCGAGCAGCTCGCGCAGCGCGGGGAACAGGTCGAGCGCGTCGTCGGTGCGGCGACGGCCGGCGGTCCCGTGGGCGTCCGCGACCACCTGCAGGTTCTCCCGGGCGGTGAGCTGGCCGAAGTACTGTTGGCCCTGCGGCACGTACGCGATCCCCGCGCGCACCCGCCGGTGGGTCGGCCACCGCGTGACGTCGTCGCCGGCCAGGCGCACGGTCCCGGCCCGTGCGGGCAGCAGGCCGAGCACGGCCTTGAGGAGCGTGGTCTTGCCCGCCCCGTTGTGGCCGAGGACGGCGGTCAGCGTGCCGTCCGCGACGGCGAGGTCGACGTCGTGCACGACGGCCGTGCGGCCGTATCCCGTGCTCACGCCGCTCAGCTCGAGCATCATGCGCGTCCCTCCGTGGTCGTGGCGTCGGCCGTGCCTCGGTCTCCGGCCGGGGAACCGAGGTACACCTCGACGACGGCCGGGTCCTGCTGCACCTCGGCCACCGTCCCCTCCGCGAGGACGCGGCCCTGGTGCATGACGGTCACGGAGTCGGCGTACGAGCGCAGGAACTCCATGTCGTGCTCCACGACCACCACGACGCGCTGCGAGCCCACCCGGCGCAGCAGCTCGCCGGTCTCCTCGCGCTCCGCCTGGGTCATGCCCGCGACGGGCTCGTCGAGCAGCAGCAGGTGCGCGTCCTGCACCAGCAGCATCCCGATCTCGAGCCACTGCTTCTGGCCGTGCGCGAGGACGCCGGCCGGGACGTCGCGCAGCGCCGCGAGGCCGACCGTCTCCATCGCCTGCTCGACCGCCTCCGGGACGCCCCGGCGACGGCGCAGCATCGTCGTCGGCCGGCGGCGGGCGCCCGCGGCGATGTCGAGGTTCTGCAGCACGGTGAGCTGCTCGAACACGCTCGCGGTCTGGAACGTGCGGCCCACGCCCGCGCGGGCGACGCGGTGCGTGGCCCTCCCCAGCAGCTCCGTCCCGCCGAACCGGGCCGATCCGGCGGCGGCCCGCACGAGGCCGGTGACGGCGTCGATGAGCGTCGTCTTGCCCGCGCCGTTGGGCCCGATGAGGAACCGCAGGTCGCCCTGGGTGACGGTGAGGTCGACGTCGCGCACGGCGACGAACCCGCCGAACTCGACCCGCAGGCCGCGCACCTCGAGGTAGTCGTGGCGGAACCGGGCGGTGTCGTCGCCCAGCAGCGCGTCGGCGGCAGCGAGGTCGATCTGCTCGGTCTGCTCGGACTGCTCGCTCATGCGCGGCTCCCTTCGGGCAGGAGGTCGGAGGCCGGGGCGTCGTCCGGCGCGGCCGGAGCGGCCGGCTCCGCCCCGCGAGCGGCGCGACGCCGGCGGCGCAGCATCGGCACGACCGACGCCAGGCCCCCGGGCAGGAACGCGACGACCAGGACGAACAGCGCCCCCTGGAGGTAGATCCAGCCGGAGGGGAACTGCTCGGACAGCGACGTCTGCGCCCAGCTCACGGCGACGGACCCGAGGACCGGGCCGAGCAGGGTCGCCCGGCCGCCGATGGCGACGCCGACGAGGAAGGCGATGGACGGCACGACGCCGACGTCGGCGGGGGAGACGATCCCCACGATCGGCACGAAGAGCGCCCCGCCGACGGCCGCCATCACGGCCGCGACCACGTAGACGACGGTCTTCACGGCGGCCGGGTCGTAGCCGAGGAACCGGACCCGGTCCTCCTGGTCGCGGACGGCGACGAGGACCTCGCCGAACCGCGACACCATGAGCTGGCGGGCGACGACGACCATGACGAGCAGCACCCCGGCGGCGATCAGGTAGAGCATCCGCTGGTTGACCGGGTCGGCGAGGTCGTAGCCGAAGAACGACCGGAACCCGTTCAGCCCGTTGGTGCCGCCCGTCGTCTGCTGCTGGCCGATCAGGAGGATGGCGAACGCGGCGGCGAGGGCCTGCGACAGGATCGCGAAGTACGCGCCCCGCACGCGCCGCGTGAAGACGGCCCAGCCGAGGGCCGCGGCGAGCGCGGCGGGCACGAGCACCACCAGGGCGAGGGCGACGACCGGCGAGCGCAGGGGCTCCCACCAGCCGGGCACCTCGCCGGTGCCGTACAGCAGCATGAAGTCGGGGACGCCGCCGGGGCCGGCGTCGGCCAGCTTGAGGTGCATCGCCATGACGTAGGCGCCCAGGCCGAAGTACACCCCCTGGCCGAGGGTGAGCAGACCGCCGCGGCCCCAGGCGAGGCCGATGCCGACGGCCACCATGGCCAGGCACAGGAACTTGCCGAGCAGGCCGAGCCGGAACGGGCTGAGCAGCACCGGCGCGACGGCGAGGAGCAGGACGGCGGCGAGGCCGAACCCGGCCAGGGCGCGTGCCCGGCCCGGGCGGAGGAGAGCGGACAACCGTGCGGTGCGGGTGCTCGTGCCCGTCATGCGAGGCTCCTCGTCCGGACCGAGACCAGGCCCTGGGGTCGTACCTGCAGGAACGCGACGATGACGACGAACACGAGGACCTTCGCGACGGACGCCGTGGTGGAGTACTCGAAGAACGCCTGCATCAGGCCGAGCGCCGTCGCGGCGATCACCGTGCCCTTGATCTGCCCGATGCCGCCGGCCACGACGACGAGGAACGCGTCGACGATGTAGCCGGTGCCGAGCGTCGGTCCGACCGAGCCGAGCAGGGTCAGCGCGACGCCGGCGATCCCGGCGAGGCCGGAGCCGACGAAGAAGGTGAGCCGGTCGGTGGCCCGCGACGAGATGCCGGAGGCCTCCGCCAGGTCACGGTGCTGCACCACGGCCCGGATCCGGCGCCCGAGCGGCGTGCCCCGCAGCACGAGGGCCAGCACGACGACGCACGTCACCGCCAGCGCGAGGATGAAGAGGCGCGTCTTCGGCAGCGCGAGGCCGCCGACGGTGACCGCACCCGACAGCCAGCCGGGCGCGGCCACGTCCACGTTGGGGGCGCCGAACACGTCCCGCGCCACCTGCTGCAGCAGCAGGGCGACGCCCCAGGTGACGAGCAGCGTGTCGAGCGGCCGCCGGTACATGCGGTGGATGAGCGTGGCCTCGAGCAGCAGCCCGAGCGCCCCGCCGACGAGGAAGCCGAGCGGCAACGACACGAGCAGGCTCGCGCCCGGGTCGCCGAGGAGCCCCTGGATCACGAACGCCGTGTAGGCGCCCGCCATCATGAACTCGCCGTGGGCCATGTTGATCACGCCCATCTGACCGAACGTCAGGGCGAGGCCCAGGGCCGCGAGCAGCAGCACCGAGCCGAGGCTCAGGCCCGCGAAGAGCTGGGAGAGGAGGGTGTCCATGTCGTGTCCGCCGCCCCCGGCTCAGGAGAGCCCGTCGGCCCAGTCGTAGCCCTCGAGGAACGGGTCCGGCTCGATGGGCTCCTCGGAGCTCCACTCGGTGTGGATGAGCCCGTCCGCGCCGATGCGCCCGACGAGCGCCGTCTTGGCGACGTGGTGGTTGTCGCCGTCCACGACGACGGTGCCCTCGGGGGCGTCGAAGGTGACGCCGTCCGCGGCCGCCTGCACGTCCGCGACGTCGAAGGACTCCGCCTTCTCGACCATCGCCTTCCACAGGTACAGCGAGGTGTAGGCCGCCTCCATCGGGTCGGACGTCACGCGGTCGTCGCCGTACTCGGCCTGGAACGCCTCGACGAACGCGTCGTTCTCGGGGCTGTCGACCGTCTGGTAGTAGTTCCAGGCGGTGAGCTGGCCCTCGATGTTGTCCACGCCGATGCCGCCCACCTCCTCCTCCGCGATCGAGACGGAGACGACGGGCATGTCCTCGGCGGACAGGCCGGCGTTGTTGTACTCCTTGAAGAACGCGACGTTGGAGTCGCCGTTGAGGGTGTTGAACACCGCGTCGGCCCCGGCGGCCTTCACCTTGTTGACGATGGTGGAGAAGTCCGTGTGGCCCAGCGGCGCGTACTCCTCGCCGACGATCTCGATGCCGTGCGCCTCGGCGTACGCGTTGATGATCTTGTTCGCGGTGCGCGGGAACACGTAGTCGGAGCCCACGAGGAACAGGGACTTCGTGCCCTGCTCGGCGAGGTAGTCCAGGGCCGGCACGATCTGCTGGTTGGTCGTGGCGCCCGTGTAGAAGATGTTCTCGGAGGCCTCGAGCCCCTCGTACTGGACGGGGTAGAACAGCAGCGAGTCGTTCGCCTCGAAGACCGGCAGCATGGCCTTGCGCGACGCCGACGTCCAGCCGCCGAACACGGCCGCGACGCAGTCGCTGGTGATGAGCTTGGTCGCCTTCTCCGCGAAGACCGTGGGCTCCGACTGGCCGTCCTCGGAGACGACCTCGAGCTGCTTGCCGAGCACCCCGCCGTCCGCGTTGATCTCGGCAGCGGCCAGCTGGAGCGCGTCGTGCACGGTCTGCTCGGAGATCGCCATCGTGCCCGACAGCGAGTTGAGGAAGCCGATCTGGACCGTGTCGCCCGAGGTGTCGACGCAGCCCGCGGCCGCGGAGGCCGAGGCGTCGCCGCTCGCCGCGTCCACCCGTGCCCCGCAGGCCGAGAGGGCCGCGACGGCGACGACGGCGAGCGAGGCGACGACAGGTCGGGTGGTGCCGGTACGCGTGCCGGTACGCGTGGTGCCCGTGCTGCTTCGAGGACGCATGGTGCTCCTTCGTGGCCGTGGCCCGTGGGCCCGATGAGGTGCGGACGAACCCGGTGGGCCAGGCCCGGTTAGGTTCAGATGAACCCAAGTACGCCCACGTGTCCCCGCGGTGAGTTCGGTGTCACCATCGTGTTACGGCTGGTCCGGGCGGTGCCGGAGAGGTGACCGGAGCGGTCGCCGTGGTGCCGGTGCGATCATGGGGCCATGGCATCCGCGCACGGGGTCGGCGACCCCCTCGTCCTCGGCATCGAGACCTCCTGCGACGAGACGGGCGTCGCGCTCGTCCGCGGCGACGAGCTCCTGGTCGACGCCGTCGCCAGCTCCATGGACGAGCACGCGCGCTACGGCGGGATCATCCCGGAGGTCGCGAGCCGCGCCCACCTGGAGGCGATGGTCCCGACGATCCGGCGTGCGCTCGGCGAGGCCGACGTCGACCTGTCCGAGGTGGACGCGATCGCCGTCACCGCCGGCCCCGGGCTCGTGGGTCCGCTGACGATCGGCGCGTCCGCGGCGAAGGCGCTCGCGATCGGCCTGAACAAGCCGCTGTACGGCGTCAACCACGTCATCGGGCACGCCGCGGTGAACCAGCTCGTCGACGGCCCGTTCGACGGCCGCACGATGGCGCTGGTGGTCTCGGGCGGCCACAGCACGCTGATGCTCGTGGACGACGTCGCGACCGACGTCACCGAGCTCGGATCCACGCTCGACGACGCGGCGGGGGAGGCCTTCGACAAGGTCGGCCGCCTGCTCGGCCTGCCGTACCCCGGCGGCCCGCACGTGGACCGGCTCGCCCGCGAGGGCGACCCGGAGGCCATCCGCTTCCCGCGCGGCCTGACCGCCGCGAAGGACCAGGCCGAGCACGCCTACGACTTCTCCTTCTCCGGCCTCAAGACGGCCGTCGCGCGCTGGATCGAGGCCTGCGTCGACGCCGGGCGCGAGGTGCCCGAGGCCGACGTCGCCGCGTCGTTCGCCGCCGCCGTCGCCGACGTGCTCACGGCCAAGACGATCGCCGCGTGCCGGCGGCACGACGTCGAGACCCTGGTCGTGGGCGGCGGCTTCTCCGCGAACAGCCAGCTGCGCGACATGGCGGCGAAGCGGTGCGCGGAGGCGGGCATCGACCTGCGCATCCCGCCCATCCGCTACTGCACCGACAACGGCGCGATGATCGCCGCGCTGGGCTCCGCCGTCGTTCGTGCCGGGGCGGCACCGTCGAGCTTCGACTTCCCGGTCGACTCGTCGATGCCGATGACCACGATCACCGTCTGACCCCGCCGCGTCGGGCCTGGCGGAAAAGGCCTCGGCACGCCGCCCGGGCCTCGGTAGCGTCCCGGGCGTGGACACCGACCGCCCCGCCATCTATCAGCACCCGCTCGCGTACCTCGTCGGGCTGGAGGGCGTGGCGCTGATGCGCGCGTTCGCCGGGGAGCACGACCGGGCGTTCGTCGAGGCGCGGCTGGCCGACGTCCGCGCGCTGCTCGACGCGGCCGACAGGTTCGGTGACGGCCGCGACGTCCCGCCGATCACCACCCGCGACGGGTACCGGCACTGGGCGCCCCGCTACGACGGCCCGAACGGGTTCTGGGGCATGGAGGAGCCGCTCGTCCGGCCGCTCATGGAGGGGCTGCCCCGCGGCGTGGCGATCGACGCCGCGTGCGGCACGGGCCGGCACACGGAGTGGCTGGTCGAGCAGGGGCACGACGTGCTCGGGGTCGACTCGTCGCCCGACATGCTCGCGGTCGCCCGCACCAAGGTCCCGGGGGCGCGGTTCGCCGAGGGGGACCTGCACGACCTGCCGGTCCCCGACGCCTCCGCCGACCTGGTCCTGGTCACCCTCGCGCTGTGCCACGTGCGGGACCTGGGTCCCGTGTTCGCCGAGCTGTCGCGCGTGCTGCGGCCGGGCGGGCGCCTCGTCGTCTCCGACACGCGCGGCTACTTCGTCGGCTCCCCCCTCTACCCGCTGGTCGAGGGGGCGGACGGCGAGTTCGGGTACATCCCGAACTGGCAGCACGCGACCAGCGAGTACCTGCAGGCGGCCCTGCCCGTGGGCCTGGCGCCGCGGTTCTGCCGCGAGTACGCGGGCGGCGGCGCGGACGAGGACGACGGCGGCCGGGAGTACACCGCGGCCGCGCACGCCGGGAACGGCGCGTTCGACCCCGGCGCGGACCTGGAGCTCGAGGACCCGACCAGGCCGCCCGACATCTGGCAGATGATGCCGTGGGTCGAGGCGGCCGCCCACGCGGCGTACGCCCGGACGCCCACCCTCATCGTGTGGGACTTCGAGAAGGAGTAGTCAGCCCGCCGCGGGCAGCGGTCGCCCGGCGTGCAGCTCGGCGACGAGCGACGCGACCACGGCCTCCAGCGCCGCGGGGCCCCCGCCGTGCGCGCGCGCCACCTCGCGCTGGCGCTGGTACGACGCACCGCGGCGCACGATCTCCCGCACGCCGTCGAGCGCGGCGGCGCAGCCGAGCCGGTCCGCCACGGGCTCGAGGGTCGTGAGCAGGCGGGGGAGGGCGTCGGTGACGAGCTCCTCCTCGCCCGCGTCGTCGAGGATGATGATCGCGTCGGTGCCGTAGCGGGCCGCGCGCCACTTGTTCTCGTGCACGAACCACGGCGGCATCGTGGGCAGCGGGCGTCCCTCGTCGAGCAGGGTCGACAGGTGCTCGACCAGGCAGTGCACGAGGGCGCCGAGGGCGGCGAGCTCGAACGTGTTCGACGTGCCGTCGCAGATCCGCATCTCGACCGTGCCGAAGTGCGGCGCGGGCCGCACGTCCCAGCGCACCTCCGTGAAGTCGTCGATGACGCCGGTGTGCAGCATGTCGGCGGTGTACCGCTCCAGCTCGGACCAGGCCCCGAACTGGTACGGCAGCCCTGCGGTGGGCAGCTGCTGGAAGATCATGGTGCGCATCGAGGCGTAGCCGGTGTCGTCGCCGCCGAAGAACGGCGACGACGCGGACAGCACCTGCAGGTACGGCAGGTACACCAGCAGCGAGTTGACGATGGGCAGCACCTTGGCGCGGTCCTCGATGCCCACGTGCGCGTGCACGCCGTAGACGATCTGCTGGCGCCCCACGACCTGCGCCCGGTCGACGACGGTGGCGTACCGCTTCTTGTCGGTCACCTTCTGCTGCGACCAGTGCGCGAACGGGTGCGTGCCGGCGCCCATGAGGTCGACGCGCATGGGACCGGTGGCGTCGTGGATGGCGGCGATGCCGCGCTCGAGGTCGGCGATCGCCTCGGGCACCGTACGGCGCACGTCGCTGATCACCTCGACCGTGTTCCGCAGGAACTCGGGCTTCACGTAGCGGTGCCGGACGTCGTCGGCCACCGCCTCGATGACGGCCGGCGCCACCTGCCGCAGGTTGCCCGAGTCGGCGTCGACCAGCGCGAGCTCCCACTCGAGCCCGACGCTCGACCGCTCGGAGGCGGCGAATTCCAGCACCATGCGGGCCATGCTTCCACGCGGGGACGCCGGGCCGCGCGTCGGTCCGGCCGCGTCTCGTCGGACGGGCCGCCGCGGGCCCGGCGCGCGTCAGCGCAGCGGCTCGACGACGAGCACGTGCTGCGCGCCGGCGACGCGCGTGAGCACGAGGGTCGCCTCCGCGTCGCCCTTCGGCGAGAGCTGGGCGCGCAGCTGCTCGGGCGTCACGGCGGTGCCGCGCTTCTTGATCGTGAGGCGGCCCACGCCGCGCTCGCGCAGGTAGGCCTTGAGCCGCTTGAGGTTGAACGGCATGACGTCGAGCACGCGGTAGCCGGCGGCCAGCGGCGCCGTGCCGTCCGTGGGCGGCGGGGCGGGCTGGTCGGTCGTGACGTAGGCGATGGTGCGGTCCAGCAGCCGCCCGCCCAGCTCGGCGGCGGCGTGCGCCACGAGCCCGGCGCGGATGACGGCGCCGTCCGGTTCGTACAGGTAGGCGCCGACGGGGCCGACGTCGGGCACGAGCTCGGCGCCGTCGCCGTCCGCGCGCCGGTCGGCGCGCAGGGTGCGCGACGTCGTCGTCCCGCCGGACGTCGCGAGCACGAGCGCGGACCGTCCCGGCCCCGCGGGGGCGAGCGGCCCGAACCAGAGCCCCGCCTCGACGACGTCGCCGTCCACCGAGACCCACTGCGTCTCCGCGTCCTCGGGCAGCCCCTGGTGCGGGATGCCGGGCCCCACCTTGATCCCGAGGGCGGGGACCTGCGCGCGCAGGTCCCACACGGCGTCGAGCGGGGGAGCGTAGGCGGCCGGGTCGAACACCCGCCGGCCCCCGCGCGTGCGGCGGGCCGGGTCGGCGTAGACGCCGTCCACGCCCTCGGCGGCGAGGTCGAGCGCGAGGCCGTCGGCGTGCCGTACCTCGGCCTCGGGGAAGTACCGCAGGTTCACGGTGGCGAGCGCGGCGGTGACCTCGTCGACGTCGGTCGCGAGCACGTGCAGGCCGACGCCCGCGAACGCGAGCGCGTCGGCGCCGATCCCGCTGGTGAGGTCCGCGACCTTGGTGACGCCGGCGGCGAGGTAGCGGCGGGCGTGCAGGGCCGCGACCACGAGCCGGGTGGCCTGCTCGACGCCGTCGGGCGTGAAGAGCATCCCGTCCGCGAAGTCGCCGAGCTTGGCGCGGGCCTTGGCCCGCAGCCGTGACTGGGTGAGCGCGGCCGCCGCGAGGTCGGGGTCGACGCCGTCGGCCCGCAGCCGGGTGGCCAGGGACATGGCCTGCTTCTCGTCGTAGGGCGGCAGCGAGTTGACCAGCGCCCACCCGTCCGGGCTCAGCAGCTTGCTCACGGAGGAGGGGTCCATCGGGCCATCGTCTCAGGCGCGCGGGTGACGCCCTGGGCGAACGACTCGCCGACCTCTGGCACTCGACTTGTCAGAGTGCTAACGCCTGCCTAGATTTGTCGTCAGCGACCGCAAGGCTGTACCGGCACCCGCGACGACGGCCAGCCCTCGGACGCGACCTGGTCAATCAGCTAGTCCATCCACGCATCGCGAATCAAGGAGGTCCGACGTGTCGGTCCCCATCAAGCCGCTCGAGGACCGGATCGTCGTCAAGGCCATCGAGGCCGAGACCACGACCGCTTCCGGCCTGGTCATCCCGGACACCGCCAAGGAGAAGCCCCAGGAGGGCGAGGTCCTGGCCGTGGGCGAGGGTCGCTTCGACGACAAGGGCAACCGCGTCCCCGTCGACGTCAAGGTCGGTGACAAGGTCATCTACAGCAAGTACGGCGGCACCGAGGTCAAGTACGCCGGGGAGGACTACCTCGTCCTCTCCGCCCGCGACATCCTCGCGGTCGTCGTCGCCTGACGACGCCCAGCACGCAGAAGGCCTCGCACCGTCGTCGGTGCGGGGCCTTCGTGCTGTCAGCCGGTCTTGCGGGCGCTTCCGGCGAGGATCGCGGAGCGCTCGTCCTCGCTGAGGCCGCCCCACACCCCGTAGGGCTCCCGGACCCGGAGCGACTGCTCCCGGCACTGCATCATCACCGGGCACGAGCGGCAGATCGCCTTGGCCGCCTCGGCCCGGCGTCGACGCGTCGAACCGCGCTCACCCTCGGGGTGGAAGAACAACGTGTCGTCCGCGTCGCGGCAGGAGCCCTGGTACTGCCACTCCCACAGCTCCATCACCGGACCGGGAAGCCTCGAGATCTCCGTCATGGCGAACAACCTACAAGTTGTGCAGAAGTTGTTCAAGGTCCGATTTCGTGACCGGATTCGATGATTCAGTGTTCAACTTCACGGCCGTGGCTGAATGGGTTCGCCTGGCATCTGAACGGCTTTGACCTGCGCCGTCGACCATTACGGCGGCGCGCCCGGGGGAGCAGTGGCGACCCTCCGGTCCTCTCGGCAGAATCGACGCCATGACCTCATCCCGACCCGCTCCTCACGGGGGCGGGTCTCGCGCGTCGAGCGCGGGCCTCGCCGTCGCGGCGGTCGCCAGGCGCCTGGGGGTCGCTCCGGCGACCCTGCGCACGTGGGACCGTCGCTACGGGCTCGGCCCGTCCGCCCGCACCGCGGGATCGCACCGCCGCTACACGCCCGAGGACGTGGCGCGCCTGCTCGTCATGCGCCGGCTCACGCTCGAGGGCGTCGCGCCGGTCGACGCCGCGAAGGCCGCCCTCGAGGCGGGCGTCGAGGAGCTCGAGGAGGCGACCGAGGAGGCCGCAAGCGCCGGTGCCGAGGCGGACGACGGCGACGACGCGGAGCCCGACCCGGAGCGACCGGCGCCTGCCGCCGACGGTGACGCCCCGCGCGGGCGAGGCCACCTCCGCGCCCTGCCCGGGGGCGGCGAAGGAGCCTCCGCGGCTCCCGGTCACGTGCCCGGTGGGAGCGCTTCCGGCCGGGTGTCGGCCGTGGTGGACGCCGCCCTCGCCTACGACCAGGCCGGGTGCGACGACCTGCTCGCCATCCCGGCGCAGGGCGACCCCGCCGCCTGGTGGACCGAGATCGCGGAACCGGCCTGGCAGCGCGTCGCCCAGCGGACGGTGCTCGCCGGCCCGGGTGCGGTGCCCGAGGTGGTGCTCGCCACGGCGGCCCTGCGCGCGCTGCGCGACTTCACCGAGGCGTTCGAGCGCGCCATGGTCGCGGGTGGGGCCCCGCCGGCCAACCACCCGAGCCGGATGCGCAAGATCGTGCTCATCTTCGCCGCCCCCGACGAGGTGGTGCCGCTGTCCGCGCACGCCCTCGCCGCCGCCCTGACGGCGAAGGGGGCGACGGCGCGCATCGTGACCGGCCCCGCGAGCACGCACCGCTCGCTCGAGCTGGTGACGATGGTGCGGCCGGCGGCGCTCGTCCTCGCGACGGCGCAGCGGCGTCCCGACCTGGACCTCATCCACGCGGTGCACGAGGGCTTCGCCGAGCTCCCGGTCATCGTGAGCCTGCGGCGGGACGACGCCGCGAGCGAGCTGCCGCTGGCGGCCACCGTGCAGCGGGTGCGGTCGTTCACCGCGATGCTGCACGAGGCGCTCGCCGTCGTGACGTGATCCGTGAGGCGAGCCGTGACGTGAGGTCCGCCACGGCGGGGCCCCGAAGGCCGGACGGGCCGGAATAACGGGGCCGCCCAGAACGTAGACTCCTGTCATGACGGACTCGACCTCGCCCGCGCACGACCCGTTCGGATTCCTCGGCCTCACCTACGACGACGTCCTGCTGCTGCCGGGGTACTCCGACCTCGCCCCGTCGGACATCGACACCACCTCGCGCCTCACCCGCGAGATCTCCCTGCGCGTGCCGCTCGTCTCGGCCGCGATGGACACCGTCACCGAGTCGCGGATGGCGATCGCGATGGCCCGTCAGGGCGGCATCGGCGTGCTGCACCGCAACCTGTCGATCGAGGACCAGGCGTACCAGGTGGACCTGGTCAAGCGGACGCAGACCGGCATCATCTCCAACCCGGTGACGATCGGGCCGGACGCCACCCTCGAGGAGCTCGACAAGCGGGCGGGGGAGTACCGCATCTCCGGCTTCCCCGTGGTCGACGCGGGCGGCCACCTCACCGGCATCGTCACCAACCGCGACCTGCGCTTCACCCCGGTCGCCGAGTGGGCCACGACCAAGGTCTCCGAGGTCATGACGCCCGCTCCGCTCATCACCGGGCAGGCCGGCATCTCGCGCGAGGATGCCACGCTGCTGCTGCGCAAGCACAAGCTGGAGCGGCTGCCGCTGGTCGACGCGGAGGGCCGTCTCGCCGGCCTCATCACCGTCAAGGACTTCGTGAAGTCCGAGCAGTTCCCGAACGCGTCGAAGGACGGCCAGGGCCGCCTGCTCGTCGGCGCGGCGATCGGCTACTTCGGCGACGCGTGGGAGCGCGCGACGACGCTGGTCGACGCCGGCGTCGACGTGCTCGTCGCGGACACCGCGCACGGCAACGTGCGGATGCTCGTCGACATGGTCCGCAAGCTCAAGACCGACCCCGCCACCCGCCACGTGCAGGTGATCGGCGGCAACGTCGGGACGAAGGAGGGCGCGCAGACCTTCGTGGACGCGGGCGCGGATGCGATCAAGGTGGGTGTCGGCCCGGGCTCCATCTGCACCACGCGCATCGTGACCGGCGTCGGCGTCCCGCAGATCACCGCCGTGTACGAGGCGTCCCTGGCCGCGCGCGCCGCCGGTGTCCCGGTCATCGCCGACGGCGGCATGCGGCACTCGGGCGAGATCGGCAAGGCGCTCGTCGCGGGCGCGGAGACCGTCATGCTCGGCTCGATGCTCGCCGGCACCGAGGAGGCGCCGGGCGAGACGATCCTCGTCAACGGCAAGCAGTACAAGGCGTACCGCGGCATGGGCTCGATGGGCGCGATGTCGTCGCGCGGCAAGAAGTCCTACTCGAAGGACCGCTACTTCCAGGCCGAGGTCACCAGCGACGACATGATCGTGCCGGAGGGCATCGAGGGGCAGGTGCCGTACAAGGGCACGCTGAACACCGTCGCGCACCAGCTCGTCGGCGGGCTGCACCAGTCGATGTTCTACGTCGGCGCCAGCACCATCCCCGAGCTCCAGGCCAAGGGCCGGTTCGTGCGCATCACCTCCGCGTCGCTCAAGGAGAGCCACCCCCACGACGTGCAGATGACGGTCGAGGCGCCGAACTACGCCGGGTTCTGAGCCGACCCGCACGACGGTCACGACGGAGGCCCGGCACCCCAGGGGTGCCGGGCCTCCGTCGTCCCGCCGTCAGCTCGCCATGACGCGCGCGTGCAGGGCCTGGACCGCGTACCGGGCGGACCAGAACGCACCGTGCTGCCAGGCGGAGACCTCGGACATCCAGTCGCCCGCGAAGTAGACGCGACCGGCACCCTGTTGGAGCTGCTTGAACCCGGAGGACTCCGTGTTCGGGTAGGCCCACGCGCCCTCGATGTAGGGGACCTTGTGCCAGGCGATGGAGAACGACGACTCCAGCTCCGTGCGGTACTTCTCCCCGTGGATCTTCACGCCCTGCGCGACGGCGCGCCGCTCGCGCTCCCGGGGCGTGAGGTCGGCGTAGGTCCGGGCGTTCGTGCCGGTGTTGTAGTAGCCGACCACGAGGCCCTTGCGCTCCCCGTACCCGTACGAGGGGTACCAGACGTGCGCCAGGTCCATGTCGGTCTCGGTGATGCCGCCGTAGATGCGGTGGTCGTCCTCCCACCAGCGCGACCGGTACTGCAGGCCGATCTTGCCCGCGGGGGAGCCGGTCGAGAACTCGCCGAGCGCGGCGTCCACGCCCGCGCCCCAGTTCGTGTCCCAGCGGCGCATCACGCCCGCCGGCGCCGCCACGATCGCGAAGTCGGCCTCGATCTGCCGGGGGCGGCCGTGGCCGGGCGTGTAGGTGACCCGCACGCCGTGGCTCGTGTTCTCCACGGCGGTGACGGGGGAGCCGAAGTGCACGTTCTGCTTGCCGATGGCCCGCACGAAGTACTGGTAGGTCGTGTCCATGCCGCCCTTGGGCTGGAACATGAGCATCGACTGCTCCCAGTTGATCTCGAACGGGAAGTACTGCCCCACCTTCGAGGCGAGCACCTCCGAGACCGTGCCGGGGCCGGGCAGCGGCGTGCCGTGCTCGTTCCAGGCGGAGGGGTAGGTCGCGAACCCGCGGTTGTCCCCGCCCGCGTACGTGCCGTCGGCCTTGAGCGAGCCCCAGCTGCGCAGGAAGGACCGCAGGTTCTCCTTGTCCTCGGCGGTGAGCCGCTGATCCAGGGCGCCCTGGTCGGTGGCGTGGCTCAGCAGCTCGGAGGTGTAGCCGAAGACGTCGGCCTTGGCGGTGCGGTAGCGCACGGGGCGGCCCGGGGTCGCCCCGGTCTTCTCGTTGTAGAGGTACGCGTCGGCGTTCGCGTTGGTGAAGACCTCGTAGGGCACGCCCAGCTCGCGCAGGTAGTCCATCGTGACCATCCACTGCGCGATGCGGCCGGCGCCGGCGTTCATGTAGACGCCGTCGTCGAAGCGCGCCGTCTGGGTGACGCCGTCCACGTCCGTCTCGGAGTCGCCGCCGCGGATCGTCAGGGTGCGGCCGCCCGGCCGGTGCCGTGCCTCGAGCACCGTGACGCGGTAGCCGGCCTTCTGCAGCTCGTACGCGGACGCGAGGCCCGCCGGACCCGCGCCGACGACCACGACCTTCTTCGCCGCGCGGCCGGTGAGCGTGAAGTCGCTGCCCCGGGGCGGTGTCCAGGCCGCGGCCGTGGGCTGGGCGGCGGCCGTCGGGGCGAGCCCCATCGCCCCCATCGTGGCGAACATGACGCCGGCGCTGGAGCCGACGCCGACGGCCTGGAGGAAGCCGCGGCGGGAGACGCCGGACGGGCGGCCTTCGGTGACCCCGTCGGTGACCGTGTCAGAGACCATGTGGCACTACCTCTCGTGTCGAAAGGTCTGACGGACGGTCGCGGGCGGCCCTGGATGCCGGGCGCCGCCGTCAGCACCGGGCCCGACGGTAGGAGGTCCGCGTCACGGCCCGGGGTCGGCGGGGTTACCGTGTCGTCGCCCCGGGTAACGGGCGCGTTTCGACGGCGTCGCCCCAGGTCAGCGACTCGTGCGCGACCCGCCCCCGTCATCCGGCCGAAACGGTGCGCCCCTACGTTCCCCGCATGAAGAACACCACCAAGGTCGTCCTCGCCGTCGCCGTCACGACCGCCGTCGCCGTCCCTGCCACCGCCGTCGCGGGCGGCCGCCTCTTCGAGCCGAGGCCGACCGAGGCGCACTCCTTCGTCACCGGGGACACCCCGTCCATCGCCGACGGTGTGGCACTCGGGAAGAACGTGGCCTGGTACAAGTCGTCGGGTCTGGGGCCGTCCGCCCTGAACCGCGCGCCCGGCGCGACCGCCGAGGAGCGCTACGTGCCGACCGACGTCTTCCCCGGCGGCGAGCTGCCCGACGGGGTGACGCTCACCGAGGCCCAGGGGATCAACGCGCTGATGCGGATCGGGGAGAACCTCGAGCGCGCGGGCCTGTCCTACGACGACGTCGTCTCCATGCGCGTCTTCCTGCAGAACCCCGACGGCGAGGAGGCCATGGACTTCGCCGGCTGGAACCGCGCGTACCGGCAGTTCTTCGCCAACACGAACCTCGCCACCGGGGAGACGCTCGACGTCCAGCTCGGGTCGGCGGCCGGTGAGCCCATGGTCGTCAACGAGGCGCGGCCCTCCCGGTTCGCGCTGGAGATCGAGAACCTGCCCGTGGACGGCTGGCTGGTCGAGGTGGAGGTCGACGCGGTGTACGACCGGTAGGTCCGCCGCGCGAAAGGGCGTGACGTCAGGACGGCGTCGTGGTCGGCTGGGCACCATGGACCACGGTGCTCGGGCGGGAGAGCCCGCCGTCACGACCGACCAGGTCGCCGCGGGGCTGCGCGAGCTGGGGCTGGGCCGGTCGTCCACGGTGCTGGTGCACAGCTCGCTGCGCGCGTTCGGGCACGTCGACGGCGGCGCGGCGGCCGTCGCACGGGCGCTGGTCGACGTGTGCGGCACGGTCGTCGTCCCGGCGGACACGTGGGACCGGACCGGCGTCCCGGCCCCGCCCGGCCTCGAGCGGCCGTGGAACGCCTACGGGAACGCCGCGACGTGGGCCGAGCACGACGAGGCCGTCGCCCGTGCCGACGCGTTCGTCCCCGACCTGCCGGTCGACCGGGAGATGGGCGCCGTCCCGGAGGCCGTCCGCCTCGGCCACCCGCACCGGCGCACGGAGCACCCGCTCAAGGGCTTCGTCGCGACGGGGGAGCGGGCCGCCGACGTCGTCGGGGCGCAGACCCTCGACCACCCGCTGGCGCCGGTCGACGCCGTGGCGGACGCCGGCGGGGACGTGCTCCTCCTGGGGGTCGGGCACACGGCGAGCACGGCGATCCACCTCGCCGAGCAGCGCCGGGGCCGCGGGCTGTTCCACCGCTACGCGAAGGTCGGGCCCGGCGCCTGGGCCGAGCTGCCGAACCTGCCGGGGGAGAGTCACCGCTTCGACGAGCTCGAGCCCACGCTGCGGTCACGCACGCGCGAGGTCCGCGTCGGGCGTTCCCGCCTGCGCCGGACGGGCGTGGCCGACGTGCTCGCCGCGGCCCGTGCCGCCCTCCTGGCCGACCCGCGGGCGCTCCTGTGCGACGACCCGGGCTGTCGCTGCGCCGCCGCCTGGCGCGGTCAGGAGCCGGCGACGGCGCCCAGGTGAGCCGGGCCGGTGGACGCCGGCCAGGCGGGCGACGTGGGCGGTCGACCACCGGGCGTCGCGGCGCGCTCCGCGTTCACTCGCTCCGCCCACGCGCGGTGGGCGCCGGCCTGGGCGGCGTGCAGCGCGTCGAGCGCGGCGCTCCGGAGCCGCGGGTGGGCCACGAGCTGGGCGTCGAGGACGTCGAGCGTCGCGAGGACGTCGACGTCCGCCTGGTGGAGCTCGCCGTCGCCCTCGATCCCGTACAGGGCGCACAGGTCGCCGAGGCGCCGCTTGCCCTCCCGGGCGCGGTCCAGCCACCGGTCGAGGACGAGCGGGTCGAGCACCGGCGCGACGGGCCGGCCGAGCCGCTCGGGCACCGTCGGCAGCCCGTGGCGGGCCAGCTCCCTGTCCAGCAGGGACAGGTCGAACGACGCGTTGTAGGCGACGAGGGGGACGCCGCCGCGCACGTGGTGGACGAGGATCGCGGCGATCTCCTCGAGCGCCCCGACGGCGTCCTGGCCGTGCGCGCGGGCCTCGGCGGTGGAGATGCCGTGGATGGCCGTGGCCTCGGCAGGGATCTCGACGCCGGGGTCGAGCAGCCAGGTGCGCACGGACCGGCTGCCGTCCGGGCCGCGCAGCACGAGCGCGGCGGTCACGATGCGGTCGGCCTCGACGTCGAGCCCGGTGGTCTCCGTGTCGAAGCCGAGCAGGGGCCCGCGCGACCAGCCCGGGTCGGGAGCGGCCTGCGGTGCGTCGGGCTCCGCGTACGTCGTCATGCCCCCGGACTGTGCCACCGGCCACCGACAGCACGCGCCGGTAGGCTGTCCGGGTGAGCAACGAGATCGAGATCGGGCGCGGAAAGCGCGGCCGCCGCGCATACTCCTTCGACGACATCGCGATCGTGCCCTCGCGGCGCACGCGCGACCCGAAGGACGTGTCCGTGGAGTGGCAGATCGACGCCTACCACTTCGACCTGCCGATCATGTCGGCGCCGATGGACTCCGTGATGAGCCCCGCCACCGCGGTGGCGCTGGGGAACCACGGCGGCCTGGGCGTCCTCGACCTCGAGGGCCTGTGGACGCGGTACGAGTCGCCCGAGACGCTGCTCGCCGAGATCCGCGACCTGCCCGCCGACCGCGCGACGCAGCGCATGCAGGAGATCTACGCCGAGCCGATCAAGGCCGAGCTCATCACGCAGCGCCTCAAGGAGGTCCGCGCCGCGGGCGTGACCGTGGCCGGCGCGCTGTCCCCGCAGCGCACGCAGGAGCACTACCAGACGGTGGTCGACGCCGGCGTGGACCTGTTCGTCATCCGCGGCACCACGGTCTCGGCCGAGCACGTGTCCGGCAACGCCGAGCCGCTCAACCTCAAGCGGTTCATCTACGAGCTCGACGTGCCCGTCGTCGTCGGCGGCGCGTCCACCTACACCGCGGCGCTCCACCTCATGCGCACGGGTGCGGCCGGCGTCCTGGTCGGCTTCGGCGGCGGCGCCGCCCACACCACGCGCGTGGGCCTCGGCATCCACGCGCCGATGGCGACGGCCGTCTCCGACGTCGCCGCGGCCCGCCGCGACTACCTCGACGAGTCCGGCGGCCGGTACGTGCACGTCATCGCCGACGGCGGCGTGGGCCGCTCCGGCGACATCGTCAAGGCCGTGGCCTGCGGCGCCGACGCCGTCATGCTGGGCGCCGCGCTCGCCCGCGCCGAGGAGGCGCCGGGCCAGGGCTGGCACTGGGGGCCCGAGGCCCACCACCCGGCGCTGCCGCGCGGCGAGCGCGTCGAGGTCGGCACGGCCGGCACGCTCGAGCAGGTCCTGTTCGGGCCGAGCGGCTCCGCCGACGGCACCCTGAACCTCGTCGGCGCCCTGCGCCGGGCCATGGCCACGACCGGCTACTCCGACCTCAAGGAGTTCCAGCGGGTCGAGGTCGTCGTCTCCCCGTACCAGCCGCGGTGATCCCCTGATGACGGCCGACGCCACGACCCGGGACGCGCTCGCCGTCGCGTTCCGGGAGGTCGGGGACGGCGACGTCGAGCAGGTCGTCGCGCTGTGGGAGGCCTGCGGCCTGACCCGGCCGTGGAACGACCCGCGGCGCGACGTCGCCGACGCGCGCCGCACCCCGACGTCGACCGTCCTGGTCGGTGTGGCGGGCGACCGGGTCGTGTCCTCCGCGCTCGCCGGGTACGACGGGCACCGCGGCTGGCTGTACTACGTCGCGGTCGACCCGCAGGAGCAGGGGAGCGGTCTCGGCCGCGCCACGGTGGCCGCCGCCGAGGACTGGCTCCGCGCGGCCGGGGCGCGCAAGGTGCAGCTCATGGTCCGCGCCACGAACGCACAGGTGGTGGGCTTCTACGACCGCCTCGGGTACGGCGACCAGGAGACGGTCGTGCTCGGGAAGTGGTTCGACGGGTCGCGCTGAGAGCGAACGACCCGGACGAACGGGGACGACGGTTGCCGCGGTGTCGGGCGACCCGCGTAGGGTGTCGGCCATGTCCACCGCGCACGAGGGCGAAGGCGCTCTCGGGGAACTTCTTGACCCCGAGCTGCCCGCCGCCACCTATGTCCTGGAGCCCGACGTCGTGGAGCCGCTGACGCGGCGCATCGTCACGTCCCACACCGTCGGGACGCACCGCTCGATCCTCCCCTTCACGGGTGCCCCGTTGGCGACGTTCCCCCTGTCGTCGCCCGACGACGTCGCGTCGGCCGCGGCCCGCGCCCGGGCCGCGCAGCCCGGGTGGGCGCGCGCGACGCTGCGCGAGCGCACGGCCGTGCTGGAACGACTGGGCGCCCTGGTGCTGGAGCGGCAGTCGGAGATCCTCGACCTGATCCAGATGGAGTCGGGCAAGGCGCGGCGCAGCGCGTTCGAGGAGGTCGCGGACGTCGCGATCGCGTGCCGGCACTACGCCGTGCGCGGCCCGGGGTACCTCGGCGAGCGGCGCGTGCCGGGCATGCTGCCGGTGCTCACGGGCGTGCGCGTGCACCGCCGTCCCGTCGGCGTGGTCGGCGCGATCGCGCCGTGGAACTACCCGCTGTCCCTGGTCCTGTCCGAGGCGATCCCGGCCCTGCTGGCGGGGAACGCGGTGGTGCTCAAGCCGGACCCGCAGACCACCCTGTCGGCCCTGTGGACCGCCGAGCTGCTGCAGGAGGCGGGGCTGCCCGACGACCTGTTCCTCGTCGTCGCCGGCGGCGGGGACGTCGGCGCGGCGCTCGTGGAGCACGTGGACCACATCGCCTTCACCGGCTCGACGGAGACGGGTCGCAAGGTCGCGGCGCGCGCCGGGGAGCGGCTCATCGGCACGACGCTGGAGCTGGGCGGCAAGAACCCGCTGTACGTCGCGGCCGACGCGGACCTGGACTCGGCCGTGCCCGGCGTGGTGCGGGCCTGCTTCTCGAACGCCGGCCAGCTGTGCATGTCGATCGAGCGCCTGGTGCTGCACGAGCGGATCGCGGACGCGTTCCTCGAGCGGTTCGCCGTCGCGGTGCGCGACCTCGTCCTGGGCACCGGGCTCGACTACACCGCCGACGTGGGCTCGCTGGTCTCCGCCGCGCAGCTCGAGCGCGTCACCCGGCACGTGGACGACGCGCTCGCGAAGGGCGCCCGCGCGGTCGTCGGCGGGGTGCACCGCTCCGACGTCGGCCCGTACTTCTACGCACCGACCGTGCTGGACGACGTCCCCGCGGACGCCCTGTGCGCCCGCGAGGAGACGTTCGGCCCGGTCGTGGCGGTGACCCGCGTGGCGTCGGACGACGAGGCGGTGCGCGTCATGAACGACACCGAGTTCGGGCTGAACGCGAGCATCTGGTCCACCGACGTCGCCCGGGCCCGGCGCCTGGCGGCGCGCGTGCAGTCCGGCACCGTCGTGATCAACGACGGGTACGCCTCGGCCTGGGGCTCCGCGGCCGCGCCGATGGGCGGCTTCAAGTCCTCCGGGCAGGGCCGCCGGCACGGGCGCGAGGGCATCGAGGCCGTCACCGAGGTGCAGACCGTCGCCGTCCAGCGCGGCGCCCGGCTCGGGCTGTCCCTCGACACGCTGTACGCGCTCGGCGGGGAGACGCCGAGCCGCGTGCTGTCCGTCGCGCTCGGCGCGATGCGGCGGCTGCGCCTGCCGTAGCCCGCTCAGGGCCGGGCGAGGAAGGAGCCCAGCGCGGCCTGCGCCGCGGGCTCGCCGAGCAGGCGGGTGAACACCGCGCCCTCGGTGTCGATCCGCTCGAGCACGGCGGCCTGCGTGCCGGACCTGAGGAGGCGCTTGGTCCCGACGAGCGCCGCGACGGGCTTCGCGGCCAGCCGGGCGGCCTGCGCGCGGGCGAGGCCGAGCACCTCGGCGTCCGGCAGCACCCGGTTGACCAGGCCGGCGTCGAGAGCCGCGGCGGCGGTGAACGGCTCCCCGAGCAGCAGGGCCGCCGCGGCGCGCTGGTGCCCGACGACCTGCGGCAGCAGCAGGCTGGACCCCGCCTCGGGGACCAGCCCGAGGTCCACGAACGGGAAGAGGAGCGTCGCGCCCTCGCCCGCGTACACGAGGTCGCAGTGCAGCAGCATCGTCGCGCCGACCCCGACGGCCGGGCCGCAGACCCCGGCGACGAGCGGCTTGGGGAACCGCGCGATCGTGCGCAGGAAGCGGAACGCCGGGTCGTCCGTGCCGGCCTGCGGGCGGTCCAGGAAGTCGCCGATGTCGTTGCCCGCGCAGAACACGGTCTCGTCGCCCTGCAGCACCACGGCCCGGACGTCCGCGTCGGCCTCCGCCGCGTCGAGGGCGTCGGCCAGCGCGGCGTACATCGCGGTGGTGAGCGCGTTCTTCTTCGCGGGCCGGTTCAGGGTCACCGTGGCGACGCCCTCGGCGGCGCTGGTGAGGACGTCGTCGGTCATGCCGCGACGATAGCGGCCGCCGTGGCTCCCGTCCGGGTCTTCGTCAGAGCTCGCGGACCGCCGCGCGCCACGACGCCGGGATCTCTCGCACGTGCCACCACACCCACTGCCGGGGCCTCGCGCTCGCCGCCGAGACGCCCACGCCCTGCGCGTCCAGACCCGCGCGGTTGCAGCTGAACAGGGCGCGGCGCAGGTGGTAGTCCTGCGTGACGACGACGGCGGTGCGCGCACCCAGCTCGGCGGTACGGCGGCAGGACGCCGTCGTGTCGAGGCCCTCGCGGTCCAGCGTCAGCGCCTCGTCCGGCACGCCCCGCCCGAGGATCCACTCGCGCATGGAGGCGGGCTCGTCGTAGGGGGTGCCGTCCCGGCGTGGCTGCCCGTCGCCGCTGAGCACCACCCGGTCGGCGACGCCGGCGTGGTACAGCTCCGCCGCCGCGTCCAGGCGGCGCTGCAGGTACGGCGAGGGGGTGCCGTCGGGCCGGATGCCCGCCCCGAGCACGAGGATCGCGTCCACCGGCTCGACGGCTTCGACGGACGGCCGGACCCGCGCCTGGCCGGTCAGCTGCACCCAGGCGACCGGCACGACGACGGCCAGGGCGAGCGCCCCGGCGGTCGCGGCGGAGACCCGCAGCGCACGACGGCGCCGGGCACGGACGGGGAGCGAGGCCGGGATCGGGTCCGTGGCGGGCGGGGTCGAGGTCACGCCCGCAACCTACGTCAGGGGCGGAGGGCGGCGCGCTCGGCGCGCAGGTTGCGTCCCGCGGCGTCGGCCCACCGGGACACGGCTGCGGGCGAGCGGTACAGCCTCGGCAGCCCGGCGAGCTGGTCCAGGATGGCGGCCCGCCCGGCGCGGAACGCGTCGTCGGGCACGTGGCCGTACTCGGCGCGGACCTGGGCCGCGTAGCGCGCGTACCGGCCGGGCTCGGCGCCGAGGACGGAGAGGTCCGCGTCGCTGACCAGGGCGCCCGTGGCGTCCGCCGTCACGGGGTCGTGGGCCGTGGTCACCAGCACGAGCCGGGCGACCTCGGCGACGTCGCTCTCCCCGAGCGCGCGACCCGTGCCCGCCGGCCGGACGGCGCCCGTCAGCGGGCCGAGCGCCGCGCCGACCAGCGCCGCCGACCGTTCCTCGTCCCGGCCCGCCTCGCCGTCGTGCACCGCGTCGTGGAACCACAGCGCGGCCGCCGCGTGCCAGCGCGAGCCGGGCGCGCCGTCGGCGACGAGGAGGTCCAGGGCGTCGAGGGAGTCGGCCAGGTGCAGGCGCGAGTGGTACACCCGGTGCGGCTCGCGCCAGCGGCCCACGAGGTCGGTCCCGACGTCGTGCGCCGCGGCGGGCGCGGCCCGCGCGCCGTCGCCCGGCTCCCACAGCGTCGCCCACCGGGCGAGCAGCTCGTCGTGGGACGCGCGCCGCCGCTCGCGGCCGGGCACCCGCAGGACGGAGGCGGCGAGGCGGCGGGACAGCTCGCCGCCGGTCACGGGCACGGCCCCGGCGGCCACCAGGGCGTCGTGGCGCTCGGCGGGGACGTCGTAGTGGTCGAGGTCGAAGGCCCGGTCGCCCACGCCCTGGGCGCGCGCGAACGAGCGGAGCTCGTGCAGCGACGTGTCCGAGACCAGGTGCGACCAGAGGGTGCCGTGCGCCGGCCAGGCGGGCGGGTCGAGCAGGAGCGTCATCGCCGCACCCGCCGGACGGTCAGGGCGCCGGGGACGTCGAGCCGGTCGCCGAGGTCCTCGCCCCGCGCGAACGCGCCCCACACGGCGCGCACCCGCCGCGCGGAGCGCTGGAGGTCGTCCCACGACGCCCCGTCCGTGAGCGCCGCCGTCGCCCACGCCTTCTCGTCGCCGAACAGCAGCGGCAGGTCGACCGTGTGCGCGGCACCCCACGGGTTGCCCGGCGCGGCCCACGTCACGACGTACCGGTAGGCGGTGCCGCCGGCCGCCGCGTGCCGGGCCGCGAACCGGCGCGCGGGCCGCCCGTAGACGGCCGCGGTGACGGCGGCGACCATCGCGCGTCGCATCCCCGGCCCGACGACGGGCAGCGCGGCGAGCCGGCGGACCGCGGGGATCCGGCGGACGAACAGCCGCGCCTCCTCGGCCGTGCTCCCGACGAGCAGCGCGACCTGCGGCGCGGCGGCGTCCCAGGCGGCGTCGACCTCGTCCTCGGGCGGCAGCGGGTCGTGACCGTACTGGGTGCCGAACGGCATCGCGGCGCGCAGGCCGGCCCCCGTCGCCGCCCGGGCGACCCGCGCCTCCGCCGCCACGACGTCCGCCACGGGCGTCCGGGGCGAGATGCCCGCGGCCGCGCGCGCCATGGCGGCGTTCATCCGTGCCCGTCCGCGGGAGATGCCGAGCGGCGCGCTCTGCACGATCGCGCGGGAGACCAGGGCGGCCGCGGCGGGCACGGCCAGGAGGTGCGCCACCGCGTCGCCGCCGGCGGACTGCCCGAACACCGTGACCCGCCCCGGGTCGCCGCCGAACGCGGCGATGTTGCGGTGCACCCAGCGCAGCGCCTCGAGCTGGTCGAGCAGCCCCAGGTTCGCGGGCCGCTCGGGGCCGCCGTCGCCGAGGTAGCCGAGCAGGCCGAGCCGGTAGGTGACGGACACGACGACGACCCGCTGCTCGGCGACCAACGGCCGCGGGTCCATGATCGGCAGGTCGCCCGCGCCGGAGGTGTACGAGCCGCCGTGGATCCACACCATGACGGGCAGCCGGTCGTCGGGGCGCACGTCGGCGGGCAGGTCGGCGGGCATCGTCACGGACAGGCGCTGGCAGTGCTCGTCGCCCGGGACGCCGGCCCCCGGCGCCCCCAGCACCTCGTCGAGGAACGGGACCGGCGCCTGCGGGCAGGCGGGCGACCACTGCGTCGCCTCGTACGGTGCGACGCGATCGGGGACCGGCACGGGCCGCTCGAACCGGTCCGCGCGGGCGTACGGGATGCCGGTGGCCCGGACGACGTCGTCGTCCGCCCAGCCGTCGACCGGTCCGCAGGGAGGCGTGAAGCGCAGCATCGCGGTCGAGACTAACCCCGGCGGGTGGCGCCGTCGTCGTCGTGGGGCAGGTCGTCGGGCGGGTCGTGGGGCAGATGGTCGGGCAGGTCGTCGATGGCACGCCGCACCTCGCCGACGATCCGTGCCATCGCGGCCTCGGCGGCGTCGGGGTCGTGCTCGGCCACCGCCCGGGCGACGGCCTCGTGCTGGTCGAGCGCCTCGGGCGCGGGGGAGGGCGGCATGAGGCCGAGGTGCGTCCGCCCGGCGAGGACCTCGGCGACGACGTCGGCCAGGGGGCCGAACATCTCGTTGCCGCTGGAGCGCAGCAGCAGCTCGTGCATGCGGACGTCGAGGGCGAGGAACTCGGTGAGGTCGCCAGCCTCGCCGAGGGTGCGCATCCGGCGGGCGAGGTCCACGAGCTCGCCCCGCACCTGCGGGGTGGCGTGGCGGGCGGCGCCGGCGGCGGCGAGCGGCTCGACCGCGTGCCGCAGCTCGGTGAGGCTCCGCAGCTGCGCGTCCCGGCCGGGGCCCTGCAGCCGCCAGCGGATGACGCGCGGGTCGAGCACGTTCCAGTCCTCCATGCCGAGCACCACGAGGCCGACCCGGCGCCGCGAGCGCACCATCCCGAGGCCCTCGAGCATCCGCATCACCTCGCGTGCCACGGTCCGCGAGACCCCGTGCTCGGCGCCGATCCCGTCGAGCGTGAGGGGGCTGCCCGCGGGGACGTCGCCGCTGGTGATCGCGCGGCCGAGCGCGTCGAGCACTCCGGCGTGCAGGGACGGTGACGACATGGGCGGAGCCTATCGACGTCCGGTCGGCTGAGCGATTGGTGTGACCAGTCTTGTCAAAGGTAGTACCAATGAGGCATCCTCGGACGACGCGGTGACGCAGCAGTCGCCGCGGGGCCCGCCCCGGCGGGTCGCCGACCGAACAGGGAAGTCGAGATGGACACTGTCGTCATGGACGCCACCGGTGACGCGCGGGCCGAGAGCGCGCCGCGGCCGCCGGTCGCCGGGCACCTCGTCGTGATGGGCGTCGCCGGCTCGGGCAAGACCACGATCGCCGGGCTCCTCGCCGCGCGCCTCGGCCTCGACGTCGCCGAGGCCGACGAGTTCCACCCCCAGGCCAACATCGACAAGATGTCGGCGGGCACGCCCCTCACCGACGCCGACCGCGCCCCCTGGCTCGCCGCCATCCGCGACTGGCTGACCGGCGAGACCGACGCCGGCAGGTCCGCCGTCGTCACCTGCTCGGCGCTCAAGCGCACCTACCGCGACGTGCTGCGCGGCGCGCACGGCCGGGTGCGGTTCGTCCACCTCGACGGCAGCCCCGAGCTCCTCGCCGACCGCATGGCGCACCGCAGCGGGCACTTCATGCCCCCGGCGCTCCTGCCGTCCCAGCTCGCCACGCTCGAGCCGCTCACCGGCGACGAGGACGGCATCCGGATCGACGTCGCCGCGGCGCCGGAGCAGATCGTCGACTCCGTGCTCGGCTGGCTCGCCGACCAGGCCTGAGCCACCGGCCCGACCCACCGGCCCGATTCACCGGCCCGACGCACCGGAGCCGCGCGCTCCCGCCGGCCGGACCGGCACGCACCTCCCCACCACCCGTACGACCGTCGACGAGGACCTCGCCATGCCCACAGACGACTGGACCCAGACCCTCACGGCCGGGCCGCTGCTCGCCATCGCCGCGGGAGCCGTCGCGCTCCTGCTCCTGCTCATCATCAAGGTGCGCCTGCACGCGTTCCTCGCGCTCGTGCTGGTCAGCGTGCTCACCGCGGTGGCGGCGGGCCTGCCGAGCGGCGGCATCCTGGACGTGCTGCTGGACGGCTTCGGCTCCACGCTGGCGTCGGTCGCCCTGCTCGTCGGGCTCGGCGCGATGCTGGGGCGGCTGATCGAGACCAGCGGCGGCGCCAAGGTGATGACCGACGTGCTCATCGCGCGGTTCGGAGAGAAGCGTGCCCCGCTCGCCCTCGGCGTGGCCTCGCTGATCTTCGGCTTCCCGATCTTCTTCGACGCCGGCCTCGTGGTGATGCTGCCGATCGTGTTCGCGGTGGCGCACCGCCTCGGCGGCTCGCTGCTCCTCTACGGCCTGCCCGTGGCCGGCGCGTTCTCGGTGATGCACGTCTTCGTGCCGCCGCACCCGGGCCCGGTCGCCGCGTCCGAGTTCCTCGGCGCGAACGTCGGCATGGTCCTGCTCCTCGGGCTGATCATCGCGATCCCCACCTGGTACGTCACGGCCTACCTCTTCGGCCGGTTCGCCGGCCGGCGCTTCGAGCTCCCCGTGCCCGCGATCCTCGGCCGTGCGGACGCGGTGCAGATCGCGAACCCGCCGCGCTTCGGCACGGTCGTCGGCATCCTCCTGCTCCCGCTCGTGCTGATCTTCGCCAACACCGGGCTGGAGACCGCGGTCTCCGCGGGCTGGGTCGCCGCCGAGAGCCCGGTCGTGACCTGGGCGGGCGTCGTGGGCTCCACGCCGGTCGCGCTGCTGGTCTCCGTCCTCGTGGCGGCCTGGGCGCTCGGTCGTCGCCGGGGCGTCGAGGGCACCGTGCTGGAGCAGACGCTCGACTCCGCGCTGGGGCCCGTCTGCTCCGTCATCCTCATCACCGGCGCCGGCGGCATGTTCGGCGGCGTGTTGCGGTCGTCCGGCATCGGTGACGCGCTCGCCGACGTCCTCGCCGACCTGGGGCTCCCCGTCATCGTCGCCGGGTTCGTCATCTCGGCCGTGCTGCGGGTCGCGCAGGGCTCCGCCACGGTGGCGCTCACGACGGCAGCCGGGCTCATCGCGCCGGCCGTCGCCGCCGGCGGGTTCAGCCAGCTCGCGACCGCCGCGATCGTCGTCGCCGTGGCGGCCGGCTCCGTGGTGCTCAGCCACGTCAACGACTCGGGGTTCTGGCTCGTGGGCCGGTTCTTCGACATGGACGTGAAGACCACGCTGCGCACGTGGACCGTCATGGAGACGGCGATCGGCGTCATGGGCTTCGGGATCGCCTGCGTGGCGTTCGCGCTGGCCTGAGGCGCGCGCGCCGCGGCCGGCGTCAGCCCGCCGTGACCGACGACGAGGGACGCAGGTGCTCGACCGCCTCCACGCACTGCCGGGCGATGGCGAGCTCCTCCATCGTCGGGATCACCATCACCAGCGTGGACGTCCAGTCGGGGGAGATGATGCGCTCCCCGCCGGTCCGCGCGGTGTTGCGGGCCGGGTCGACGGCGATGCCCATGCCCTCGAGCCCCTCGCAGACGGCGGCGCGGACGGCGGTGTCGTTCTCGCCCACCCCCGCGGTGAACGCGATGACGTCCACCCGCCCCAGCAGGGCGGCGTAGGCGCCCACGTACTTCTTCAGGCGGTGGACGTAGACGTCGAACGCGAGCGAGGCCGCCTCGTCGCCGTCGTCGATGAGACGCCGGAGCTCGCGGAAGTCGTTCACGCCCGACAGGCCCAGCATCCCCGAGCGCTTGTTGAGCAGCGTGTCGAGCTCGTCGATGCCCATCTCGGCGTTCCGCGCCAGGTGGAAGACGACGGCCGGGTCGATGTCGCCCGACCGCGTGCCCATGACCAGGCCCTCCAGCGGCGTCAGCCCCATGGAGGTGTCGATGGGGACGCCACCCGCCACCGCCGACGCGGACGCCCCGTTGCCCAGGTGCAGCACGATCGTGTGCAGGTCCTGAACGCGGCGGCCCAGCACCCGCGCCACCTTGCCCGCCACGTACTGGTGGCTGGTGCCGTGGAAGCCGTACCGGCGCACGTCGTACTCCTGCGCCACCTGGCGGTCGATCGCGTACGTGTACGCCTCGGCGGGCAGGGCGGAGAAGAACGCCGTGTCGAAGACGGCGACGTGCGGCACGTCGGACAGCAGCTCGCGCGCCACCCGGATGCCCTGCACGTTGGCCGGGTTGTGCAGCGGCGCGAGCGGCACCAGGGCGTCGATGCGCGCCACGACGTCGTCGTCCACCACGACCGGGCCCGAGAACTCCGCACCGCCGTGCACCACCCGGTGCCCGACGGCGTAGATGCCGGCGTCCGCCAGGCGCGGGCCGATCTCGTCGAACAGGCCGAGCGCGATCCGCAGCGCCTCCCCGTGGTCGGGCACCTCAAGCTCGCGGCGGGTCTTGTTGCCCGCGAACGTGTGCGTGACGATGCCGGACGGCTCGCCGATCCGCTCGATCGTGCCGGCGGCGATCGCCTCCCCGCCCACGGGGTTGACCAGTTGGTACTTGAGCGACGACGAGCCCGAGTTGAGCACCAGCACGGAGCCGTGCGCCCCGTACGCGCTGTACGGGGTGGGCCGCTCGGCCTCGGGGACGATGCTCATGCGGTGGCCTCCTGTGCCTGTGCCCCGAACGACTGGGCCTGGATCGCCGTGATGGCGACGGTGTTGACGATGTCCGCGACCAGCGCGCCGCGCGACAGGTCGTTGACCGGCTTGTTCAGGCCCTGCAGCACGGGGCCGACGGCGACGGCCCCGGCCGAGCGCTGCACGGCCTTGTAGGTGTTGTTGCCGGTGTTGAGGTCCGGGAAGACGAACACCGTCGCCTGCCCGGCCACCGCCGACTCCGGCAGCTTCGACTTCGCGACCGACGCGTCCACGGCGGCGTCGTACTGGATGGGGCCCTCCACCGACAGGTCGGGGCGGCGCTCGCGGACCAGCCCGGTCGCGGTGCGCACCTTGTCGACGTCCGCGCCCGAGCCGGACGTGCCCGTCGAGTAGGACAGCATCGCGACCTTCGGGTCGACGCCGAACTGCGCCGCCGTCGCGGACGACGAGATGGCGATGTCCGCGAGCTGCTCCGCGGTCGGGTCGGGGATCACGGCGCAGTCGCCGTACACCAGCACGCGGTCCTGCAGGCACATGAGGAACACCGACGACACCACGGAGACGCCCGGCTGCGTCTTGACGATCTCGAACGACGGCCGGATGGTGTGCGCCGTCGTGTGCGCGGCGCCCGACACCATGCCGTCCGCGAGGCCGAGGTGCACCATCATCGTGCCGAAGTACGACACGTCGGTGACGATCTCCTTGGCCCGCTCCACCGTCATGCCCTTGTGCGCCCGGAGCCTCGCGTACTCGGCGCTGAACCTCTCGACGTGCTCGGGGTCGGTGGGGGACAGGACGGTGGCGGCGGCGATGTCGAGGCCCAGCTCGGCCGCCCGGGCGCGGATCGACGTCTCGTCGCCCAGGATCACGAGGTCCGCGATCCCGCGGGCCAGCACGGTCGACGCGGCGCGCAGGATGCGGTCGTCGTCCCCTTCGGGCAGCACGACGCGGCGCCGGTCGCCGCGCGCCCGCTCGATGAGCTCGTACTCGAACATCAGCGGCGTGACGACGCGCGTGCGCGGCAGGTCGAGGCGGGCCAGCAGCTCCGCGCCGTCCACGTGCTGCTCGAACAGGGCGCGCGCGACGTCGATCTTGCGCGTCGAGGCGACCGTGACGTAGCCGTGCGTCTCCGCCGCGCGGCGGGCCGCCTGGAACGTGTCGAGCGCGGTCGCGACCACCGGCACGCGCGGCCCGAGCGCCGACAGCAGCTGCGCGATCGCGCCGCGCGGCACATACCCGCCGGTGAGCACGATGCCCGCCAGGGAGGGGAACGTGGCGGCGGAGTGCGCCGACAGCAGCCCGAGCAGCACGTCGGAGCGGTCGCCGGGGAGGATGACGACCGCGCCGTCGGAGAGGTGGTCGAGCACGTGCTCGAACGACATCGCCCCGACGATCACCTCCAGCGCCTCTCGGCCCAGCAGGTCGGCGTCGCCGAGCATGAGCCTGCCCTGCACCGCCTCGGTCAGGCGGCCGACCGTCGGCGCGTGCAGGAACGGCTCCTCGGGGATGGTCCACACCGGCAGGTCCGCGTCGCCGACCACCGCCGTGGTCGCCGCCGCGAGCACCGCCGGGGTGCACCGGTTCACGACGACGCCCACCGGCTGCGCGTGGTTCGCGCGCAGCTCGGACAGGCTGAGGCGTACCAGGGCGCGCACGTCCTCCGGCGAGCGCTCGCGGCCCGAGGCCACGAGCAGCACCGGGGCGCCCAGGTTGGCCGCCACGCGCGCGTTGAACGCCAGCTCCGTGGCGCCCGCGACGTCCGTGTAGTCCGTGCCGACCACGACGACGGCGTCGCACCGCTCCGCGACCGCGTGGTAGCGGTCGAGGATGCGGGCGAGCGCGGCCTCCGGGTCCGCGTGCACGTCGTCGTAGGTGACGCCGACCGCGTCCTCGTAGGACAGGTCCACGCCGTCGTGCGCGAGCAGCATCTCCAGCACGTGGTCGCGCGGGGCGTCGCCCCCCGCGTCCGACGCCGGCGGCGACGGCACGCGGGAGACGGCCCGGAACACCCCGACGCGGGAGACCTGTCGGACCAGGAGGTCCAGCACGCCCAGCGCGACCGTCGACTTGCCGGTCTCGCCCTCGGGGGAGGCGATGTAGATCGAGCGGGTCGAGCCGGTCACGCGGCGTCACCTGTCATTCGTGCGTCCCCTGTCATTCGTTGTCGCCGCCCGTCGCCGCCGCGGCGTCGTACTGGGGTCCGCCGTTCTCGGTGCCCGTCTCGCCGACGTCCGGCCACACCCAGTCGCGCACCTCGGGGATGTCCTCGCCGTGCTCGCGGGTGTACTGCCGGGCCGCGAGGCGGGCGTCGACCATCTCCTGCCGCAGGCCCGCGTACCGCGAGCGCAGGGCCGGCACCCGGTCGATGACGTCGACCACGAGGTGGTACCGGTCGATGTCGTTGAGCATCGCCATGTCGAAGGGCGTCGTCGTGGTGCCCTCCTCCTTGTACCCGCGCACGTGGATGTTGGCGTGGTTGGTGCGCCGGTACGTGAGGCGGTGGATGAGCCACGGGTAGCCGTGGTAGTTGAAGATCACCGGCTTGTCGGCGGTGAACAGCGTGTCGAAGTCCTTGTCGGACAGGCCGTGCGGGTGCTCCTTCTCGTCCTGCAGCCGCATGAGGTCGACGACGTTGACCACGCGGACCTTGAGGTCGGGGACGCGGTGGCGCAGGATGTCGGCCGCCGCGAGCACCTCGAGCGTGGGCACGTCGCCCGCCGCGCCGAGCACGACGTCCGGGTCCTCGCCCTCGACCTCGGTGCCCGCCCACTCCCAGATGCCCAGGCCGCGGGTGCAGTGCGCCACCGCCTGCTCCATCGTGAGGAACTGCGGCGCCGGCTGCTTGCCCGCGACGACGACGTTCACGTACTGGCGCGAGCGCAGGCAGTGGTCGTAGGTGCTCAGCAGGGTGTTCGCGTCCGGCGGCAGGTACACCCGGACGATCTCGGCCTTCTTGTTCACGACGTGGTCGATGAAGCCCGGGTCCTGGTGGCTGAAGCCGTTGTGGTCCTGGCGCCACACGTGGCTGGAGAGCAGGTAGTTGAGGCTCGCGATCGGCCGCCGCCACGGGATGTGGTTGGTGACCTTGAGCCACTTGGCGTGCTGGTTGAACATCGAGTCGACGATGTGGATGAAGGCCTCGTAGCTGGTGAACAGGCCGTGCCGCCCGGTGAGCAGGTAGCCCTCCAGCCAGCCCTGGCACTGGTGCTCGCTCAGCTGCTCCATCACCCGGCCGGCGCGGACCAGGTGCTCGTCGACCTCCGGCGAGAAGTACTCGGCGTTCCACTGCTTGCCGGTGACGTCGAACGTGGCCTGCAGGCGGTTGGACGCCGTCTCGTCCGGGCCGAAGATCCGGAAGTTGTCAGGGTTGCGGCGGATCACCTCGGTGAGGAACTGGCCCAGCACGCGCGGCGCCTCCACCGCGCCGGCACCCGGCGCGGAGACGTCGACGCCGAAGTCGCGGAAGTCGGGCAGCCGCAGGTCGCGCAGCAGCACGCCGCCGTTCGCGTGCGGGTTGGCGCTCATGCGCAGCTCGCCGGGCGGGGCCAGCTCGCGGATGTCGTCGAGGATGCGGCCGTCGTCGTCGAAGAGCTCCTCGGCCCGGTACGACTTGAGCCACGTCTCCAGCACCTGGAGGTGCTCGGGCGTGTCCCGGGCGCTCGCGAGCGGCACCTGGTGCGCCCGCCACGAGCCCACCGTCTTCTTGCCGTCGATGTACTCCGGGCCCGTCCAGCCCTTCGGCGTGCGGAACACGATCATCGGCCACGCCGGGCGCGCCATGTCCACACCCTCGACGGCGGCCTGCGCCTTGATCGCGGCGATCTCGTCGAGCACCTCGTCCAGCACCGCGGCGAAGCGGCGGTGGATCGACTCGTGCGACTCGTCGGTGCCGTCGGCCACCTCGAACCAGTGCGGCTTGTGCCCGTACCCGACCATGAGCGACTCGAGCTCGTCGCGGCCGATGCGGTCGAGGATCGTGGGGTTCGCGATCTTGTACCCGTTGAGGTGCAGGATCGGCAGCACGACGCCGTCCTGCGCGGGGTTGAGCAGCTTGTTCGAGTGCCAGCTCGTGGCGAGCGGGCCGGTCTCGGCCTCGCCGTCGCCCACGACCGCCGCCACCAGCAGGTCCGGGTTGTCGAACACCGCGCCGTAGGCGTGCGAGAGGGCGTAGCCCAGCTCGCCGCCCTCGTGGATGGAACCGGGCGTCTCCGGGGCGACGTGGCTCGGGATGCCGCCAGGGAACGAGAACTGGCGGAACAGGCGGCGCACGCCGTCGGTGTCCTCGGTGATGTCCGAGTAGAGCTCGGAGTACGTGCCGTCGAGGTACGTGCTCGCGACGAGGCCGGGGCCACCGTGGCCGGGGCCGGCGACGTAGACCGTGGACTGCTCGCGCTCCTTGATCGCCCGGTTGAGGTGGGCGTACAGGAAGTTCAGGCCCGGCGTCGTGCCCCAGTGGCCCAGCAGGCGCGGCTTGACGTGGTCGCGGGTGAGGGGCTCGCGCAGCAGCGGGTTGTCGAGCAGGTAGATCTGACCGACCGACAGGTAGTTCGCCGCCCGCCACCACCGGTCGATCCGTTCGATCGTCTCGGCCGTGAGCTCGGTACCGGCGCCCGCGCGCCATGGCGTGGGGCTGACGGTCGGGGTGGTCGTGGTGCTCATCACACGCTCCTGGGGCTCGGGGGAAGACCGGCGCCTTCATTCCACCGCACCCGGTGCCCGAATGCAGCACGACCGGCGAGGTCAGAGCGCGTGACGTCGATCTGGCGGGGTGTCAGATGATCCGGCGCACGGATTCCCGGGCCGGGCCCCGGGCCGATTACGGTGGTGCCGTGCCCAGCCCCCAGCCCGCCCGCAGGTCGTTCTGGGCGGTGGCCCTCCAGCCCCGCATGATCGGGATCCTGCTCCTCTTCCTGCTCGCCGCCGCCGTGTGCGGCCGGCTCGGCGTGTGGCAGCTCGACCGCGCCTACCAGCGCGCCGAGCTCGCCGCCCAGCAGGAGGCGGCCGAGCAGGCCTCGCACGGCCCGGAGGCGCTGGGCACCCTGCTCCCGCCGCAGACGTCGTTCCCCGGCGAGCTGGTCGGCACCGAGGCGTGGGTCACGGGGGAGTACGAGGCCGAGGGACAGATGCTCGTCGCCGGGCGCGCGCTGGACGGCCGCACCGGCTACCTGGTGCTCACCCCGCTGCGCGTCACCGACGACGGCACGGGCGGGTCCTCGTGGGCGGACCTGTCGGGGCCGCCGGTCCTGCCGGTCGTGCGGGGCTGGGTGGACTCGCCCACCCCGGACGCCGCGGCGCTCGACGTCCCGGACGGCGACGTGCGCGTCACCGGGTGGGTGCAGGCGTCGGAGTCCGTGCAGGAGGGCGGCGAGCCGCTGCCCGACGACCCGGACGGCCCGCCGCTCACCGACTCGATCTCCACCGGCGCGCTGGTGAACACCTGGGGCGGGCCGATCTACTCCGGCTACATGGTGCTCACGACGTCCGACCCCGCGCAGGCGACCGCCGCCGAGGGCGGTCCCGCGCCGCTGCCGCGGCCCGTGCTCGAGGGCAGCGACGGCGTCAACCTGCAGAACCTGTTCTACGCGCTGCAGTGGTGGGTGTTCGGGCTCTTCGCCGTGCTGCTGTGGGTCCGGCTCGTGCGCGACGAGGCGGCCGGGACGAGGCGCGGCAGCACGCACGACGACTCCGACGACCCGGTGGGCACCGGCATCGCGGGGCTGCCCGGCTAGACGACCCGGCAGGTCTCGCACGAGCCGGGCGGGCCTCCTGTGCCACGCTGACCGGATGACGGCCATCGACCTCAAGCGCGAGCCGCGGCTGCACTACCGCGCCACGACGACGCCGGCCCTGGTGACGCTGCCGCCCCGCCCCTTCCTCATGGTGGACGGCGAGGGCGACCCGAACACGGCACCGGCCTACCGCGAGGCGGTCGAGACGCTGTACCCGCTCGCGTACGCCCTGCGGGCGGCGGTCAAGGAGGCCACGGGCGACGCGTACACCGTCATGCCGCTCGAGGGCCTGTGGTGGGCCGACGACATGAGCCGGTTCAGCGTGGACGCCAAGGACGAGTGGCGCTGGACGCTGATGATCAGCCTCCCGGACGCCGTCGAGCACGTGGACGCGGCCGAGGTGACGTCCCGTGCCGTCGCGGCGAAGCAGCCCCCGGCGGGCGACCGCGTCCGCCTGGAGCGCTACGACGAGGGCGACGCCGCCCAGGTGCTGCACCGCGGCCCGTTCGCCACCGAGCCCGCGACCATCGAGCGGCTGCACGCGTTCGTCGAGGCCGAGGGGCGGGCGCTGGGCGGCCTGCACCACGAGATCTATCTGTCCGACCTGCGCCGCACGGCCCCCGAGAAGCTGCGCACGCTGATCCGCCAGCCCGTCGCGCCGAGGTAGTCCCTCGCGCCGCGAGGTAGCACCGATCCTGCCGAGGTAGTCCCCTGCTCCGTGCGGGAGGGAACGACCCCGGCAGGATCGGGACTGCCTCGGCGAGAGGCGGACTACCCCGCGCTCACTCGTGCTGCCAGCTGTGCCAGAGCCTGGCGTAGTCCCCGCCGGCGGCGACGAGGTCGTCGTGCGGGCCGATCTCGGTGATGCGGCCGCCGTCGACGACGGCGACGCGGTCGGCGTCGTGCGCGGTGTGCAGGCGGTGCGCGATGGCGACCACCGTGCGACCGGTGAGCACGGCGTTGAGCGACCGCTCCAGGTGGCGGGCGGCGCGCGGGTCGAGCAGCGACGTCGCCTCGTCGAGGACGAGCGTGTGCGGGTCGAGCAGCACCAGCCGCGCGAGCGCGACCTGCTGCGCCTGGGCCGGCGTGAGCGTGTGCCCGCCGGACCCGACGGCCGTCTCCAGCCCCTCCGGCAGGTCCGCGGCCCACGACGCGGCGTCGACCGCGCCGAGCGCGCCCCACAGCGCGTCGTCGGTGGCCGACGTGTCGGCCAGCCGCAGGTTCTCGGCCAGCGACCCGACGAACACGTGGTGCTCCTGGGTGACCAGCGCGACGTGGTGGCGCAGGTCCTCCAGCGGCAGCTCGACGAGCGGCACGTCGCCCACGGTGACCGACCCGCCGGTGGGCGGGTGGATGCCCGCGAGCATGCGGCCCAGCGTGGACTTGCCCGCGCCGGACGGCCCGACGACGGCCAGCCGTTCGCCCGGCGCGAGGTCGAGGTCGATGCCGTGCAGCACGTCGTGGCCCTCGCGGTACGCGTACCGCACGGACCGGGCCCGCACCTCCTCCGACGTCGGCACGGCGGTGCCGGCCGTGCGGTCCGGGCCGACCAGGCCGACGCCGACGACGCGTGCCAGCGCGACGGCCGCGACCTGCAGCTCGTCGAGCCAGAACACGAGGTCGAACACCGGGCCGCCCATCTGGTGGCCGTACATCGCGATGGTCGCGACGGTGCCCACCGTGGTGAGGTCCTGCGACACGAGCCAGCCGCCCCAGAGGATGACGACGATCGGCGCGATCGCGACCGCCGCGTCCAGGGCCGGGATGAGCCGCAGCCGCAGGCCCAGGGTGTACGACTCGGCGTCGAACGCCTCGCGCAGGTCGCGGTCGATGCGCCGGCGGATCCGGGCGCCGAGGTGCAGCGCGTCGGTGGTGCGGGCGCCCTCGACGGCCTCGGTGATGGAGCCGTTGATCGTCGCGTACGCGGCGGACTCGCGCAGGTAGCCCGGCGTCGCGCGCCGGAGGTACCAGCGCGTGGCTACGACGATCAGCGGGACGCCGGTGAGCAGCCCGACCGCCACGAGCGGGCTCGCGAGGAACGACGCGACCAGCGTGAGCACGATCGTCACGACGCACACGAGCACCCGCGGCACGCCGAACCGCACGGCGTGCTGCAGCTTGTTGACGTCGTTGGTGGTGCGCGCGACGAGGTCGCCGGTGCCCGCCTTCTCCACCGTGGACAGCGGCAGCCGCGTCACGGCGTCCATGAACTCCTCGCGCAGGTCCGCGAAGACGCGCTCGCCGAAGACCATGGACAGCCGCTGCGCGTACCGCGTGATCACGGCCTGCGCGACGACGGCGCCGAGGAGCACCAGCGCGAGGGTGTCGACCGCGGAGAGCGTGGTGCCGGCGGCGACCTCGTCGATGATCCGGCCCAGCAGGAACGGGCCCGCCAGGCCGGCCAGCGCGGCGAGGGTGTGCAGCACGGCGACGCCGCCGAGCTGGCCGCGGTGGCGCCGGAACAGGCGGCCCACCGTGCGGTTCACCTCGGCGCGGTCGGCGATGGGCAGCAGGTTCGGGTTCACGGTGCCGGCCCGGGGGGTCGCGGCGGCGGGGGCGCTCATCGCGCGGCTCCTTCCAGGTCGGTGCCGGTGATCTCGTCGGCGTCGGCGTCGTCGGCGGTGTCCTCCGCCATGCTGCGGCCGACGACGGCGCGGTACGCGGCGCCGTGGGCGTCGCGGCGGGCGAGCAGCTCGGCGTGCGTGCCGGACGCGGCGACCGTGGCGTCGTCGTCGAGCAGCACGACCTCGTCCAGGTGGTCGAGCACGAGCGGGCTGGCGGTGACGACGAGCGTCGTGCGGCCGCGGCGCACCTCGGCCACCCGCTCCGCGATCCGCGCCTCGGTGTGGGCGTCCACCGCGCTGGTGGGCTCCACGAGCACGAGGATCTCCGGCTCGGTGAGCAGGGCCCGCGCCAGGGCGACGCGCTGCCGCTGGCCGCCCGACAGGGAGCGGCCCTTCTCGGGCAGGTCGCCGGCGAGGCCGCCGGGCACGCTGTCGAGCACGTCGTGCGCGTCCGCGGTGACCATCGCGGCCAGGAGGTCGGCCTCGGTGGCGCGGCCGCGGGCGTCGAGCGCCTCGCCGAGCACGCCCGAGAACAGGTGCGGCGTCGCCTCGGAGACCACGACGCGGCGGCGCAGCACCTCCTTGTCGAGGTCGGCCAGCGGCACGCCGCCGAGCCGGACCGGCGTGCCGGCCTCGGCCTCGTCGTCGAGCCGCCCGAGCCGCGTCGCGACGCGCGCGGAGGCGTCCGGGTCGGCGCTGACCAGCCCGAGCACGCGGCCCTCGCGCAGCACGAGGCCGCTCGCCTCGTCGGCGAGGTCGGCGCCGGCGGCCGGCGCGTCCGTGGGCGTCGAGGTCGAGGGCGTCGCCTCGGTGACGCGCAGCACGTCGAGGATCTTGCGCGAGGAGATGACGGCGCGGATCACCATCTGCAGCATCTGCGTGGCCATCTGCACCGGCCACGCGAGGAAGGCCGCGTAGCCGTAGAACGTCACGAGCTGGCCGCTGGTGATCTCGCCGCGGACGGCGGCCCGGGCGCCGAGCCACAGCACCAGCGCGGCGAGCAGGCCGGGCAGCAGCACCTGCAGCCCGTCGAGCACCGACTGGAGCACCGCGACGCGCACGCCCTGGTGCCGCACCTCCTGCGACTGGCGCGCGTAGCGGGCCGCGAACTCGTCCTCGCCGCCGATGCCGCGCAGGATGCGCAGGCCCGAGACGGTGTCCGCACCGAGCGACGTGAGCCGTCCCGTGGCCTCGCGCTGCGTCGTCTGGCGCGACTGCAGCGGCTTGACCAGCAGGCCGAGCACGGCCGCCACCGCCGGGATGCCGAGCGCCAGCACCAGGCCGAGCTGGACGTGCTGGGAGAGCATGATCGCCACGACGACCACGTACGCGATCACGCCGCCCGTGAACCGGCCGGCCATGGAGAACATGTCGCCCACGCGCAAGGCGTCGTTGGCGACGGCGGAGACGACCTCGCCGGTGGGCAGCTTGCGCGTGATCGCGTGCCCGGCGCGCGAGGCCTTGTAGCCCACGAGCTGGGAGAACGACAGCGACGCCCGCACCCAGTTCTCGACGTCCCAGATGTGGTTGAAGATGCCCGCGACGACGATGACGGCGGCGGCGGCGAGCATCGCCCCGCACCAGGCGAACAGCGGGCCGTCGAAGCCCTGCGACAGCCCCTCGTCGATGGCACGACCGATGAGCAGCGGGGCCGCGGCGGACGCGAGCATCGCCACCACGCCCGCCACCAGGGACTTCGCGAGCACGTCGCGCTGGCGCCACCCCTGCCAGGCCAGGAGCCGGGCGGGGGACGTCAGGGGAGGGTTGCCCACGTCGGGCAGGGGGAGGGGTCGCACGAGGATCCAGCCTACGAACGGCCGCCGACACGGGGCCACGGATTAACCACGGAGTCCTCGGGTCCGACCGGCCCGGGTCCGCGCCTACGATGCTGGGGTGAGCACGCCGCAGCAGACCCCCGCCCCGCAGCCCTCGTCGTCGCCCGCCGGCGGCGCCAGCCAGGCCCAGGCCGAGGCCGCCATCCGCAAGGCTCGCGGAGCCCTCAAGCGCTACCGGTTCATGGCGATCCTCACCGGTGTGATGCTGCTGATCCTGTGCGTCGAGATGTTCTTCAAGTACGTGGTGCCGGTCGAGCTCGTCGTCGACTACATGGGCTGGGTGCCGTTCGCGCACGGCTGGATCTACGTGGTCTACCTCGTCACGGTGCTCGACCTGTGGTCGAAGATGCGCTGGGGCTTCGGGCGACTCGCCACGATGGTGTTCGCGGGCGTCGTGCCGGTGATGTCGTTCATCCTCGAGAAGCGCGTGCACGCCGACGCCGACGCGAAGCTCGGTGCGCTCGAGGAGCGGTACGCGGCATGACGTCGCTCGCCCCGTCTCCGTCGTTGGCACCCCTGGTCGCGCCCGGCCCGGAGCTGGACGCCGCGCACCTCGCCCGGTACGCCCGGCACCTGCCGCTGCCGGGCGTCGGCCCGGAGGGGCAGCGCCGGCTGGCCGCCGCGCGGGTGCTCGTCGTCGGGGCGGGCGGCCTGGGCAGCCCGGCCCTCCAGTACCTCGCGGCCGCCGGGGTGGGCACCCTCGGCGTCGTGGACGACGACGTCGTGGACGTCTCCAACCTGCAGCGCCAGGTGGTGCACGGCACGGCCGACGTCGGCCGGCCCAAGGTGGAGTCGGCGCGCGACCGGATCGCCGACCTCGCGCCCGACGTCGAGGTGGTGGCCCACCCCGTGCGGCTCACCCCCGAGAACGTGCTCGAGATCGTCGGCGGGTACGACGTCGTGCTCGACGGCGCGGACAACTTCCCGACCCGCTACCTCGTGTCCGACGCGGCCGAGATCCTCGGTGTGCCCGTCGTGTGGGGCGCCATCCACCAGTTCGACGGCCAGGTCGCCGTCTTCTGGGGCGCGCCGGTGCTGGCCGACGGCACCGGTGAGGAGACCAGGACGCGCGGCGTCACCTACCGCGACGTCTTCCCCGTGCCCCCGCCGCCCGGCACCGTGCCCGACTGCGCCACCGGCGGCGTGCTCGGCGCGCTGTGCGGCACGGTCGGGTCGGTCATGGCCACCGAGGCGGTCAAGCTGATCACCGGTGCGGGCACCACGCTGCTCGGCCGCATCGCCGTCTACGACGCCCTCGAGCTCTCGTGGCGCCAGCTCGCCGTCCGCCCGGACCCGACCCGCGAGCCCGTCGCGGAGCTGCTCGCCGACGACGCCGCGTACGCCGCGTTCTGCGGCCTGCCCGCACCCGTGGGCGGGTCCGCCGACGCCGCGGGCTCCGGACTCGGCCCCGCCAGCATGAGCGCCGTCGACGCCGCCGCGCTCCTCGCGGGCGGCTCGCCCGTCGCGCTCGTCGACGTCCGCGAGGGCTGGGAGGTCCAGGCGCTCCCCGTCGCGGGCGCGACCGTGTCGCCGAGCGGCGCGTTCCTGGGCGGGGGAGACGCCGCCGCGTCCGCGGTCGCGGCGCTGCCCACCGACCGCCCGGTGCTCCTGGTCTGCGCCGCGGGCGCCCGCTCCGCCCGCGTGGCCGACGTCGCGCGCGCCGCCGGCGTCGATGCCCGCTCCGTCGAGGGCGGCGCCCCCGCGCTGCTCCTCGCCGTCTGACGCGAGGGAGCACGGGTCGTGCCGAGGTAGTCCGAGACTCCGCGAGGTAGTGGACCGGACCACTACCTCGGCACGGATCGGACTACCTCGGCACGGATCGGACTACCTCGGCAGGTTTCGGACTACCTCGGCAGCGTGGAGCACCGCGTCAGAGGGCGAGGTCGAGTCGACCGTCCGGGGAGGAGCTGGCCAGCGCGCCCTCACGGCGCGGGATGCGGCCGGCGCCGGCGGCGAGGCACCCGGACTCGACGGCGAGGCGCATGGCGTGCGCCATGCGGACCGGGTCGGCGGCGCGCGTGACGGCGGTCGCGAGGAGCACGCCGTCGCAGCCGAGCTCCATCGCGAGGGCGGCGTCGGACGCGGTGCCCACCCCGGCGTCGAGGATGACGGGCACGCGCGCGGCGGACGCGATCGCCTCGATGTTGCGGGGGTTGAGCACGCCCAGGCCCGTGCCGATGGGGGCGCCGAGCGGCATGACGGCCGCGCACCCGACGTCCTCGAGACGCCGCGCGAGGATCGGGTCGTCGTTCGTGTACGGCAGCACGACGAACCCGTCGCGCACCAGCCGGTCGGCGGCCTCGACGAGGCCGAGCGGGTCGGGGAGCAGGGTGACGTCGTCCGCGATCACCTCGAGCTTGACCCAGTCGGTGCCGCAGGCCTCGCGGGCGAGCTGCGCCGTGAGCACGGCCTCGGCGACCGAGAAGCAGCCGGCCGTGTTCGGCAGGGCGCGGATGCCCAGCCGCTCCAGCAGGCCCCAGATGCCGCCGTCCTCGGCGCCCGCGCCTCCCGGCCGTACCGCGACGCGGCGCATCGCCACGGTCGTGAGCCCGGTGCCCGACGCGACCAGCGCGTCCTCCAGCGTCATGAGGTTCGACGCCCCGCCCGTGCCCATGACGAGGCGCGAGCCGACCTCCGTGCCGGCGACCACGAGCGGATCGACGAGCGGGTGCGCGAGCGGGCGGGACGTGGTCTCGGCGTGCGTGCTGGTCATGCTTCCTCCGTGCTTCGTGGTCAGCCGCCCTGGACGGCGGTGACGATCTCGACCCGGTCGCCTGGCGCGATCCGGGTGCCGGCCCACAGGCCGCGGGGGACGACGGCGTCGTTCACGGCGACGGCGATGCCCTGCACCGAGCCGTCGGCGACGAACGCGGGGACGAGGGTCGCGACGACGGCCTCGACGCCGTCGCCGTGCGGTCCGTCGAGCGGGTAGGTCTCGCCGTTCACGACGGCGGTTGCGGAGGTGGACGGCGTGCTCACGGGAGGGCTCCTTCGGGGGTTGCGGGCGCGAAGCGTCGCGGGTCGGCGGCGGTGAGGGTGTCGAGCGCGTCGTCGGGCGGCGGTGTGCCGGTCAGCGCGGCGAGCACCGCGTCGGCGGTGAGTGGCGCGAGCAGCACCCCGTTGCGTCCGTGCCCGACGGCGGCCAGCAGTCCGGGCACGGCGGTGGCGCCGACCAGCGGCAGGTTGTCGGGGGTGGCCGGGCGGGCGCGCGGCGTGACGTCGACCAGCGCGGCCTCGTCGATCCCGGGCACGAGGGCGCGGGCGTCGCGCAGCAGCGCGAACACGCCGCCCGCCTCGGCGCGGCGGTCGTCCGGCCGCTCCTCGCTGGTGGCGCCGACGACGATCTCCCGGTGCCCGGGCCCGCTGCCCGGGCCGGCGCCGGTGCCCGGGCCCCGCGGCACGAGGTACACCGGCCGGCCCTGCACCGTGCCGCGCACCACGTGCTCGAGGGCGAGCCCCGGCCCGGCGTCCAGGCGCAGCGTCACGCCCTTGACGGGCCGCACCGGCACGCGCACCTCCGGCACGCCGTCGAGCAGCCCCGCGGGAGGGACAGCGCCGGCCGCGAGGACCACGGCCCCGGCGGCGTGCCGCACCCCGGCGGCGTCGTGCGCCGCGACCACCCGGCCCGCGGCGTCCCGCTCCAGGCGCACGGCGGCGCGGCGGACGACCGTGCCGCCCGGCGCGCGGGTCAGCGCCTCGAGGAGTGCCGCGTGCGTGCCCCGCGGGTCGACGGCCAGGTCGCCCTCGACGCGGGCCGCCCCGGCGAGCCGCGGCCCGAGGTACGGCTCGCGGCGCCGGGCGTCGGCCACGGAGACCTCCGCGGACGCGAGGCTCCACTCCCGGTGCAGCGCCAGCACGCGACGCAGGAGGGCGAGGTCGTCGGCGTCGTACGCGACGGCGAGCGACCCGGCACGCAGCAGCGGGACGTCGCGACCGGTCGCGGCGGCGAGGTCGGCGGCGAACGCGGGCCAGCGGGCGGCCGACGCGAGGTTGAGGCGCGCGAGGTCCCGCTCGCCGAAGTCCGCCTCGCCGACGGCCGCGAGCATCCCCGCGGCCGCGCGGGTGGCGCCGTCGCCGGGCGACGGGTCGAGCACCGTGACGGCGAGGCCGGCGTCCGCGGCCCGCCAGGCCACCGCGAGACCGACGATCCCGCCGCCGACGACGACGACGTCGGAGGGGGTGGCGGACGGGCCGGTGGACGTGGGCATGTGCGCTCCCTTCGCTGGCATGACCCAGATCAGGTTCGACGGTCGGCTCCTACGCCCTCTCAGCCCCGAGCGGGGCTCCCGTGCGCGGCCACTGTAACCCGGGCCGTGGTTACCCTGGCCGGCGTGACCACGACCCGCGCCCGGCTCGCCGACGCCCGCCTGTACCTGTGCACCGACGCCCGCGAGGACCGGGGCGACCTCGAGGACTTCCTGCACGCGGCGCTCGCGGGCGGCGTGGACGTCGTGCAGCTGCGGGACAAGACGCTCGACGTCGCGCGCGAGCTCGAGCTGCAGGCCGTGGTGGCCCGCGTCGCCGCGGAGCACGGCGCGCTCTGGGCGGTGAACGACCGGGCCGACGTCGCCGGGCTGACCGGCGCTCCCGTCGTGCACATGGGGCAGCGCGACCTGCCCGTGCCGGCGGTCCGGTCGCTGCTCGGCCCGGGCCCGGTGCTGGGTCGCTCCACCCACTCCGCCGCGCAGGCGGCCGAGGCCGAGGCCGACCCGGACGTCGACTACTTCTGCGTCGGCCCGCTGTGGGCCACGCCCACCAAGCCCGGCCGTGCGGCCGTGGGTCTCGGCCTGTTGCGCGAGGTCGCCGCGACTCGCCCGACGACACCGTGGTTCGCCATCGGCGGCGTCGACGCCGAGCGGCTGGACGCCGTGCTCGACGCCGGTGCGTCGCGCGTCGTCGTCGTGCGCGCGATCACGCAGGCGCCCGACCCCGGGCGCGCCGCGCGCGAGCTGCGGGAGCGGTTGGCCTGACCGCCGACGGCCGGCGCGCCGCCGCGGTGTCGAGGTGACCTACCCCACCGCGTGACCCGTGGGACGGGCCCGGGAGCGGTACCGTCCGGCGGCTACGATGGCTCGGTGACGTCTCCCGCCACCGACACCCCCACCACCGCCGACCTGGCGCCCACGCCGCGACCGGTCCTCGTCGTCGACTTCGGCGCGCAGTACGCGCAGCTCATCGCGCGCCGCGTGCGCGAGGCCCGCGTCTACTCCGAGATCGTGCCCCACACGTTCACCACCGAGCAGATGCTCGCCAAGAACCCGGCGGCGATCATCCTCTCGGGCGGGCCGTCGTCGGTGTACGCCACGGGCGCCCCGTTCGTGGACCCGGCGCTGTTCGAGGCCGGCGTGCCGGTGCTCGGCATCTGCTACGGCTTCCAGGCGATGGCGCAGGCGCTGGGCGGCACCGTCGCGCAGACGGGGCAGAGGGAGTACGGCGGCACCGAGGTCGAGGTGTGCGAGGCGGGCGTGCTGCTGGCGGGCTCCCCCGACCACCAGACCACCTGGATGAGCCACGGCGACTCCGTGCACGCCGCGCCGGAGGGCTTCCAGGTGCTCGCGACGTCGTCCGGCTCGCCGGTCGCCGCGTTCGAGGACACCGGCCGTCGCCTGTACGGCGTGCAGTGGCACCCCGAGGTGAAGCACTCGGCGCACGGCCAGGCCGTGCTGGAGAAGTTCCTCTACGAGGGCGCGGGGCTCGCGCCCGACTGGACGCCGGGCAACGTCATCGCCGACCAGGTCGCCGCGATCCGCGCGCAGATCGGCGACGCCCGCGTCATCTGCGCCCTGTCCGGCGGCGTGGACTCCGCCGTCGCCGCCGCGCTGGTGCAGCGCGCCGTCGGCGACCAGCTCACCTGCGTGCACGTGGACCACGGCCTGCTGCGCGAGGGCGAGGTCGAGCAGATCGAGCGCGACTTCGTCGCCTCCACGGGCGTGAACCTCATCATCCGCGACGAGAAGGAGCGGTTCCTGACCGCCCTCGCCGGCGTGAGCGACCCGGAGACGAAGCGCAAGATCATCGGCCGCGAGTTCATCCGCGTCTTCGAGGACGCCCAGCGCGACATCGTCGCCGAGGCGGGCGCCCACGGCGAGGAGGTCAAGTTCCTCGTGCAGGGGACGCTGTACCCGGACGTCGTCGAGTCCGGCGGCGGCGAGGGCGCGGCCAACATCAAGAGCCACCACAACGTGGGCGGCCTGCCCGACGACCTGCAGTTCGAGCTGGTCGAGCCGCTGCGCACCCTGTTCAAGGACGAGGTCCGCGCGGTGGGCCGCGAGCTCGGCGTGCCCGAGGAGATCGTCTCCCGCCAGCCGTTCCCCGGCCCGGGCCTCGGCATCCGCATCGTCGGCGAGGTCACGGCCGAGCGCCTCGAGACGCTGCGCAAGGCGGACGCCATCGCGCGCGCCGAGCTCACCAGGGCGGGCCTGGACGACGAGATCTGGCAGTGCCCCGTCGTGCTGCTGGCCGACGTCCGTTCCGTCGGCGTGCAGGGCGACGGCCGCACCTACGGCCACCCGATCGTGCTGCGGCCCGTGTCCTCCGAGGACGCCATGACCGCCGACTGGACGCGCCTGCCCTACGACGTGCTGTCCGTCATCTCCACTCGCATCACCAACGAGGTGAGCGAGGTCAACCGCGTGGTGCTCGACGTGACGAGCAAGCCGCCGGGCACCATCGAGTGGGAGTGAGGGTGGACGGCGTGGCCGGCGGGAGCCGGGACGTCGTTCGCTCGAATGATTCGCTCGTGCCTCGCTCGGCTCTCGCGAACGACGTCCCGGCTCCCGCCGGCCACGCTGCCAGGTGGGCTGTCAGGAGATCCTGAACGAGTTGGCCTTGTCGTTGAAGCCGCTGAGCAGGGCCGACTTGTCGATCCAGCCGGTGCTGGCGCCGGTCTTGCCGTTGCCGTTGTAGAGCTTCACGTCGCAGCTGTTGTAGGTCTTGACGGAGCTGATCCGGTTGGACAGCGCGGTGCCGAGGTTGGCGCCGCCCTCGTTGTCCCCGGTGCCCGACGTGCAGCCGACCTTGTACTTCGGGTTGAACACGACGACCTGGAAGCCGCCGTAGTTCTTGTTCTGGTACAGCCGTGCGACGACCAGCCCGGTCCCCGGCTTCGCGTTCTTGCAGCCGAAGGTGCCGTCGAGGACGGCACAGTAGTCGGTCGTGCTGGCGGCCTTGGCCGAGATCTTCAGGTCCTCGACCATGACCGGTGCGTCGCTTTCCACGCGCTGCACCTGGACCGGCGCCGGGTCGTCCGCAGGTGCGGCCGTCGCGGTGGGACCCGCGACCCCCAGTGCGGTGATCGCGGCGAGCCCGCCGACGACGGCGGCGAGCCGGGCGCGGACGGTGCGTCGTTGCGTCGTGATGGTCATCTTCGCTCCTCACGTCTGCCGGCGATCCCCTCGTCGCCGGTCACGGTGTGGGGGGAGCGCGCAGCGGGCGCCCTTGATACGCCCGAGCAACGACTCGCCCGTGACCTGCGGTGACGCCGCCCCGGTCAACCGACGAGCGATGCGGCACGCGCGTAGGCGCGGTCGACGTCGGCGAGCACGCGGGGCCACGACGTCGCGAGCTCGGCGGAGCGGTTGTGGGCGATGATCGCGTCGAGCAGGGCGGGGTCGTCGGCGAAACGGACGAGAGCGTCGGCCATCGCGGCGTCGTCGTCCACGAGGAGGGCGTCCCGGCCGTCGACCAGGCGCTCCGCGACCCCCGACTGCGACCGGCTGACGACGGCGAGGCCCGCGGCCTGGGCCTCGAGCGCCGCGATGCCGAACGCATCCTGCACGGCCGGGGCCACGAAGACGTCGGCGCGCACGTACAGGCGCTTGAGCTCGGTCGGGGTGAGGCGGCCGACGAGCCGCACCGTGTCGGCCAGGCCGTGCTCGCGCACCCAGCGACGGGCCTCGGACAGCTGCGGTCCGTCGCCGCCGATCGTCGCGACCAGGCGCCCCGGAGCCCTCTCCACGGCCGCGGCGATCGCCTCGAGCATCGGCAGCACCCGCTTGCGGGGCGCGAACCGCGTGGCGGACACGACGTGCACCTCGCGGCCCTCGGCACGCTCGCCCCGCTCGACGCGGGGCAGCCGCCAGGCGTCGACGTCGATGCCGTTGCCCAGCACGGACACGCGCTCCGCGGCGGCGCCGGGGCCCAGCCGTCGCCCGACCACGCGCCGCAGCGGGTCCGCCGTCAGCCCGCTCACCGCCGACCACTGCACCGGCCAGGCCGACCACCGGGTCACGCGGTCGAGCGCGGCGAACGCCCGCTCCCAGCCGCCCCACACGCTGTGCACCGTGAGCAGGGCGGGCAGCCCGAGCCGCGTCACGGGCCGGAGCGCCAGCTCGACCGTGGGGGCCAGGACGCCCATGTGCAGGTGCACGGCGTCCGGGCGGCGGCCGTCGGCCTCGAGCGCCTTCAGCCGCGCGCGCACGTGCGCCGTCGAGCGCGGGTGGACGGGGTAGCCGCCCGGCACGCGGGCCGCGACGCGGTGCACGACGACCCCGTCGCCGTCGGGCCGGGTGCTGATGCCGTGCTCGCCGGGCGCGCCCGGCGTCGTGGTGATGACCTCGACGTCGTGCCCGGCCTCCGACTGCCGGCGCGCGAGCCGGGCCACCTGGGTCTCGATGCCGCCGAGCAGCGGGAGGTAGGAGTCGGAGACGTGGACGATGCGCACCGGGACATCCTGCCACCGCCCCCGGCGCGACCACCTGCGGGTTCACCGAGCCGGAGACGGTCGGGAGCGCTACCGTGCGAGGAGCGAGACCTCCAGCCATGCATCACGGCACACACCTGAGGAGAGGTGCGACATGTCGAGCACGGTCACCGTTCATCCGACCAAGGGCGTCCGCGGGATCGGCCTGGTCACCATCATCGCCGGCATCGTCATGATCGTCGCCGGCCTGGGCGTGTGGGTCGTCGTGTCCCAGACGCTCGCCGACGAGCAGATCACCGTCTCGGACGACGCGGCCATGTTCGCCGGTCAGAAGGTCTCCGGGCCGTTCACCGCCTACGCGCAGGCCGAGGTGATCAACAAGCACGCGCTCGAGGCGTCCGGCGGGCAGACGTACGCCGAGCTCGCCCAGGACGACCCGACGCGGGACACGGTGATGAACGCGTCGTTCCTGCGCGCGTCGCTGTTCACGTCCGTGGTGGCGTTCGGCGTCTGCGCCCTCGTCATCGGCCTGGGCATCGTGTTCATCCTGCTCGGGAGCGCGCTACGCAAGCTCGCGGGCGGGCCGCAGGTGGTGATCGACTCGCCCTCGCTGACGTCCGAGGGCGGCCTGTCGCACGCCGCGCACCGCGCCGACCCCGGGGAGCCGGAGCGGCCGAGCGCCCCGACGACGCCCGCGCCGCCGCCCGAGCGGCCGAGCACGCGCACGGCTCCCGAGGCGCCCTCCGCCGGGACGTCGACAACCCCGTCGACACCTCCCTCGACACCTCCGTCGACCTCGCCGCCCGCGTCTCCCTCGACGCGGCCCGAGAACCCGCCGGCGACACCGCCTGCCGGGGGCAGCGGGTCGCCGTCGGCCTGAGGTCCGACCAGCACGACGACCAGCACGACGACGCGGCGGTGACCCCTCGGGTCACCGC
>NZ_JBHTVT010000023.1:45399-79572 GCF_042792795.1 Isoptericola sp. NPDC056605 | reverse complement strand
GGCCGGCCGCCCCCCACTGCGGCCGGGCGCGGCCAGCGCGGGCGCAGGCGGGTGCCGCGCCCGCGGACCGCCGGGCGGGTGCGCGGCGGCGCCGCCGGCTCCCGGCCCCTTGGTGTCAGACCCGCGTCAGACCCGCGCGGCGTCCTGCCCCTCGGCGTCCGTCGCGGCCGCACCCGGCTCGGTGGCGCCGTCTGCCCGCTGCATCCGCACGACGGCACGTCGCGCGACGAACGTGCCGACCGCGCCGAGCAGCAGCACCACCATGAGGAAGTACATGCCGGCCTCGGTGGTCCCGGTCGCCTGGGTGAAGAGGCCCACCACGTACGGGCCGATGAAGCCACCGAGGTTGCCGAACGAGTTGATGGCCGCGATCGCCACGGCGGCCGTGGCCCCGGCGAGCACGCCGCTCGGCAGGGACCAGAAGACGCCCGCGATGGAGTACACGCAGAACGCCGCGAGAGACAGGGCGGCGAGCTGCAGCACCGGCGACGCGACGGCCGCGCTCGCGCCCATGCCGATCGCGGACCCGACGAACAGGCAGGCGAGCGGCACCCAGTTGTCCCGGAAGTGACGGGCCGCCCAGCGCGACGTCACCAGCACGCCCACGAGCGCGAACAGGTACGGGACGTCGGTGAGGATCCCGGTCTGCAGGGTGGAGGTGGAGAACTGGTTCACCACCTGCGGCAGCCAGAACGACAGGCCGTACACGCCCACGGTCGAGGGGAAGAACAGCAGGGCGAAGACCAGCACCCGCTTGTCGATCAGCGTGCGCAGCGGGTTCTTCCCGTCCTCCTGCTTGCGCTCCGCCTTGTCCTTCTCGAGCTCGTGCTCGATCCAGTCGGCCTCGTCCTTCGTCAGCCACTTCGCGACGCGCGGCGTCTCCGGCAGGAACTTCCAGGTCGGGATCGCCATGAGCACGGCGGCCACGCCCACGACGAGGAACAGCCACTGCCAGCCGGACATGCCGAGCCCGGACACGCCGAGCAGCCAGCCGGCCAGCGGCGACATGATGATGAAGGCGAGCGGCGCCGAGATCACGAACGTGCCCGTCGCCTTCGTCCGGTGCCGGTGCGGGAACCACGTGGTGAGGTAGAAGATCACGCCGGGGTAGAACCCGGCCTCGGCGACGCCGAGGAGGAAGCGCAGCACGTAGAAGCTGATCGGCCCCTGCGTGAGGGCCATCGCGGCGGTGATGATGCCCCAGGTGACGAGGATGCGCACGAACCACATCCGCGGCCCGTACTTCTGCATCAGGACGTTGCTCGGCACCTCGAACAGGAAGTAAGCGATGAAGAACAGCCCGGCGCCGAGGCCGAACGCCGCGTCGCCGATGCCGACGTCCGCGCCCATGCTGAGCTGGGCGAACCCGACGGCGGAGCGGTCGATGTAGGCCACCGTGTAGAGGGCCACCAGCAGCGGCAGCAGCCGCATCGTGACCTTCCGGACGAGGGCGGGCTCGTTGACCTGTGTCACGTTCGAAGACTCCTGTGTCTCGTGCGGGGCACGGCTCGACGACGGGCCGTGCACGGGGCGCGGCGCGACCCCGACGGGGTCGCGCCGCGGTGGGTGGGAGGTCAGGCGGGCGACGGCCCGAGCGAGCGGACCAGGCGACCCATCTCGCTGTACGCCTTGTTGCGGTGGGCGACCAGCGCCTTGACCTGCTCGGGCGTGTAGTCCTTGAGAAGGCCCTTGCCGTTCTTCACGCCCCGGCGGTCGCCGGCGACGGCGTCCTGGATGAGCGCGGGCGTGCTGAGCCGCTCGCCGAACGCCTCCTCGAACGTCCGGAAGCCGCCGGCGTACACGTCGAGGCCTGCCTGGTCGGCGATGGCGAACGGACCGAAGAAGCCCAGGCGGAAGCCGAACGTCGTGCGGACGACGGTGTCGATGTCCTCGGGCGAAGCGATGCCCTCCTCGGCGATCGACATCGCCTCCTTGAGCAGCACGTACTGCAGCCGGTTGAGGACGAAGCCGGGCACGTCGGCGACGATCGCGGCCTCCCGGCCGGCCTTCGCGAGCAGCTCCTTGACCACGGGCACGACGGCCTCGTCGGTCCGCTCCCCCAGCACGAGCTCGACGCCCGGGATGAAGGGGGCCGGGTTCGAGAAGTGCACGGTGAGGAACCGCTCCGGGTTCTTCACGGCGGTCGCGAGCACCCGGGCGGGGATCGTCGACGTGTTCGACCCGATGATCGCGTCCTCGCGGGCCGCCGCGGAGATCCGGCCGAGCACGTCGTGCTTGACGTCGACGGACTCGAACACGACCTCCTCGACGAAGTCGACGTCGGCGACGGCGTCCTCGATCGACGGGGCGGTGCTCAGGTTCGTGCGGATCGTCTCCGTCGCCCCGGCGTCGTACAGCCCGGCGTCCTCGAACTCCTGCGCCTCCGCGAGCAGGCGCGCGAACGCCGCCTGGGTCGCCTCGGCGGAGACGTCGGCGATCGTGACGGGCAGGCCCGCGAGCGCGAGCGACTGCGCGATGCCGCCTCCCATGTAGCCGGCACCGATCACGGCGACGCTGCTGATGCTGGTGACCATCGTTGCTTCCTCTCTCGTGGTCCAGTCTGTGGCGGTCACGGCCGAGCGGCCGAATCCGCAGGTCGCGCGGCCGCGGCCTCGTCGAGCACGTCGCGCAGGGCGGCGACGTCGTGGGCGAAACGCCCCAGGAACACACCGTCGACAGCGCCCGCGAGCGCGGTGAGCGTGCCCGGTCCGGCCGCCCCGCCGTAGACCACGCGGCCCTCGACGCCGAGCGCGTCGAGCCGCTCGCGCAGCGCGTGCGCGACCGTCACGACGTGCTCGGCGGGTGCCGGCCGCGGGGCGCCGATCGCCCAGACGGGCTCGTACCCGACGACGACGTCCCGCGTCGCCGAGCCGCGCAGCGCGCTCTCGAGCTGGTCGGCGGCGACGGCCGCCGCGTCCTGCGGGGCGACCTGGTGCTCCTCACCCACGCAGAGCAGCGGGGTGAGTCCCGCCTCCGCGAGGCGGGCGACCTTGGCCCGCACGACGTCGTCGTCCTCGTGGAACGCGGCGCGCCGCTCGGCGTGCCCGACGACGGCGAACCGGCAGCCGAGCTCGGCGAGCAGGGCGGCGGTGACCTCGCCGGTCTGGGCGCCCTGCGCCCCGGGCGCGACGTCCTGCGCACCCCAGGCCACCCGCGTGCCCGCCAGCAGGCGGGCGGCCGCGGGCAGCAGCGGGAACGACGGCAGGACGGCGAGCTCGACGTCGCCCGCCGCGGCGGCGTCCGCCACCTCGGCGACCTCGGTCAGCCAGCGCTCCGTGTCGGCGGCCCCGAGATAGGCCTTGAGCGAGACGGCGACGAGCGGGCGGCGCGTCATCCGCAGGACCCGGCGGGCTCCGGGACGGCCCCGGTTCCCGCGCCGGACTCGACCTCGCCGATCGCCGCGACCTTGGGCGCGGACGCCGACGTCGGGTCGAACCGGTAGCCCAGCCACTCGCGCAGCAGCCGGCGGGCGAGCTCGATGCCCACGACGCGCTGCCCGAAGCACAGCACCTGGGCGTCGTTGGACAGCACCGCGCGCTCGACCGAGAACGAGTCGTGGGCGGTCACGGCGCGGACGCCCGGCACCTTGTTGGCGGCGATCGCGACGCCGAGCCCCGTGCCGCACACGAGGAGCGCACGGTCGGCCTTCCCCTCGGCGACGAGGCGCGCGGCGGCCGCCCCCACGTAGGGGTACGGGGTGTGCTCGTCGCCGCCGACACCGACGTCGGTCACGGAGACCACACGGTCGTCAGCCTCGAGGTCGGCCTTGAGCAGCTCCTTGTAGTCGAACCCGGCGTCGTCCGAGCCGACGACGACCCGCAGGGCCTGCGGCGTCTCCGGGCTCGTCTCCTGGGCCGTTCCCTGGGCCGTTCCCTGGGCCGTCGTCATCGTGCCGCCACCTCCACGTCGTCGAAGCTGACGCCGAGCGCGTCCCCGACCTCCGCGAGGAGGAGCGCGAGCGACGTCGCCCCCGGGTCGGCGACCCCGAGGCTCTTGTCCCCCAGCACGCGCGAGCGACCGCGGCGTGCCGTGATGTCCTTGGTGCTGGCCGCGCCGTCCCGGGCGGCCCCCACGGCCGCCCGCCAGGCGTCGGGCGCCGCCGCACCGTTCCCGTGCGCCGCGGCCAGCGCCGCGACGGCGGGGTCGAGGGCGTCCACGAGCGTCTTGTCGCCCGGCCGGGCCCCGCCCACCGCACAGACCTCGTCGCGTGCGGCGCGCACACCGTCGACGACGTGGGCGCCCGTCAGCGTCCCGTCGGCGGGCAGCCGGTCGGCGAGGGCGAGCAGGCCGACGCCCCACAGGGCCCCCGACGTGCCGCCCGCGCGGTCGGCCCACCGGTCCGCGGCACGCCGCAGCACGGACGGGGCGTCCGCCCCGGCGACCAACGCCTCGTCGGCCGCCTCGACCGCCGCGTCGACGCCGCGGCACATGCCGCGGCCGTGGTCGCCGTCGCCGGCGACCGCGTCGAGCGCGCCGAGCTCGTCCTCCGCACCGTGCAGGACCTCCTGCGCGCGGTGCAGCGCACGGACCACGAGGCGCGCCGCCGCGGCGCCCTCGTCCGAGGTCGCGACCACGAGCGGCGGCTCCGGCTCGGTGGCGACGTCGGGCGCGGCCGTCACCGGCGCCGCGCGCCAGCCCCCGTGCCGGAAGGCGGGCGTGGTCGCCGGTGCGAGCCACAGCGGCTCGAGCTCGTCGTCGAGCCACGTGACGGTGAGCGAGCACCCCGCCATGTCGAGGCTCGTGACGAACTCGCCGACGAGCGGCGCCACCAGCGTCACGCCGCGCTCCGTGAGCAGGTCGTGCACCCGGTCCCAGAGCACGAAGAGCTCCTCGTACTTGACCGTGCCGAGCCCGTTGAGGACGACGGCGGCGCGGCCGTCCGCGTCGTCGGGCCGGTCGGCGAGCACGCGGTCGACGAGCTCGGCGGCCAGGTCCGCGGCCGGCGGCACCGACTCCTCGCCGATCCCGGGCTCGCCGTGGATCCCGAGCCCCCAACCGACCGTCCCCTCCGGGAGGCTGAACAGGGGCGCGTCGGCGCCGGGCAGGGTGCAGCCGTCGAAGGCCACGCCGAAGGAGCGGGTGCGCCCGTTGGCCAGCCCCGCGAGGCGGTCGACCTCGGCCAGGTCCGCACCCGACTCCGCGGCGGCGCCCGCGACCTTGAAGACCACGAGGTCCCCGGCGACGCCGCGGCGCTCCTCGGCGCGGTCGGCGGGCGCGGAGGCGACGTCGTCGGTGACGAGGCGCACGGCCACGTCGACGCCCTGCGCGCGCAGCCGGCTCGCCGCGGCGCCGAAGTTGAGGACGTCCCCGGCGTAGTTGCCGAACGACAGCCAGATGCCGGCCCCGGCGTCGGCGGCCCGGCACACGTCGAGCACCTGGCGCGTGGACGGGGAGGCGAAGACCTCGCCGCACACGGCGGCGTCGGCCACGCCCTCGCCCACGAGCCCGGCGAAGGCCGGGTAGTGGCCGGAGCCTCCGCCGACGACGACGGCGACCTTGCCGGGGCGCGTGCCCTCGGCGCGCGCGACGCCGCCGGGCACGCGGCGCAGGGTGCCGGGGTGGGCCTTGACGAGGCCGCTCAGCGCCTCGCGGGCGAAGTCCTCGGGTCGGTTGTGGACGTACGTCATGGGGTCAGCACCTTTGCTCGTGCGGTGACGGGTGGGCGGCGCGGTGCGCCGGACTGGTCTGCTCAGCGCCCCGCGGAGCGCAGCACGCCGCGGATGTACTCGCGGTTGAGGGCCGCGACGCCGAGGCTGTCCGACCCGTAGTGCTCGCAGACGAACACGCCGTCGAAGCCGAGCTCGAGCGCCTGCCGGATCATCACGCGGTAGTTGACGACGCCCTGCACCAGCGGGGTCGGGTGGGTCGCGTAGGCGCCCGTCGCCAGGTCCACGTCGCGCGTGTAGTTCTTGATGTGCCAGAAGTTCGTGTGCGGCAGCACCTTCTCGAACATCGTCGGGATGTCCTCGATCTCCCGGTGCAGCCGCACGAGGTTGCCCAGGTCGGGGTTGAGCCCCACGTTGTCGCGGTCGACGTCCTCGAGGAACCGCACGGCAAGGTCCGGCGTGCCGATGTAGGTGTCCTCGTACATCTCGAGGCTGACCCGCACCCCTACCTCGGCCGCGTGGTCGGCGAGCTCGCGGATGCGCCGGACGGCCAGGTCGCGGTTCTCGACGTCGCCGAGGTCGTCGTGGTGGCCCTCGGCCAGCCAGAACCACAGCGCCTTCTCCTGGGCCGGCGTGAGCGCCTGCATGAACCCGAAGTTCACGACCTCGGCGCCGAGCGCCGGCGCGCGGTCGATGATCGTGTGGCCGAAGCGCAGGTAGTCCTCGCCGCGAGCGGTGTCGACGACGCTCCGGCGCGTCGTGGACACGGACGGGACGGCGAGGCCGACCTCCTTGAGGACCACGAGCAGCTCGGCGAACCGGGCGTCGGTCATCTCCCCGATCGACAGCCACGCGTCGGTGGGGTCGACGTCCGCGAACCCGAGGTCGGCGACCTGCTGGAGCTGCCCGCGCCAGGACTCGGCGGGGGCGTCGACGTTGGGGGTGCCGTCGGCCGCGGTGGAGCCGAAGGACAGCATGTTGGCGGCGATGGGCCAGGTGTCCGCAGTGCGCAAGGAGATCTCCGTCGATCGTCGAATCGTGTTTCCTATAGGAAACACGGCGACGCCCCGAGGTGTCAACCGACTCGATCTCACCCGCCGCGCGCCGCGCACCCCGGGGCATCTGCTTGACGGCGGCGTCCGCAGCCCCTAACTTGGATGGAAAGCGCATTCCCGTACGCGTCGCCGCCACCGACGAGACGCACCGACGAAGGAGTCCCGAGTGAGCACCACACCCCCGCGCACGCTGCGCATCGCGATGAACGGCGTCACGGGCCGCATGGGCTACCGCCAGCACCTCGTGCGCTCGATCCTGCCGATCCGCGAGCAGGGCGGCGTCGAGCTGCCCGACGGCTCCCGCGTGCAGGTGGAGCCCGTGCTCGTGGGCCGCAACGAGTCCAAGCTGGCCGAGCTGGCCGCGCAGCACGGGGTCGAGGAGTACACGACCGACCTCGACGGGATCATCGCCGACCCGAGCACGGACATCGTGTTCGACGCCTCGATGACGTCGCTGCGCGCCAAGACGCTCACCAAGGCGATGCAGGCAGGCAAGCACGTCTACACCGAGAAGCCGACCGCCGAGACGCTGGCCGAGGCCGTCGAGCTCGCCCGCCTGCGCGAGGAGACCGGCGTCACCGCCGGCGTCGTGCACGACAAGCTGTACCTGCCGGGCCTGGTCAAGCTGCGCCGCCTCGTGGACGAGGGCTTCTTCGGCCGCATCCTGTCGCTGCGGGGCGAGTTCGGCTACTGGGTGTTCGAGGGCGAGCACCAGGCGGCCCAGCGCCCGTCGTGGAACTACCGCAAGGAGGACGGCGGCGGCATGACCACGGACATGTTCTGCCACTGGAACTACGTCCTCGAGGGCATCCTCGGCGCGGTCAAGACCGTCAACGCCCAGACCACCACCCACATCCCGACCCGCTGGGACGAGCAGGGCAAGGAGTACGCCGCCACCGCCGACGACGCCGCGTACGGCATCTTCGAGATCGAGACGCCGGGCGGCGACCCGGTCGTGGCGCAGATCAACTCCTCCTGGGCCGTGCGCGTCTACCGCGACGAGCTCGTCGAGTTCCAGGTGGACGGCACGCACGGCTCCGCCGTCGCCGGCCTGCGCAAGTGCGTCGCGCAGCAGCGAGCGCACACCCCCAAGCCCGTGTGGAACCCGGACCTGCCCGTCACCGAGCCGTTCCGCGACCAGTGGCTCGAGGTACCCGCCAACGCCGACCTCGACAACGGCTTCAAGCTGCAGTGGGAGGAGTTCCTGCGCGACGTCGTCGCCGGGCGCCCGCACCGCTTCGACCTGCTGTCCGCCGCGCGCGGCGTGCAGCTCGCCGAGCTGGGCCTGCGGTCGTCGGCCGAGGGCCGCCGCCTCGACGTCCCGGAGATCTCCCTGTGACCGCCCCCACCCTCAACCCCGCGCTCGCCCCGGAGCTGGCGCCCAGCGGCGTCACCGTGCGCCTGCCCCGGTTCGACGCCGCGGGTCGCGCCACCGGCACGGAGGTGCGCGAGCTCAACGCGCCGGGCCCGTGGCACGCCCCGGCCGCTCCGATCACGTCGCGCGTGGCCTTCGCCGCGGCGCACGTGGTGCCGCAGGTCGGCGCCGAGAACGTGCCGGGCGCGCCCGCCGTCGTCGACTGGGACGCGACGCTCGCCTACCGGCACGAGATCTGGCGCTTCGGGCTCGGCGTCGCCGACGCCATGGACACCGCCCAGCGCGGGATGGGCCTGGACTGGGCCGCGACGCAGGAGCTCGTGCGCCGGTCGTCGGCCGAGGCCGCGTCCGTCGGCGCGCGCATCGCGTGCGGCGCGGGCACCGACCAGCTCGACCCCGCGTCGGTCGAGCCCGGCGAGGCGGGCCTCGCCGCCGTGACCGACGCCTACCGCGAGCAGGTGCACGTGGTGCAGGACGCCGGCGCGCAGGTCATCGTCATGGCGTCGCGCGCGCTGGCGAAGGTGGCCCGCTCGCCCGAGGACTACGCCCGCGTCTACGACGCCGTGCTGGCCGAGGCCGAGCGGCCCGTCGTCCTGCACTGGCTGGGCACGATGTTCGACCCGGCCCTCGCGGGCTACTGGGGGTCCGACGACGTCGCCTCCGCGACCGCCACGTTCCTCGACCTCATCCGGGCCCACCAGGACAAGGTCGACGGCGTCAAGGTGTCGCTGCTCGACGCGCAGCACGAGATCGGGCTGCGCCGGGCGCTGGCCGGCCTCGACGGCTCGCCCGTGCGCCTGTACACCGGCGACGACTTCAACTACCCGGAGCTGATCGCGGGTGACGAGCGGGGCCGCTCCGACGCCCTGCTCGGGATCTTCGCGGCGATCTACCCGGCCGCGTCCACCGCGCTGCAGGCGTTCGACGCCGGGGAGGCCGGCGACCCGGACGGCGCGGCACGCGGGCACGCGATCCTCGCCTCGACCGAGAAGCTGGGCCGGCACATCTTCGCGGCGCCGACCTACTACTACAAGACGGGCGTGGCGTTCCTGTCGTGGCTGAACGGCTTCCAGGCCGGCTTCCAGCTCGTGGGCGGGCTGCAGTCGGGCCGCTCGCTGGCGCACCTGGTGGAGCTGGCCCGCCTCGCCGACGGCTGTGGCATGCTGCTCGACCCGGCGCTGGCCGCCCGCCGCCTGGACGCCCTGCTGGTGACGAACGGGGTCTCCGCATGAGCGCCGCGGGAGCCGACCTGAGCCGCTGCTCGCTCAACACCGCCACGGTCAAGCACGCCACGCTCGCCGAGGCGGTCGACGCCGCGGCCTCGGCCGGTCTCGGCGCCGTCGGCCTGTGGCGCCACCAGGTGCAGGAGCACGGCGCGGACAAGGCGGCACGCATCGTGTCGGACGCCGGCCTGCGCGTCTCGTCGCTGTGCCGCGGCGGGTTCCTCACGGCCGCGGACGAGGCGGGCATCGCCGCTGCCCTCGACGACAACAAGCGCGCCATCGAGGAGACGGCAGGCGTCGGCACCCGCGAGCTGGTGTTCGTCGTCGGCGGCCTGCCCGCCCTCAGCGAGCCCGGCCGCGGCCCGCGGCCCGACGCCGGTCCGGGCGACCGCGACGTCGTCGCCGCCCGCGCCCGCGTGGCGGACCGGATCGCCGAGCTCGCGCCGTTCGCGGCCGAGCACGACGTGCGGATCGTGCTCGAGGCGCTGCACCCGATGTTCGCCGCCGACCGCGCGGTGATCTCCACCCTCGGGCAGGCGCTCGACCTCGCGGCGCCGTTCGCGCCCGAGACCGTGGGCGTCGTCGTCGACACCTACCACGTGTGGTGGGACCCGCGGCTGCGCGAGTCGATCGCGCGGGCCGGGGCGGAGGGCCGGATCGCGGGGTACCAGGTCTGCGACTGGAACCTGCCGCTGGCCGCCGACCCGCTCAACTCCCGCGGCCACGTGGGCGACGGGTACGTCGACTTCCCGACGATCTCGCGCTGGGTCGCCGAAGCGGGCTACACCGGGGACGTCGAGACCGAGATCTTCAACGAGGAGATCTGGGCCGAGGACCCGCGCGACACCGCCCGCACGGTCGGCGAGCGGTACGCGCGGCACGTGCTGCCGCACCTCTAGGCCCGCCCTCCAGCACACCGGGCCTTGACACCCCGGTGCGGGCCTGTCGCCGACGCCGGCCCGCCGCACGACGCCCCGTCGCCTCCCCGGGCGGCGGGGCGTCGTCGTGCGCGGCGCAGGATCCGCACCGGTCAGGAATGGAGAAGCGCCGCCGGGGAGCCGCTCCCTAGCCTGGGACCCGACGGTGCGGCACGGCGCCGCACCACCAGCCGGGAGGAACGACATGGCCACGTCCGAGGGACTGAGCGCCGACGAGCGCGCCGCCGTGAAGCAGCGCGCCAAGGAGCTGCGCGAGCAGGAGAAGGCCGGCAGGAACCGCGCCGCGGGCGAGAAGGCGGTGCGCGAGGCGATCGAGCCGCTCGAGGGCACCGACCGGGACATCGCCGAGGGGCTGTGCCGGGTCGTCGCCGCGGTCGCACCCGACCTCGTGCCGAAGACGTACTACGGCATGCCCGGCTTCGCGGACGCCGCCGGCAAGATGGTCGTGTTCGTGCAGCCCGCCGCGAAGTTCGGGACGCGCTACGCGACGGTCGGCTTCGACCCCGCGGCACACCTCGACGACGGCGACTTCTGGCCGACCGCCTTCGCGGTGCTGGCCTGGACCCCGGCCTTCGAGGAGCGGCTCACCGCGCTGGTGCGCACCGCGGCGGCCTGACCGGGGAGGCAAGGTCGTCCGGGGCCCGACCACTATCTTGCGACGCAAGAGACTGCTATCTTGTGACGCATGGTACCGACCTCGGACGCCGTCCTCACCCAGCTCCGCAAGGGAGTCGTGGAGTACTGCGTCCTGGCCTGCCTGCGGTCGGGGCCGGCGTACGGCCTCGAGCTCGCCGAGCGCCTCGGCGCCACGAGCACCCTGCTGACCAGCGAGGGCACCCTGTACCCGCTGCTCTCCCGGCTGCGCCAGCAGGGCTGGGTCACGACGACGCAGGTCGCGTCCCCGATGGGCCCGCCGCGCCGGTACTACGAGCTCACGGCCGAGGGGCAGGCAGCTCTCGAGACGTTCACCGCCACCTGGGCCCGGTTCACGGAAGACGTCCGCACGACCCTGGAGCCCCGATGACCACGACCCCCGCGTTCCCCCCTCTGATCGAGGCGTACCTCGCCGACCTCGAGCGCGCTCTCGCGGCGAGCGAGCCTCGCGAGCGCGCCGAGACGCTCGCCGCGGTGCAGGAGCACGCGGCCGAGTCCCTCGCGCTGCACGGCTCCGACGACGCCGGCGCGCGCCGCGTGCTCGACGAGCTGGGCCCGGTGGACGCCATCGCCGCCGCGTCGACCCCCGCCTCCCCCGCCGCCGCGGCACCCGGGGCGGCGACCACCACGCCCGCCGCCGACGTCTGGCTGGTCGTGCTCGCCGTCGCCTCGCTGGCGCTCTTCGTGGTCCCGCCCGTGGCCGCCGCCGCGGTGGTCTGGGCGCTGGTCCGGCTCCGTTCCGGCGCCGGGAACCGCGGCCTGCAACGGCTCGCGCTCGTCGTGGGCGCCGTCTCCTTCGCCGGAGCCGTGGCGCTCGTCGTGTCGCACGTGCTGGCCGGCTGAGGCCCCCGCCGGCCCGCTCCGTCACGTCCAGGCGTTCCCTCCGGCGGAAACCGGTTGCTAGGCTGGGCACAGCACGGCGGGAACCGGTTTCTCACGGTTTCTCGCCGACTGTCCCAGCGACGTGACGGAAGGCGACCATGACCCACTACAGCAACCCGGTCCTCGACGCGGACTGGCCGGACCCCGACGCGGTGCGCGTCGGGGACGACTACTGGCTGATCGCGTCCAGCTTCAACCGTGCCCCCGGGCTGCCCGTGCTGCACTCGCGCGACCTCGTGTCCTGGCGGCACGTGGCGAACGCGCTGCCCGCCCTGCCGCCCGCCGGTCACTACGCGCTCCCCCGGCACGGCTCCGGGGTGTGGGCGCCCAGCCTGCGTCACCACGACGGCCTGTTCTGGATCGTGTACCCGGACCCGGACCACGGGATCTTCGTCCTCACCGCGGCCGACCCGCGCGGCCCGTGGTCCGCGCCGTGGTGCCTGCTCCCGGGCCAGGGCCTCATCGACCCGTGCCCCCTGTGGGACGACGACGGCCGCGCCTACCTCGTGCACGGCTGGGCCAAGAGCCGCGCCGGGGTGAAGAACCGCCTGACGGTGGTCGAGGTGGACCCCGGGCTGCGCCGTGCCGTCGGGCCCGCGCGCACCGTGGTCGACGGCGACGAGCTGCCGGGCTTCCGCACGCTGGAGGGCCCCAAGCTGTACCACCGCGACGGCTGGTACTGGATCTTCGCGCCGGCCGGCGGCGTCGCGACCGGCTACCAGGTCGCCTTCCGCGCGCGGTCGGTGTGGGGCCCGTACGAGCACCGCGTGGTGCTGGCCCAGGGCGACACCCCGGTCAACGGCCCGCACCAGGGCGCGTGGGTGGACACCCCGGACGGCGACGACTGGTTCCTGCACTTCCAGGACCGCGACGTCTTCGGCCGCGTGGTGCACCTGCAGCCGATGCGGTGGGACGACGACGGCTGGCCGGTGCTGGGCGACGCGGGCTCCCCGGTGCTCACGCACCCGACGCCCGTGCCGGGCGCCGAGCCGGGCGAGCCGGTGCGCAGCGACGACTTCGCGTCGCCGGGCCTCGCGCCCCGCTGGCACTGGCAGGCGAACCCCGTCGAGGGCTGGGCCGTGGCCGACGGCGGCGGCACGCTGCGCCTGCCCGCCCAGCCCACGCCCCGGGGCAACCTGCGCGACCAGGGCGCCGTCCTGAGCCAGCAGCTGCCGGGGCAGCCGAGCACGTGGGAGACCCGCGTCGGCCTCGCGGGCGACGCCCCCGGCACCCGGGCCGGCGTCGTCGTCCTGGGCCGCGAGTACGCCTGGGCGGGACTGGTGCGCACGCCGGGCGGGATCGAGGTGACCGTGCGGCGCGGCGGCACCTACGGCGACGAGGAGGTCCTCGCGCAGGAGCCCGTGCCCACGGGCGCGACGGGCGTCGTGCTGCGCACCGCCGTCGACGCCGAGGGCCGCGTCACCTGGGCCTGGCGGGACGACGCCCTGCCGGGGCACGACGACGCGGAGTGGCACGAGCCCGCGCCGCCGTGGCAGTCGGTCGTCGGCCACTGGATCGGCGCCGAGGTCGGCCTGTTCGCGAGCGCCCCGCTCGGGGCCGACCTGCGGCCGGGCGACGGCGGCACCTTCGGCCCGGTGCACGTCACCGTGGCCGGGAAGGACGCCTGATGGCCCGCTCGGGCGGCCCCACCATCGACGAGGTGGCGGCCGCGGCCGGGGTGTCGCGGGCCACGGTCTCGCGGGTGATGAACGGCCGGGCCAGCGTCGCGCGGGACATCGCCGAGCGCGTGCGCGTCGCCGCGAAGGACCTGCGCTACCAGCCCAGCCGGGTGGCGCGCAGCCTGTCGCTGGGCCGCACCAACTCCGTCGCGCTGGTCGTGCCCGACCTGGCGAACCCGATGTTCCAGCAGATCCTGCGCGGCACGATGGCGGCGGCCGCGCCGCACGACTACCGCGTCCTGGTGGCCGACACGGCCGAGAACACCGCCGACGAGGCCGAGGTGGCGCTCGAGGCGCGACAGCGGTGCGACGCGCTGGTGCTCGCCGCCCCGCGCACGTCCGAGGACGCGCTGCTGGAGCTCCTGCCGCGGCTCGAGCCGGTGGTCGTGGTCAACCGGCACGTGCCCGGCCTCACCGTGCCGAGCGTGCGCGTCGACTACGCGGCGGGCGTGCGGAGCATGGTGGACCACCTGGTCGCGCTCGGGCACCGCGAGCTCGCGTACGTCGCCGGCCCCCGATCGAGCGCGTCGAACGGGCTGCGGGCCCGCGCCCTCGACGACGCGCGCGAGCGGCACCCGGGTCTGCGCGTCACGACCGTGCCGTGCGGCCCCACCGTGGACGCCGGGTACCGCGCGGCGGACGCCGTGCTGGCGACCGGCGCGACGGGCGTCGTCGCGTTCAACGACCTGGTCGCGTTCGGCCTCCTCGCGCGCCTCAACGAGGCCGGCGTGGCGGTGCCGGGGGACATCTCGATCGGCGGCTTCGACGACATCGAGCTCGCCCGCTACGCGACGCCGTCGCTGACCACGGCCGCGGTGCCGCAGGCCGATCTCGGCCGCCGTGCCTGGGAGCTGCTGCACGCCCGCGTGCTCGGCACCGAGCGCACGCGGCTCGGTGCCGAGGGCATCGCCGTGCACGTGACACCGGGGCTGGTGGTGCGGGGCAGCACGGGGCCCGTGCCGCCCGCGCGCCGGCTCGGCGTGACGTCGGCGGACCTCGCGGGGCGCGCGCACGCCCGTGACGACTCGGTCCGGGCCCGGTGGCGGCCCGTCGACGACGACTGGGTGCTCGGCGTCGGCGACGACCGGCCCCTGGGCCGGTACTCGCGCGGTGACGGGATGCCCGGCGTGCACAGCCCACGGCCCTTCCTGCACCCGGTGCACTCGGCGCAGGGCGTGGCGATGACGACGAAGAGCCCGCTGGACCACCGCCACCACTACGGCGTCTCGATGGCGGTGGCCGACGTGGACGGCACCAGCCACTGGGGCGGGCGCACCTACGTGCGCGACCAGGGGCCGACGCTGCTCGCGAACCATGGCCGCCAGGAGGCCGGGCGCACGGAGGTGACCGACGACGGCGCCACCCTGACCCAGCGGCTGCGCTGGCTGGACGAGCGCGGCGGCGTGCAGCTGACGGAGGAGCGGCGCCTCACCGCCGTCGTGCTGCCGGAGGTCGACGCGTGGGCGCTCGGCTGGCACGGCAGCCTGCGCGCGGGCGACGCCGACGTCGAGATCGGCAGCCCGGCGACCAACGGCCGGCCCGGCGCCGGGTACGGCGGCTGGTTCTGGCGCCTCCCGTCGGGCGACGAGGCGTTCGCGCTGAGCCCCGACCGCGGCGGCGACGTGCACGGCTCGCGCAGCCCGTGGGTGGCCGTCGTGCGGCGCACCGGGCCGGCCTGGACCACCCTCGTGCTGGCCCAGGCGTCCGGGGGGCCCGACCCGTGGTTCGCCCGCGTGGGCGACTACGTGGGGCTGGGTCCGGCGCTCGCCTGGGACGCGGTGCGCACGGTGCCTGCGGGGTCGTCGCTCGAGGTCGACGTCGTGGCGGCCGTCGTCGACCGACGCCTCGACATCACCGGGGCAGGCGACGTCGCGGCCCTCGCGGTCGGGCGCGTGGGGGCCGTCACTGCCTGAGCCGGTCGTCGTATCCGGCCGACACCTCGGTCGGGGCGAGCGGGGCGAGTGTTTCTCCGCGGCGACGCGTTCACGGGCGCCAGGGCGCCCTCCACTTCGGGAGGGATACGTCGCCGCGGAGAAACCCTCGCCCCGCTCTTCGTCGAGCCCCTGGCCACGCGGGTCGACGCCGGACCGGCACGACCTCTGATTGGTTCCGGCCGCTGAACTATTGACGCGGGCGCCCTGCTCGGATAGGTTTGTGAGAAACCGGTTTCTGAGGCGTTTCCGGTCGCAGAGCGCGACGGGCACGGGAAGACCGACACCGACGTCGGCCGCACCACGAGCAGCACGACCAGCACGATCCGCACCGCAGGCACCCCCGGGTACCCCGCCGTCGATGACGGGCCCCCGGCCGCCGCCCCCGCTCGTCCCGACCCGAGGGCCACCCGGCCCGAGTCTCACGAGAGGCGCGACGATGCCCTTCAGCGCGGACCATCGACCCACCCCGCACCGCACCCCCACCCCCCGCTCCCACCGCCCGTGGCCGCGAGCCCGCCGGGCCGTGGCGGCACTCGCCGCCCCGGTCCTCGGCCTGACGCTGCTCGCCCCGGTGGCGCACGCGTCGTCCGGCACGGACCCCGAGGCCGCCGGCCGAGCGCTGCTGCACCGCATCGGCGCCCCACCCGTGACGTCCGCGGACGGCCCCGTCTGGTCCCCCACCGCGACGGGCTTCGCGTCCGTCCCGACGGACGAGCTCCCGGACGGCACCACCGGCGGCGCGGGCGGGCGGACCGTCACCGCGCGCGACGCCGCGGGCCTCGCGGCGTACGCGGCGGCCGACGAACCGCTGACGATCCTCGTGCAGGGCACCCTCGAGGTGGAGCCGTTCGGCTCGATGATCGACGTCGCGAGCGACAAGACGATCGTCGGCGCGGCGTCGGGCGGCGAGCTCGTCGGCGGCGGGCTGCGGCTGCTCGAGGTCGAGAACGTCATCATCCGCAACCTGACGTTCCGCGACTCCTACGTCGCGGCCGACTGGGACGGCAAGAGCGCGGACAACGACAACGACGGCATCCGCATCGACACGTCGGACCACGTGTGGGTGGACCACAACGAGTTCGCGCGGCTCGGCGACGGCCAGCTCGACATCCGCAAGGACTCCACCGCGGTGACGGCGTCGTGGAACTTCTTCCACGACCACAACAAGACGCTCGGCATCGGGTGGACGGACAACGTTGTGACCACGCTGACCCTGCACCACAACCGGTTCTCGAACGTGCACCAGCGCAACGGCAGCATCGACAACGTGGCGCTCGGCCACCTGTACAACAACTGGCTGTCCGGGGCGAGCTCGTACGGCACCACGTCGCGCGGCGGCTCCACGCTGCTGGTCGAGTCGAGCGTCTACGAGAACGCCCGCAACCCGCTCATCCTCAGCGGCGACGCGGCCCGCCTGCACCAGCGCGGCAACCTGTTCCGCGGGAACTGGGGCGAGGAGCCGGCCGAGACCGGGCCCACGTTCGAGGCGTCCGACCACTACGCCTACACGGCCGACGACGCCGAGGACGTCGTGCCGCTGCTGAGCCGGTACGCCGGCACCCGGTCCACGCGCGACGACCGGCTCGGCCGGCGGGTCACGGTGGCGCAGGACGGCACCGGCGACTACCTGTCGGTCCAGGCGGCCGTCGGCGCGGCGTCGCGGTCGCCCCGACCGGTCGAGATCGTCGTCGAGCCGGGCACGTACCGCGAGGTGCTCACCGTCTGGCCGGGCGCCGAGGGGCTCACGATCCGCGGCGCGACGGGCGACCCCGCCGACGTCGTCGTGACGTACGACAAGCCCGCGAGCGACTGGGCCACCGCGACCGTCCTCGCCGACGGCGTGACCCTGCGCGACCTCACGCTCGAGAACGCCTACGACGCCGAGGTGAACGGGCCGAGGGAGACCCTCGCCCTGCGGGACGCCGGCGACGGCACCGTGCTCGACGACGTCCCGCTGGTCGGCGGCGGTCTCTCGACCGACGACCCGCGCCACCCGTGACCGACACCAGAGGAGGAACCATGAGACTCACGACGACCCGCACCGCCGCGCTGCTCGGCGCCCCCGTGCTGGCCCTGACCCTGCTCGCCCCCGCCGCGCACGCGGCACCCGCCGACGTCGACCCGGCCGCGGCCGGCGCCGCCGTCCTCGACCGCATCGGCGCCCCCGGCACGACGACGGCGGACGGCCCTGTCTGGTCGCCCGTGGCGACCGGCTTCGCCTCCACGCCCACCGACGTTCTGCCGCACGGCACCACGGGCGGCGCGGGCGGCGACGCCGTCACCGTGCGCGACGCGGCCGCGCTCGCCGAGGCGGCGGCGTCCGACGAACCCCTGACGATCTACGTCAAGGGCACGATCGAGCCGGCCGAGTTCGGCTCGATGATCGACGTGGCGAGCGACAAGACGATCGTCGGGTTCGCGTCGGGCGCGGAGCTGGTCGGCGTCGGGCTGCGGCTCGACCACGTGGAGAACGTCATCGTGCGCAACCTGCGCTTCCGCGACTCCTACGTGCCGGGCGACTGGGACGGCAAGAGCGCGGACAACGACAACGACGGCATCCGCGTCGACACCTCCAGCCACGTGTGGATCGACCACAACGAGCTCACGCGCCTGGGCGACGGCCTGATCGACGTCCGCAAGGACTCCACGGCGGTCACGCTGTCGTGGAACTACCTGCACGACCACAACAAGACGGTGGGCGTGGGCTGGACCGACAACGTGGTCACCGAGATCACGATGCACCACAACCGGTTCTCGAACACCTACCAGCGCAACGCGAGCATCGACAACGTGGCCGCCGGCCACCTGTACAACAACTGGTTCGACGGGCAGGCGCAGTACGGCACCATGTCGCGCGGTGCGTCGCAGCTCGTCGTCGAGTCGAGCGTGTACTCGAACGGCGAGGACGCGATCGTCGCCAAGGACCCGGCGTCGAAGGTCGACTCGCGCGACAACCGGTTCACGACGATCCGCGGTCGCAAGGACGACACCGGTCCGACGTTCGACCCGGCCGCCCGGTACCCGTACTCGCCCGACGACGTCGCCGACGTCACCCGCGTCGTCACGCGCGGCGCGGGCACCCTCGGCGCGCAGGAGAAGGTCCGCCGCACGGTCACCGTGGCGCTCGACGGCACCGGCGACTACGCGTCGATCGGCGCCGCGGTGGGCGCGGCGTCGCGGTCGCCGCACCCGGTGGACGTCGTCGTCGAGCCGGGCGTCTACCGCGAGGTGGTGCGGGTCTGGCCCGGCGCCGACGGGACCACCATCCGCGGCGCCACCGGCGACCCGGAGGACGTGGTGCTCACCTACGACCTCGCCGCCGGCCAGGCCAAGTTCTACGGCGGCACGTTCGGGCACACGGGCTCGCCGGTGCTGTCCGTGCTGGCCGACGCCGTCACGCTGCGCGACCTCACCGTCGAGAACGCCTACGACGAGGCCGCGAACGGCGGCAGCCAGGCGCTCGCGCTGCGGACGTCGGGCGACCGCACCGTGCTCGACGGCGTCCGGCTGCTCGGCAACCAGGACACGTACCTGGCCGACCCGGGCTCCGGCGCCGCGGCGGCGCGCACGTACGTCACGGACTCGTACATCGAGGGCGACGTCGACTTCGTCTACGGCGGCGGCACCCTCGTCGTCGAGGACTCGGAGATCCGCTCGCTCGACCGCGGGTCCGCGACGAACAACGGGTACGTGGCGGCTCCGGCGACCGTGCCCGGCGGCAAGGGCTTCCTGTTCACCGGCACCCGGTTCACGTCGGACGCCGCGGCGGGCACCGTCTTCCTCGGCCGCCCGTGGCACCCGAGCAGCAACCCGCTCGTCGACCCGTCCGTCGTCGTGCGCGACTCCTGGCTGGGCGCGCACGTCGGGACGCCCGCCTGGTCGGACATGAGCGGCTGGTCGTGGCGCGACGACTTCATGCGGGAGTACCGCAACGCCGGTCCCGGCGCCGCGCCCGCCGGCGCCGTCGTCGACGGCCGTCCGCAGCTGACGGCCGACGAGGCCGCCGCGCACACCCGCGAGGCGTACCTCTCCGGCGACGACGGGTGGACGCCCTGGCGCTGATCCACCCCCGGTGAGCGCGGTCCGCGGCGCGCGGGCGAGGTCGTCCCGCGCCGTGGGTCGCGCTCACCCACGACGTTCGTCACAGCGCGCGCGGGGGCGGCCTCGGGGCAGTAGGGTCGACGACGGTCCAGGCCGCCACCCGCGGTCTTCGGAAGGCCCCCATCCCCCGTGGCCACAGGAGGCTGCATGGTTCCGGACGTGCGCCGGTGACGCCGGTCGAGGCCGTCCCCGTCGGGCGGCTCGACGTCGTCGGGACGTGGACCGTGCGCACCGTCGACGACCTCGCGGACGTGCGCTCCGCGCTCGAGTCGCGCCTCCCGTGCGACTGCCGGGCGGCGCAGCGGGGGCCCGCGCCCGACGTCGGCGGGCTGTCCGGGCGTCAGCGCATGGTGCTGGTCGCGAGCGAGCTGGTGGCGAACGCGCTCGAGCACGCCAGACCACCGGTGGTCGCACGGCTGCTGTGCGACGGCGACGTCGCCGTGGTGGACGTCGTGGACCGCAGCCCGGACGCGCCGCCCGTCGTCCCGCACGACCGCGAGCCGGGCGAGGGCGGCCACGGCCTGCGCCTCGCGAAGACGATCGCCGACGAGGTCGGCTGGTACCGCACGGACCATGGCGAGAAGCACGTGTGGGCGCGGTTCACGACCGCGGACGTGCCCGTCGCCGCCCCGCGGGGCCCGGTGCCGCAGCACCTGGCAGCCCACGGCGCGGCGGCGGGCACGTCGTCCGTCGGGGCCTACCGCGGGGCGTAGCGCTCGGGCGTGAACGCCGCGGCGACGAGCGCACGCAGGTCCTCCAGGCCGCCGTCCACCAGACCGCGGGCGCGGGCCTGCACCAGCAGGTTGCCGATGGCGGTGGCCTCGACGGGCCCGGCCACCACGGGCAGCCCGGCGCGGTCCGCCGTCGCCTGGCACAGCAGGGTGTTCTGCGCGCCGCCGCCCACCACGTGGATGGTCGACACGGTGCGCCCGGCGAGCTTCGCCGCCGTCGTGACGGCGTCCGCGAACGCCTGCGCCAGGCTCTCGACGATGCTGCGCACGTACTCCCCCCGCGTCGCCGGCACGGGCTGGCCGTGCTCGCGGCACCAGTCGGCGATGCGCCCCGGGACGTCGCCCGGCGGCAGGAAGCGCGGGTCGTCGACGTCGAACACCGCGACGGGGACGGTGACGTGCGCCGCCTCGGCGAGCAGCTCCTGCAGGGTGCTGGAGCGCTGCGCCGCCGTGGACTCCCGTTCCCAGGTGCGGATCGACTCGCTGAGCAGCCACAGCCCCATGACGTTGTGCAGGAACCGCGTGCGGCCGTCGACGCCGCCCTCGTTGGTGAAGCCGGCGAGCCGGGCGTCCTCGGTCAGCACCGGCGCGTCGAGCTCGAGGCCGACCAGGCCCCAGGTGCCGCACGAGACGTACGCGACGTCCCGGTCGGTGGAGGGGACGGCGACGACGGCGGAGGCCGTGTCGTGCGAGCCCACGGCCGTCACCTCGAGCGCCCGGCCCACCAGCTGCGCGACGTCGGGCGAGAGCACGCCCAGCGACGCCCCCGGGGCGACCAGGGGCGGCAGGATCCCGGCCGGGATCCCGACCAGCTCGGCGAGGCCCGTGTCCCACTCCCCCGTGCGCGCGTCGAGCAGCCCGGTCGTGGAGGCGTTGGTGCGCTCCGCGACCTCGGCCCCGGTGAGCCAGTGCGCGAGCAGGTCGGGCACCAGCAGCAGCCGGTCGGCCAGGTCGAGCAGCGGCCCCTCCGTGGCGAGCTGGAACACGGTGTTGAACGGGAGGTGCTGGAGCCCGTTGCGCGCGTACAGCGCCGCGGCGTCGACGCGGGCGTGCACGCGCTCCACGCCGGCCGCCGTCCGCGCGTCGCGGTAGTGGTACGGCACGCCGAGCAGGCGCCCGCCGCGCAGCAGCCCGTAGTCCACGGCCCACGAGTCGATCCCGACGCCGAGGATCTCGCCGGGCGCCTCGCGCTCGGCCGCGGCCAGGCCGTCGAGGACCTGGCGGTACAGCTCCAGCAGGTTCCAGTGCAGGCCGTCGGGCGTGCGGACCGGGTCGTTGGGGAACCGCGCCACGTGCTGCAGCCGCAGCCCCTCCCGCCCGCCGAAGCGGCCCAGGATGACGCGCCCGCTGGTGGCGCCCAGGTCGACGGCGGCGAGCGTGCCCGCCGCCGTCGACCCGGGCCCCGCCGGTGCCGCGGGTGTCGCCGTCATCGCAGGAACGCCTGCGCCACGCCGGCGTCGACGGGCACGTGCAGGCCGGTCGTGTGCGAGAAGTCGGACGTGCACAGCGCGTAGACGGCGTTCGCGACGTGCTCGGGCAGCACCTCGCGCTTGAGCAGCGTGCGCTGGGCGTAGAACTTGCCCAGGTCCTGCTCGTCGATGCCGTACGTCTTGGCACGGTTGGCGCCCCAGCCGGAGGCGAAGATCCCCGAGCCGCGCACGACGCCGTCCGGGTTGATGCCGTTGACCTTGATGCCGTGCTCGCCGAGCTCGGCGGCCAGCAGCCGCACCTGGTGCGCCTGGTCGGCCTTGGTGGCCGAGTAGGCGATGTTGTTCGGGCCCGCGAACACGGAGTTCTTCGACGAGATGTAGACGATGTCACCGCCGAGCTTCTGGTCCACGAGGATGCGCGCGGCGTTCTTGGCCACGAGGAACGAGCCCTTTGCCATGACGTCGTGCTGCAGGTCCCAGTCCGCCTCGGTGGTGTCGAACAGCGACTTGCTCAGCGACAGGCCGGCGTTGTTCACGACGATGTCCACGCCGCCGAAGGCGAGGACTGCCTCGGCCAGCGCGGCCTGGACCGCGGCCTCGTCGGCGACGTTCGCCGCCAGGCCGATCGCGACGTCGGTCGAGCCGAGCTCGGCGGCCGCGGCCTGCGCCTTGGCGAGGTCCAGGTCGGCGACGACGACGCACGCGCCCTCCGCGGCGAGGCGGGTCGCGATGGCCTTGCCGATGCCCGACGCGGCGCCGGTGACGAACGCGATGCGCGTCGCGAGCGGCTTGGGCTTCGGCTTGCGCTGGAGCTTCGCCTCCTCGAGCGCCCAGTACTCGATGCGGAACTTCTCCGACTCGTCGATCGGGGCGTAGGTCGAGAGGGCCTCCGCGCCGCGCATGACGTTGACGGCGTTGACGTAGAACTCCCCCGCGACGCGCGCGGTCTGCTTGTCGGCGCCGTAGGAGAACATGCCGACGCCGGGCACCAGCACGATCGCCGGGTCCGCGCCGCGCATCGCGGGCGGCTCCTCGCCGCGGGCGCGGGCCTCGGCGGCGCCGCGCTCGTAGTACGCGGTGTAGTCGGCGCGGTACGCCTCGTGCAGCTCGGGCAGGCGCTCCACGATCTCCTCGACCGTGGCGGTGGCCGGCAGGTCCACGACCAGCGGCTTCACCTTGGTGCGCAGGAAGTGGTCGGGGCAGCTCGTGCCCAGCTCCGCCAGGCGCGCGTGCTCGGTGCTCGCCAGGAAGTCGAGCACGACGTCCGCGTCGGTGAAGTGTCCCACCTGCGGCCTGTCGTGCGACGCGACGGCGCGCAGGTGCGGGGCGAGCGCGGCGGCCTTGGCGCGCCGCGCGTCGTCGGGCAGGGCGCCGTAGCCGTCGAGCGCCGGGCCGAAGGGCTCCGGCGCGCCGTGCTCCGCGATGTACGCCGCCGCGGTCTCGATGATCCACAGCGAGTTCGCCTCGGACTCCTCGGCCGTGTCCCCCCAGGCCGTGATGCCGTGCCCGCCGAGCACCGTGCCGATCGCGTCGGGGTGCGCCGCCTTGATCTCGGCGATGTCGAGGCCGAGCTGGAAGCCGGGACGGCGCCACGGCACCCACACGACCTTGCCCCCGAAGATCTTCTGCGTCAGCTCGGGGCCGTCGGCCGCGGTCGCGATCGCGATGCCCGCGTCCGGGTGCAGGTGGTCCACGTGCGCGGCGTCGACCAGGCCGTGCATGGCCGTGTCGATGCTGGGGGCGGCGCCGCCCTTGCCGTGCAGGCAGTAGTCGAACGCGGCGACCATCTCGTCCTCGCGCTCCACGCCCGGGTACACCTCGGTGAGGGCGCGCAGGCGGTCGAGCCGCAGGACGGCGAGGCCCTTCGCGGTGAGGGTGCCGAGGTCGCCGCCGGAGCCCTTGACCCACAGCAGCTCGACGTCCTGCCCGGTGACCGGGTCCTTCTCGATCCCCTTGGCGGACGTGTTGCCGCCGGCGTAGTTCGTGTTGCGCGGGTCGGCGCCCAGGCGGTTCGACCGCGCGACGAGGGCCTCCACGGTCGGGTTGACGGTCTGCTTCGTCATCGGTGCTCCGGTGGTCGGTCCGTCGGCCGACGGACGGGGGGTGGGTGCGGTGAGGGGTACGGGGGTCAGCGCTCGTGCGCGGTGCCGACGAGGGCGTCCGTGGTGAGCCAGGCGGCGATCCGCGCGAGGCTGCCTGCGAAGCCGGGCTCGGCGGGCCGGTTGAGGTGGCCGTGGGTCGTGCCGTCCTCGCGGCTCACGAAGACGTCCACCCCGGCGGCCGCGAGCTCCGCGGCGTAGGCCTCGCCGCCCGAGCGCAGGGCGTCGAGGTCGGAGTTGACGATCAGCGTGGGCGGCAGGCCGCGCAGGTCCTGGCCGCCCGGGAAGGCGTACGGCGACGTCGCCGGGCCGTCGTGACCCAGGTAGTTGCCGTTCATCGCGTGCACGGCGGCGGGCGGGAAGTTCTTCTCCGGCGGCAGCGCCGCGATCTTGGCGGCCAGCTCGGCGCTGGGCGCGGGCAGGACCTGGTGCGTCACCGGGTAGGCGAGCACGACGCTGCGCGGCGTCGGGACCACGCCGTCGGGCCCGACCACGCCGCCGAGGGTGCTGAGCGGGACCGCGCCGTCGCGCAGCCGCAGGGACGCCCCCGCGGCGAGGTCGCCGCCGGCGCTCGCGCCGCCCAGCGACCACCGCCCGGCGGGGACGCCGAGGTCGGACGCCCCGCCCCCCGCGGCCCACGTGAACACGGACGCGACCTCCTCGGACGGCACCGGGAACCGGACGCCGTCCGTGCCGGGCGTCGCGCCCGCGTCGCGGTAGTCGATCGCCGACACCAGGCGGTACTCCACGCTCACGACGGCGACCCCCGCCGCGGCGAGGGCGCGCGCGACGCCGTCGGCCTCAGGCATGTCGAGGTCGCCGTGCGCGAACGCGCCGCCGTGCGCCCACACCAGGCCCGCGACGGGCGTGCCCGCCGGCCGGTAGACCCGCACGCGCAGGTCGCCGTGCGGCCCTGCGAGCACGCGGTCGTCGACCGCGGCGTCCTGGTCCGGCGGAGCGTCCGCCGTGATGCCCGCCGCCGTCGTCGTCATGCTCAGGCGCCCCAGCCGGCCTGCTGGCCGCCGACGCGCTCGGCCGCGATCTGCCCCAGGTAGCCGGACGCCGCGAACGCCTTCATGGGCTCGGGGTCGAGGCCCTGCTCGGCGCGCAGGTCGGCGAGGAGGCCGCGCACGTCGGTGTTGTAGGCGTCCATGAGCGTGCCGTTGGCGCCGAGCACGTCGCCGGAGCGCTGCGCGGCGTCGAGGGCCTCGGCGTCGACGAGCAGCGCCTTGGCCGTGGCCTCCTGCACGTTCATCACGGAGCGGATCTGGCCGGGGATCTTCTCCTCGATGTTGTGGCACTGGTCGAGCATGAAGTTCACCCCCGACTCCGGGCGCAGCGCGTCCGCCTGCACGATCTCGTGCATGATCCGGAAGAGCTGGAACGGGTCCGCGGCGCCGGCCATGAGGTCGTCGTCGGCGTAGAAGCGCGAGTTGAAGTCGAACGCCCCGAGCCGGCCCTGGCGCAGCAGCTGCGCCACGATGAACTCGATGTTGGTGCCGGGCGCGTGGTGGCCCGTGTCGAGCACGACGTTCGCCTTCTCGCCGAGCGCGAGGCAGTGCAGCAGGGACGTGCCCCAGTCCGGCACGTCCGTGTGGTAGAACGCCGGCTCGAAGAACTTGTACTCGAGCACCATGCGGTGGTCGTCGTCGAGCTCGGCGTAGATCTCGGCGAGCGACTCGGCGAGCCGGTCCTGGCGGGCGCGGATCGAGTCCTGGCCGGGGTAGTTGGTGCCGTCGGGCAGCCAGACCTTCAGCTCCTTGGACCCCGTGGCGCGCATGACGTCGATGCACTGCACGTGGTGGGCGATCGCCTTGGCGCGCACCGCCGGGTCGGAGTGCGTCAGGGAGCCGAGCTTGTAGTCGTCGTCCTGGAACAGGTTCGAGTTGATCATCCCGATGGTCACGCCGTGCTCCTTGGCGTGCCGGGCCAGGTCGGAGAAGTCGTCGACCAGGTCCCACGGGACGTGCAGCGACACGCGCGGCGCGATGCCCGTGTAGCGGTGCACCTGGGCGGCGTCCGCGATCTTCTCGTACGGGTCGCGGGGGGTCCCGGGCGTGCCGAAGACCTTGAACCGGGTACCCGAGTTGCCGAACGCCCACGAGGGCAGCTCGATGGTCTGCTCGCCGAGGGCCTTGCGCAGCCGTGCGTCGAGCACGGGCGTCGTCGCCGTCATGTCTCCTCCTCGTCCGCGCTCCCTCGCGCGGTGCTGGTGCGGCCGGCGGGGCGACCGCGCTTTGAATCGTTTCATAGCCTAGGGGCGTGACGGGGCGGCGTCAACCGTCCGTCCGGTGACTTATCAGGCCCAGCGCGCGGTATCTCCCGCGCACGGCCTGACAACTCGGGGCGCCGGGGAGCTGTCAGGACCAGCGAGCGCCATACCCCGCGGAGGACCTGACAGGTCGCGGACCGTCAGTCGGCGCGGCGGGCGGCGTCGAGCTGCGACTCGAGGTGGAACACCTCCTCCAGCTGGACGAACCCCTCGTCGGGGCGCCCCTCGGCGGGCTCGAAGAAGTCCTTCATGGCGGCCTGCCAGCGCTCGTTCACCTCGCGGGCGGCCATGTCCCGCTGCGCGCGCTCGTAGTCGTCGGTGCGCAGGACGCCGACGAGCAGCCCGTCGGCCCCGAGGAACAGGCGGTAGTCGTGCCATCCGGTCTCGGCGAGGGCCTCGAGCATCTCGGGCCAGACGGCGGCGTGGGCGGCCTTGTACTCCTCGAGCCGGTCGCGCCGTACGCGGGACACGAAACAGACGTGCGTCGTTGCGCCGTCATCGATGAAACGGTTCATACCATGAACCTAGCAAGAGGAGACGACGCCGGGCACCCACCGGCCCGGCGCCCAGGTACCTCTACGCTGGAGCCCAGGCGCGACGACGCGTCCCGATCCGAGGAGCAGCCCATGACGACGACCGCCCCCCGCCGCCGCGCGTCCATCAGCGACGTCGCGCGCCAGGCCAAGGTGTCGGTCGGCACGGTCTCGAACGTGCTCAACCGCCCGGACCGCGTCTCGCCGGCCACCCGCGAGCGGGTGCTCGCCGCCATCGACGACCTCGCGTTCGTGCCCAACGGCTCCGCCCGCCAGCTCCGCGCCGGCACCATCACGACCGCGGGCGCCATCGTGCTCGACGTGTCCAACCCCTTCTTCACCGACGTGGCGCGCGGCATCGAGGACCGCCTCGAGGAGGCGGACTACACCCTCATGCTCGCCAGCTCGGACGAGAAGCCGGAACGCGAGGCCCGGTACCTGCGCCTCTTCGAGGAGCACGGCGTGCAGGGCGTCATGGTCGTGCCGGCCACGCAGGATCTCGAGCACCTGGAGACCCTGCGCGCCCGGGGGCTGCGCGTGGTGCTGCTCGACCGCCCGTCGCCGGTCGACACGCTGTCGTCGGTGGCCGTCGACGACCGCGCGGGCGCCGCCGCCGCCGCGCGCCACCTCGTCGACCTCGGGCACGAGCGGATCGCCTTCCTCAACGGCCCGCACACCATCCGCCAGTGCGCCGACCGCAGCGCCGGCCTGCACGACGCGCTCGTGGAGCTCGGCCTCGACCCCGCCGAGGCACTGGTCGAGATCACGATCTCCACCCTCAACGCCGACGGCGGCCAGGCCGGCACCGAGCAGGTGCTCGCACTCGCGGAGCGCCCGACGGCCACGATGTGCGTCAACGACCTCACCGCCCTCGGCGCCCTGCGCACGCTGCGCGCCGCCGACGTCCCCGTGCCGTCCGGCATGGCGGTGGTGGGGTACGACGACGTCACGTTCGCCGGGGAGCTGGCCACGCCGCTCACCTCGGTGCGCCAGCCGACCCACCAGCTCGGCCACCGCGCGGCGGACCTGCTGCTGGACCCGGACGACACGGTCGAGCAGGTGACGTTCCAGCCCGAGCTCGTCGTCCGCGAGTCCACGACCGGCGTCGGCTGACCTGCCCTCCCGCCGGACAGGCGGTCGTGCACGGGATACGGCGCGGTCTGCGTGCGCGACCGCCTGCTCGACATCCGGACACCGACCGGCAAGCGCTTCCCCGTTGAATCGATACATGACAGACTCGGGCCATGCGACGACGCACGACACCGGAGTCCACCCCGAACCCCCGCCCCTGGAACGCCGACCTCGACGGCCTCGGTTTCGGCGGTGACTACAACCCCGAGCAGTGGCCGCAGGACGTGCGCCTCGAGGACCTCGAGCTCATGCGCGAGGCGGGCGTCACCATCCTCAGCGTGGCGATCTTCTCCTGGGCCACGATCGAGCCGCGCGAGGGCGAGCTGGACTGGGCCTGGCTCGACGAGACGATGGACCGGCTGCACTCCGCTGGCATCCGGGTCGCGCTCGCCACCGCCACCGCGTCGCCGCCGCCGTGGCTCACCCGCCAGCACCCGGAAATCCTGCCCCGGCTGGCCGACGGCACCGTGCTGCAGCAGGGCGGCCGCCAGGCCTACGCCGTCACCCACCCCGTGCACCGCGACTACGCGCTGCGCATGACGACCCGCATCGCCGAGCGCTACCGCGACCACCCGGCGCTCGCCCTCTGGCACGTGGACAACGAGATCGGCTGCCACGTGTCGCGCGACTACTCCGACTCCGCCGCGGCGGCGTTCCGGGACTGGCTGAGCGCGCGCTACGGCACGGTCGACGCCCTCAACGAGGCGTGGGGCACGGCCTTCTGGTCGCAGCGCTACGGGTCGTTCGACGACGTGCTGCCGCCGCTGGTCGCGCCGACGTTCGCCAACCCGACGCAGCAGCTCGACTTCCACCGGTTCTCCTCCGACGCGCTGCTCGACTACTACCTCGACCTGCGGGACACCCTGCGCGAGATCACGCCGGACGTGCCCGTCACGACCAACCTCATGGCGACGGCGCACTGCCGGGGCATGGACTACTTCCGGTGGGGGCCGGAGCTCGACGTCGTCGCGAACGACCACTACACGTACCCCGCGGACCCCGAGCGGCACGTGGACCTCGCGTTCTCCGCCGACCTCACGCGCGGCGTCGCGGGCGGCGCGCCGTGGATCCTCATGGAGCACTCCACGTCGGCCGTGAACTGGCAGCCGCGCAACACGCCCAAGACGCCGGGCGAGATGCTGCGCAACTCCCTGCAGCACGTGGCCCGCGGCGCGGACGCGGTGATGTTCTTCCAGTGGCGCCAGTCGCGTGCCGGCGCCGAGAAGTACCACTCGGCGATGGTGCCCCACGCCGGCCGGGACTCCGACGTGTGGCGCGACGTCGTGACGCTGGGCCGCGCGCTGCGCGCCCTGGGCGAGGTGCGCGGCTCGCGGGTGCGGTCGCGCGCGGCCGTCGTCGTGGACTACCCGTCGTGGTGGGGGTCGGAGCTCGACTCGCACCCCACGCAGGACCTGCGCTACATGGACCAGGTGCAGGCCTGGTACCGGGCGCTGTGGCGGCTCGGCGTCACGACCGACCTCGTGCCGCCGGGCGCCGACCTCGACGGCTACGACCTGGTCGTGCTGCCCACCACGTACGTCGTCACGGACGCCGACGCCGCGAACGTCGCCGCGGCCGCCGCGCGCGGGGCGACCGTCGTGGTCACCTACTTCTCCGGCATCGTCGACGAGCACGACCACGTGCGCCTCGGCGGCTACCCGGGCGCGTTCCGCGACCTGCTCGGCGTGCGCACCGAGGAGTTCCACCCGCTGCAGGAGCCCGACTCGGTCCGCGTGGTCGGCAAGGCGGTGGGCGGCGAGGCCACGGCCGACCTGTGGACCGAGAAGACGCACGTCGCCGACGGCACGGAGGTGGTCGCGTCCTACGACGACGGCGCCCTCGCCGGGCGGGCGGCGGTCACCCGCCGCGAGGTCGGGGCCGGGCGGGCGTGGTACGTCGCGACGCGGCTCGACGACGCGGGCCTGGGTGCGCTCGCCGAGCGGCTCGTGGCAGAGGCCGGCGTGGGTCCGGACGTCGTCGCGCCGGCGGGCGTGGAGGTCGTGCGCCGGTGGGCCGACGACGGCACGACCGACGACGCGACGTCGTGGCTCTTCGCGATCAACCACACGGACGCGGACGCCACGCTCGGCACCCCGGGCGCCCCGGTGACGGGCACGGAGCTGCTGAGCGGCGACACGGTCGAGGGCAGCCTCGCCGTGCCCGCGGGCGCGGTGCGCGTGGTGCGGCTCGGCCGATGACGGTCCTGCACCCGCGACGGCCTGGGGACGGGCCGGTGGGGCCGTACGCGTTCGTGTTCTGGAACGACGACCTGGACGACGACGCGGTGCTCGCGCAGCTCCGGGAGATCGCGGGCGCGGGGTTCGTCGGTGTCACCCTCAGCGCGCGCGTGGGGCTGAGCCGGCGGGTGGGGTACCTGACGGACGAGTTCCTGCGGCTGGTGCGCGTCGCGGTCGACGAGTGCGCGCGGCTGGGGCTCGCGGTGATGCTGTACGACGAGGCGTCATACCCGTCCGGCTCGGCGAACGGCGCCGTCGTGGCGCGCGACCCGGCGTTCGCCGCGCGGTGCGTGGTGCCGGTGACCCGTGACGTCGAGGTGCCGGTCGGCTCGCCCGGGGGCGAGCCAGCGGACGCCGGGTACTGGCGTCCCGCGCTGGGCCGCGACCTCGACGTGCGGCTGCTCGCCGTCGTCGCGCGGCACGTGGACGACGCGGGCGGCGTCGTCGGCGACGACGCCGTGCTGCTCCCGGTGCGCGCGCCGGGGCTGGTGCGCCTGGACCTGCCGCCGGGCTCGTGGCGGGTCACGGCGGTGTTCGACGCCGCCAGCGGCGGCACGATCCGCGGGGCGCACGCGGAGCAGGACGACGGCTCCGCGCTCGCTCCCCCGGCGGCGGACCTGCTGAGCCCGGACGCCGTCGCGGCGTTCCTGGAGCTGACGCACGACGCCTACGCCGCCGCGCTCGGGGAGCACCTGGGCACGACGGTGGTCGCGATGTTCACCGACGAGCCGTTCCTGCTGGGCCGCGGCCACCGGCGGCTCGCCCGCCCGTACACGCCCGGGCTGGAGGCGGAGGTGGCGGCGAGGCTCGACGACGGCTCGGGCGTCGAGGTGGCCGAGGTGCTGCGCCGGCTGCCGGAGCTGTGGGACGGCGACGGCACCCGCCCGGGCGGCACGGACCCGGACGCCACCGGGTTCGTGCGCGACTGGGACGACGCCGTGCGGGCGCGGCTGCACCGCGTCTACTACGACGCTCAGGCGGCATGGTGCGCCGCGCACGGCCTCGCGCTGACGGGGCACCCGGCCGAGCCGGACGACCTGGCCACCGCCGCGCGCCTGCACTGGCCCGGGCAGGACACCGTGTGGCGCTGGGTGCTGCCGCGCGCATCGGGTGGGGACGGCACCGCCCTCGAGGGCCCGGAGAGCACGGCGCCGAAGGTGGCCGCGAGCGCCGCACGGGCCCGCGGCGGGGTGCCGGCGGTGACGGAGGTGCTCGGCGCGTACGGCTGGCGGCTGAGCCTCGACGAGGCGCGCTGGCTGCTGGACTGGTACCTGTCGCGCGGCGTGACGACGCCCGTGCTGCACGCGTTCTTCTCCTCCGTGCGCGGCGGGCGCGCGTTCGAGAGCGAGCCCGACCTGGGTCGGTGGAACTCGTGGTGGCCGCACCTGCCGCCGTTCGTCGGGTACGTGCGGCGCATCGCGGAGCTGCTCGACGCCGCACCCCCGGTGTGGCCGGTCGGCCTGCTGAGCCGCCCCGACACCGCGCCGTCCGGCCCGGTCGTGCGCGCGCTGCTGGAGGCGCAGGTCGACTTCGGGTACGTCGACCGCGACGAGGGCGCGCACGCCGGGTACGCCGTCCTGCTCGACGCCGACGACGGCGTCCCGGACGTCCCCGCCCTCAAGGAGCGGCTGCGCGCGGCCGGCGCCCCCGTCGTGGACGCGGAGCCCGCGGCCCCGGACCTGCGCGCCGTCGTCCTCGGCGGACCCTCGGACGACCGGCCGGCGGGGTACGTCGTCTTCCACGAGGGCGAGGAGGCGGTCCGCACCTGGCTCGGCCTGCCGTCGGTCCCCGACGACGCGTGCTGGTGGGACCCGTTCGCCGACACCCGGCACCTCGTGGAGCGCGACGACCACGGCCGCGTGCTGCTCGAGCTGGAACGCCGCCGCACGCTGGCCCTCGTCCCCTCGGCCGGGCACCCGGTCCCTCCGGCCGGTGCGGCGTCGGGACGCCGCGTCGAGGTCACCGGCTGGCGAGGCACGGTCGAGCGCGTGCTCGGCGACCCGGACACGGTCGCGGACGACCCGTCCGCCGTCGTGCCCGCGCACGTGGAGCTCGGCGACTGGACCCGGGTTCCCGCCCTGCGCCGGCTCTCCGGGTCCGTGCGCTACACGGCCGAGGTGGACGTGCCGGACGGCGCGGGCGCCGCGCGGCTGGACCTCGGCGTCGTGGGCGAGGCCGCCACCGTGCGCGTGGACGGCGGCGTCGTCGGGCACGCGATGTCCGCGCCGTACGTCGTGGACCTCGGCGTCCTCGCCCCGGGCACCCGCACCCTCGACGTGCTGGTGAGCAACAGCGCCGCGAACTACTACGAGGGAGACCGGCGCCCGTCGGGCCTCATCGGACCGGTCACGCTGACCTGGTGACCTCCCGCTCGCGACAATTCTCTGGCGGCGTGGGGCGGCAGTGCGTAGGGTGCAGCGCGATGGGAACTCTGTGAGCACACCGACGCCGACGCGTCGAGCAGGTCGGACGACACTGCTCCGCGTCGGCGTTCGCACGCCCGCCGTCCTCCACGGTCGCCGACGCCGGCGACGGAAGGAGTCCCGCCCGTGGACCCGTCACAGCTCACCCTCACCGACATCACCCTGCGCTACGCCGACCGCGTGGTGCTCGACCGCCTGTCCCTGACCGTCTCGCCGGGCGAGCGCGTCGGCGTCGTCGGCGACAACGGCTCCGGCAAGAGCACGCTGCTCGCCGTCGTCGCGGGCGTGCTGGAGCCGCAGAACGGCACGCGCGTCGTGCGCGCCCCGGGCGGCCTCGGCCACCTGCCGCAGACCCTCGACCTGCCGCCCGCGAGCACCGTGGGCCAGGCGATCGACCACGTGCTGGCGGACGTGCGCGCGCTCGCGGCGGCGGTCGCCGCGCTCGAGGACCGGCTCGGGTCGCTCGACGGCGCCGCGCTGGACGACGCGCTGCGCCGCTACGCGGAGCTGACCGCCCGCTTCGACGCCCGCGACGGGCGGGGTGCGGACCGCCGCGTCGACGTCGCGCTGCACCGCCTCGGGCTGCCCGCGCTGGACCGTGGCCGGCTGCTGGGCACCCTGTCCGGCGGCGAGCGTTCCCGTCTCGCGCTGGCGGCCACGCTCGCGGCCGACCCGGAGCTGCTCCTGCTCGACGAACCGACCAACGACCTCGACGACGACGCCCTCGACTGGCTCACGGACCGGCTGCGGTCGCACGACGGCACCGTCGTCGCCGTCACCCACGACCGCGCGTTCCTGGCCGACCTCACGACGACGCTCGTCGAGGTCGACGCCGGGCGCGCCCGCCGCTACGGCGCCGGGTGGGCGGGCTACCTCGCGGCGAAGGAGGCCGAGCGCGATCAGCTCCGGCTCGCGTACGAGCGGTGGCATGCCGACGTCGCGCGTCAGCGGCACCTTCTCGACGCCAACGTCGAGGCGATGGAGCAGATCCCGCGCAAGCTCCCCATGGCGTCGTTCGGCTCCGGCGCGTTCCGGTCCCGGGCGCGCACCCACGGTGCCACCGGCCGCGTCCGCAACGCCAAGGAGCGGCTGCGGCGGCTGTCCGACGATCCCGCCGAGCGGCCCGCCGACCGCGCCGAGTTCCGGACGGACGTCGCCACCGCGTCCCCGGACGCGGGCCACGACGACGCCTCGGCGGTCGAGCTCGTCGGCGTCGAGGTGCGCGGCCGGCTCTCGGTCCCCCGCCTCACGGTGGCGGCAGGCGAGCACGTGCTCGTGACCGGCCCGAACGGCGCGGGCAAGAGCACCCTGCTGGGGGTGGTCTCGGGAGAGGTCGTGCCGGACGCCGGGGTGGCGCGCGCCGTGGGCGTCGTCGGGCACCTGCGGCAGACGGTCGCGTCCGCCTCGGACGACGGCCGCACGGTGCTGCACGTGTTCGCCGCCGGGCGCCCCGGCGACCTGGAGGAGCACGCGGAGGCGCTGCTCGCGTCGGGCCTGTTCCGCCCCGACGACCTGCCCCGTCCGGTGCGGGAGCTGTCCCAGGGGCAGCGCTCGCGGCTCGAGCTCGCCCGGGTGGTCACCACCACGACGGACGTGCTGCTCGTGGACGAGCCGACCAACCACCTCTCCCCCGCGCTCGTCGAGGAGCTGGAGCGGGCCTTCGCGGACTTCGACGGCACCCTCGTGCTCGTCTCCCACGACCGGACGATGCGCGAGCGCTTCCGCGGCCGGCGGATCGTGCTCGACCGCGGCGCGATCGTCGCGGACACGTCCGCCACCCCGCCGAGGTAGTTCAGATCCTGCCGAGGTAGTTCGTGACACGGTGTCACGAACTACCTCGGCCGGGAGTGGCGGTGATGGTGGGGGTGGG
>NZ_JBHTVT010000023.1:0-45389 GCF_042792795.1 Isoptericola sp. NPDC056605 | reverse complement strand
CGGGGCGCTATCGCGGCGCACCCGTCCCCCACCCCCCCTTTTTTTTACAGATCGGGGGGTGTTTTTTGGTCACCGGGTTACACTAACTCCCTCGGCAGGATCTGGACTACTTCGGCGCGATGCGCGCCACCTCGCGACGCGGGGTCACGGGGTCACAGGGCCCGCCAGCGCAGCTCGAGGGTGCGGGCCTGCGGGCGGAGCATCGCCGTCGGCCAGACGTCGGGCCCGCAGGCGCGCGAGCCCAGGCCGTGCTGGGCGGCGTCCACGTAGAGGTGGTGCCGCTCGGGCGCGGGGAGCTCGTGCGGGTGCGCCGCCCCGGAGAGCTCGTGGGCCGAGTGCCGGGCGAGCGTGAACCCGGGCAGACGGCCGCGCGCGTCGCGACCGAGCGTCAGGCGCAACCACGGGCTGCCGCCGCGCGTCAGCTCCAGGTCGCGCACCTCGGACCGGTGGCCGGACTCCTGCGGACGCGCGTACCGCACCGACAGGTCGTCGATCCCGGCGCGGTGACGCCCCACCACGACCGACGAGCGCACGTCCGGGTACGAGTCGTGCGGGCCCAGCCCGAACCACCCGGCGCCGTCGACGTCGGCCGGCAGCCCCACGTGCACGCCGATCCGCGGCCACACGTCGTCCCACCGGTCGTCGGGCGTCATGACGACGCGCAGCACGGCCTCGACGACGCCGTCGCCGGCCCGCTCGGCGGTCCACGTCTCCTCGACGTCGACCGTCCGGCGGCTCTGGGCCGCGGACACGCGCCGCAGCACCCGCAGCCGGTCAGCCGACTCCTCCACGGCGACCGTGCGGTGCGTGAGCCGGTCCAGGCCCTGCCGGCGCCAGCGGTCGGCCGCCGACGGCGCGGGCGTGCCGCGCCACGGGAGGGTGGTGGGGTCGTCGGCGTCGTAGCTGCCCATCGCGGCGCCCCGGTCGTTGTCCGTGGGCGCGCGCCACAGCTCGACGCGCGGCGCGGTCACGTCCGCCCCGGCCAGGGCCACCAGCTCCGGGCCGCGGAACGCGACGGGCGCCTCCGCGAGCGCCACGGCCGGACGGCGGTGCTCCCGGACGGCAGCCGGCGCCGGGAGCGCCCACTGGTCGCGCGCGACGACGTGCCCGGCGGCGGCCCACGCCGCACCGTCACGCAGAGCCAGCTCGACGGTGAGGTACGCCTCGGCGCCGGGGCTCGCCTCCGGCAGCGACGCCGGGTCGAGCAGCCCGACGACGGCCCGCTCCCCCGCCGCGACGGACGCACCGTCGCCGTCCGCCACCGGGGCCTCGCCGGAGGCGACCACCTCGCCGTCGTGCTCCGCGCGCCAGCGCAGCACGAGGTCGGCGGTGTCCGCGGTGTGCCGGCGGTTCCAGATCTCCACCACCCCGGACGCCGGGCCCGCGGACGGCCGCACGACGACCGGCCGCTCGACGTGCCAGAACTCCGTCAGGCCCGGGCTGGGGGTGTCGTCGGACAGCACCATGCCATCCATGACGAAGTTGCCGTCGTGCACGACCTCGCCGAAGTCGCCGCCGTACGCGAAGAACTCGACGCCGTCGGGGGTGGTGGTGCGCAGGCCGTGGTCGCGCCACTCCCAGACGAACCCGCCGTGCAGCCGCGGGTGGGTGTCGACGAGCTCGCGGTACTGGTCGAGGGCACCGGGGCCGTTGCCCATCGCGTGCGCGTACTCGCACAGCAGGAACGGCTTGGACCGCTGCCGGGCCGAGTCGGCGATGCTGCACCCGAGCACGGGCGAGAGGTCGTCGTCGCTCCCGATGGACGCCGTCTCGGGCACGGTCGAGTACATCCGCGAGTAGACGTCGGTGTACTCGCCGGCGTAGTCGCCCTCGTAGTGCACGGGCCGCGACGGGTCGCGGTGGTGCACCCACTCCGCCATCGCGGCGAGGTTGCTCCCGGTGCCGGACTCGTTGCCGAGCGACCAGAGCACGACGCTGGGGTGGTTCTTGTCGCGCTCGACGGTGCGCCGCACCCGGTCGAGGTAGGCGTCGCGCCAGGCCGGGTCGTCGCTGGGGTTGCCCACCCAGCCGCCGGCCTCGAAGCCGTGCGTCTCCAGGTCGGTCTCGAGGATCACCCACAGCCCCAGCTCGTCGGCGAGGTCGAGGACGCGCGGGTGCGGCGGGTAGTGGCTGGTGCGGATCGCGTTGACGTTGTGCTGCTTCATCCGGGCCAGGTCGGCGCGGGCGTGCTCCTCGTCGAAGACGCGGCCGCGGTCGGGGTGCGTCTCGTGCCGGTTCATCCCGGAGAACACCACGCGTCGCCCGTTGACGAGGAACAAGTCGCCGACGATCTCGACGCGCCGGAAGCCGACCCGCGGGGCGACGGTCTCGCCCGACGACGCCACGGTCGCGTCGTAGAGGCGCGGCACCTCGGCCGACCACGGCTCGACGGCGCCGACGGCGACGGGCGCGACGTCCTCGGGCGCCGCCCACGCGACGTCGACCCCGAGCTCCGGCACCCGCAGCCGCACCGGGAACGCGGCCGCGTCGGCCCGCACCTCCGGCACGAGGAGGCCCTCGCCGGACGCGGGGTCGTAGTCCGCGTCCAGCCACACGTCGTCGAGCGCCCCGACGGGCCGGTGCAGCAGCGTGACGTCGCGGAAGATGCCGGGCAGCCACCACTGGTCCTGGTCCTCGAGGTAGCTCGCGGCGGACCACTGCACCACCCGCACCGCGACCGTGTTGGCGCCGGGGCGCACGGCGTCGGTGACGTCGTACTCGTGCGCCAGCCGGCTGCCGGACGCCGAGCCCACCTCCTCGCCGTTCACCCACACCGTGAAGAACGACTCGACGCCGTCGAACCGCAGCAGCACGCGGCCGCCCTCGGTCCACGACGCCGGGACGTCGACCTCGCGGCGGTAGTCGCCGGTCGGGTTCTCGTCCGGCACGTGCGGCGGGTCCACCGGGAACGGGAACTGCACGTTGGTGTAGATCGGGCGGCCGTGCGCGCCGTCGCCCTCCAGCACCCAGTGCGCGGGCACGGGGAGCTCGCCCCAGCCCGCGTCGGGCGACGTCGCGTAGCCCGGCTGCGCAAAGGCGTCGGGGGCCTCGCCGTCGGGCAGGACGCCGACGTCCAGGACACCCTGTGCGCCCGGGGAGCCGGGGACGCACGGCAGGAGGCGGAAGCCCCACGAGCCGTCGAGGGAGAGGCGCGGCGCGTCCCCGGCGGGCGCGGACCGCGGCGGCTCGACGCGTCCCGACCAGGGTGCCGTGGACTCGTGCGGGAGCGGGGAGAGCGGGGTCATGCGGCCCATCATGCTTTGACAGCACCTTCCGTCAGGCCGCCGCGCCAGAACCGCTGCAGCACGATCATGGCGACGGCGAGCGGGATCACCGAGAGCAGGACGCCCCCGGTGGTGAGCTCGTAGAACTCGGGCAGCCGGTCGGTCTGGCTGTTCCAGTTGTTGAGCCCGAGGGTGATCGGGTACAGGTCCTGGTCGCTGAGCATCACGAGCGGCAGGAAGTAGTTGTTCCAGATGCCGACGATCTGGAACAGGAACACCGTCACGAGGGCGGGCGTCATGATCCGCAGCCCCAGGGTGTGGAAGATGCGCAGCTCCCCCGCGCCGTCGATCCGGGCGGCCTCCACGAGGGAGGTGTCCACGGTGGCGTCCGCGTAGATGCGGCACAGGAAGAACCCGAACGGCGACACCAGCGACGGGATCAGCACGCTCCAGTACGTGTTGGCGAGCCCGAGCTGGCTGAACAGCAGGAACAGCGGCAGGGCGGTGGCCGTGCCGGGCACGAGGACGCCGCCGAGCACGAGCCCGAAGATGAGGTTGCGGCCCCTGAACCGGTACTTGGCCAGGGCGTACCCGCCCGCCGCCGCCAGGTAGGTGGCGATCAGGCCACCCACCCCGGCGTACAGCACGGAGTTGGCGAACCAGCGGAGGAAGACGCCGCCGCCGTAGGTGAGCACGGCGGCGAGGTTGTCGAACAGCGCGAACGTGTTCCCGAACCAGAAGCCGTTGGTGCCGAACAGGTCGTCCGTCGTCTTCGACGCCGCGACGACCACCCAGTACACGGGCACCAGGAAGTAGATCGCGACGACGGCGAGGACGGCGGTGACGAGGATCGTCGTCGCCGGGCGCCGGCCGCGGCGACCGGGGGTCGCCGGGGGGACGTCCGGGGTGTCGGTACGGCGCGGCGCGGTGGAGACGGCGGCGGTCATCGCGAGCTCCTGTTCGTCAGCCGGAGGAAGAGGAAGGACAGCGCGAACGCCACGAGCGCGATGAGCACGGACTGGGCGGCGGCGACGTTGTAGTCGTTGTAGGCGAAGGCGGTCGTGTACGCGGACAGGTTCGGCGTGTACTGCGAGTCGATCGCGGGCGACACGGTCATGAGGAGCTGCGGCTCGGCGAAGAGCTGCAGCGTGCCGATGATGGAGAAGACGGTGGTGAGCACCAGCGCCGGGCGGATCAGCGGCAGCTGGATGCTCCACGCCGTGCGCCAGGGACCGGCGCCGTCCACGCGCGCCGCCTCGTACATCTCCGGCGGGATCGCCTTGAGCTGGGCCACGATGATGAGCATGTTGTAGCCCGCGTACGTCCAGGTCACGATGTTCGCGATCGACCACAGCACCGTCCCCGCGCCGAGGAAGTCGGGCGTGAACCCGAACAGCGTCTCGGTGAGGTCGATGATCGGGCTGAGGCCGGGCACGTAGAGGAACGACCAGAGGATGGTCGCGATGACGCCCGGGATGCCGTACGGCATGAAGTACGTGGCGCGGAAGAAGCCGGGCCAGCGCGCCGACGCCGACTCGAGCAGCAGCGCCAGGACCGTCGCCGCGACGATCATCACCGGCACCTGCACGACGCCGAACAGCAGCATCCGCCAGATCGACGCGACGAAGTTCCCGTCCTCCAGGGCGATCCGGTAGTTCTCGAACCAGGCGAACCCGGTGGTGACGCCCTGCTCGCCGAAGAGCCCCGCGCGGGTGACGGTGGTGAAGCTCTGCCCGATCGCCACGATGATCGGCAGCACGAACGTCAGCAGGAACAGCAGGAGGAACGGCCCCACCAGGATCCAGGGCGCGCGCCCGACGGCGGTGCTCGCCTTCTTCGCGGTCATCGCTCCGCCCTCCGGATCGTCAGGCCCTTCTGTCGGAACACCTCGATGGTCCGCTCCTCGGCGGCGACCACGGCGTCCACGAGCGTGCCGCCCGTGGCCTTGCCCCGGAACCCGTCGCCGAGGATGTTGAACGTCTGCTGCGTGATGGGCCACCACTGCCAGTCGGGGTTCTGGTCCTGCGTGGCCGGCTGGAAGACCTCGGTGTTGTAGCGCTGCCCGCCGAAGAACTCGCTGGGTTCCTCGCGCGCCGCGCCGATGTAGTCGCGCGCCGGCGACCACCCGATCCCGGAGTGCTCGATCATCGCGTCGATGCCCTCCGGGTCGGTGTTCATCCAGACGGCGAACTCCATCGCCTCCTTCGGGTGCTTGCTGTTCGCCAGCACGGCCGACGTCGAGCCGCCGATGAACGACGACCCGTAGCCGTGGCCCCAGCGCGGCGCCGGCGCCACGCGCCACTTCCCCTCCGCGCCGCTCACGCTCTGCAGCAGCGCGTCGCCCCAGCTCGCGCTCACCAGCGACGCGATCTGGTCGTGCGCGGCGGCGGCGTACCAGCCGGGGGTGTACGGGTTGGCGGCCGTGGTCACCAGGCCGTCGTCGATGACCTGGTCGAAGAAGCGCGCGACGTCGAGCGTCACCTCGCCGGCCATGTCGATGACCCAGCCGTCCTCGGCGCTGCGCAGCCACGTGGCGCCGGCCTGCATGGCGTGCGCCGCGAACACCGACGTGTCGTCGAGCGGGAAGGAGTCGATGTAGGCGCCGATCTCGCGGAACGCGGGGGCCACCTCGGCCCACTGGGTCCACGTGGTGGGGACGTCGGCGCCCACCTGCTCGTACAGGTCGGGCCGGTAGTACATCCCCACGGGGCCGGAGTCCTGCGGGATGCCGTAGACGCCGCCGGCGAAGCTCACCTGGCTCCACAGCGTCTCGTCGAACTTGTCCGCGTGCTCGGAGACGCCGTACCGCTCCAGGTCCACCAGCCCGTTGACCAGCATGAACTCCGGCACGGTGCGCATCTCCACCTGCGCCAGGTCGGGCCCGCCCCCGGCCGCGAGGGCCGAGTACATCTTCTGGTACCCGCCGTCGTTGCCGCCCGGGATCCAGGACACCTGGACCTGGACGTCCGGGTGCTGGGCGTTCCAGACGTCGGCGACCTTCTGCAGGTCCTTGAGCCACGCCCAGTACGTGAGCGTGACCTTCTCCCCCGTCGCGGCCGGCACCACCGGCTGGGCGTTGACCGACGTCGTGCCGGGCGTCGCGCACCCGGCGAGCACCGCCGACGCTCCCCCGGCGAGCCCCCAACCGAGGAGCTCCCGTCTCGTGAACTGTCGCATCCGTCCCCACTTCGTCGTGACGTCGGCGGGGCAGGTGCCCCGGGCTCGTGTGAGCGTGGTCACGTTAACAGCGGGTCGGACGGCCGGGTCAAACCCGTCTCAGGGCGTGTCCCGGAGCCACACCCCGCGTGTCAGACGGCGGTGGGGACGTCCTTGACGGGCGGCCAGGGGGTGCCCGTGCCGGCCATGGACGCGTGGAACGGGTCGCCCTCGACGATCTCGCCGGCGCGGACGGTGGCGTCCGTGAACGCGGACTTGTAGATCGCCGCCGCGAGCTCGAGGGTGGCGCGGGTGTCCGCGACCGTGACGGGCGGAGTGCGGCCCTCGGCCAGCGCCCGGTACGTGGGCACGAGCTGCGCCAGGTGGCCGCTCGCGCCGCCGTCGACGGACGTCCCCGACGACTCCGCGTCGGCGGCCCACGCCTCGGCGACGTCCTCCCGCCCCGCCACGGGGGTGACGATCCAGCTCGTGTCGTCGTAGCCGTACAGGTGCTCCAGCTCGACGGTCGCGGCCTCCGTGTCGAAGCGCAGGCGCGACGTCTGGCGCGGCGAGACCGCGGAGTTCGTGATCGTCGCCATCGTGCCGCCCGCGAACCGCACCAGTGCCGTCGAGACGTCCTCGGTGTCGGTGTGCCGCGCGAGCCTGCCGGCCATCGCCCGCACCTCGGTCCACGGGCCGAGCACGGCCAGCAGCAGGTCGAACTGGTGGATGCCGTGGCCCATCGTGGTGCCACCGCCCTCGGTGTCGAACCGGCCCCGCCACGGCACCTCGAAGTACTCCGGCGTCCGGAACCAGAGCGTGTCGCACTGCGCGACGTACGCCGCACCGAGCGTCCCGTCGTCGAGCAGCCGGCGCAGCCGCTGGATCCCCGCGCCGAACCGGTGCTGCACGATCTGGGTGAACCGCCCCGGCAGACCGGCGTCGATCGCCTGCCGCTCCGCCGCCGCCAGGGCGTCGGCCTCCGCCAGCGACAGGACCGCCGGCTTCTCCACGACGACGTGCGCTCCGGCCCGCAGCGCCGCCAGCGCCGCCTGCAGGTGCACCGACGGCGGCGTGCAGATGTGCACGACGTCGACCTGGCCGGCGTCGAGCAGCGCCTGCAGGTCGGTGCCGTGGTGCGGCACGCCGTGCTCGGCCGCGAACGCGGCGGCGCGGCCCGCGTCGACGTCGACGACGTGCGTGACCTCCGCGCCGTCGGGCCCGCCGTGCGCGGCCAGCGCGCGGACGGCGTCGACGTGCGCGCCGGCGATCGCGCCGGCGCCGAGGATGGTGACCTTCATGGCTGCTTCTCTCTGCCGAGGTGGTTCCCGGCCGGCCGAGGTAGTCCCGTTCTCGCCGAGGTAGTTCATGACAAGGTGCCATGAACTACCTCGGCGATAACGGAACTACCTCGGCAGGAGTGGGACTACCTCAGCGACGGGACGGGGACCTGCGACCAGTCGGTGTCGGACGCCAGGTAGAACCCCGGGTACGACGGCTGGTTGTAGGTGGTCTGCTGCCGGGCCACCTCGGCCCGGTACTGCGGGTCGTGCAGCAGGGTGTACATCTTCGTGGTGCTCACCTCGGTGGACGTGTAGATCCGCAGCGCGGACGAGTCCGCGGTACGCACCAGCACCTCCTCGCGCCAGTCGCCCAGCACGTCGGCGACGAGCGACGGGTTGCCCTTGGTGTCGTTGTTCGTCAGCGTGCCGTCCAGCGTGCGGCGCACGGTGCCGTCGCCGTCCACGATCCGCGGGGTCTCCTCGCGCGAGCCGGTGACGATCTGGGTGGTGCCGTCGGCGGCCCAGCGGACGGTCTGGTTGGTGCCCGGCGTGGTGGCGCGCAGCTGCTCCCCCGTGGCGCTGAGCAGCCCGGACGCGTCGGTGCCGTCGGGCATCGACGCCCAGACCTCGATGCCGGGGGTGGGGTCGACGTCGCCGGTCAGGCAACGTCCCGTGTCCCTGCCGGAGAACGCGCCGAACAGCGCCTCGCCCGTGGCCGCGTCGCGCAGCACCGAGCCGTAGGGCACGCCCGCCCCGCCCTCGTGGCACGTCCAGATCTCCAGGCCCGGGCGGGCCGGGTCGATGTCGGTGACGTGCATCGCGTCGCCGTGCCCGAGGTTCGCCGTCGCCCCCGGGTTCGACGAGCCCTCGGGGAGCGTGTCGGACGACGAGTACAGCAGCGTGCCGTCGTCGTCGAGCGTCGCCGCCCCGTAGACGATCTCCTGCTTGCCGTCGCCGTCCACGTCCGCCGCGGACAGGGAGTGGAAGCCCTGGCCCCACAGCTGCGTCAGCTCGTTGTCGGGGTCCGGCTGCACGCCCTTGTTGTCGCTGTCCAGGAACGGGTTGTTCATCGGCTTGAACCCGGAGTCGGCGGTCCAGCGCGTGCTGATCCGCTTGCCGTCCCAGTCGTAGGCCACGATCGCGGCGCGCGTGTAGTAGCCGCGGGCGAAGATCGCCGACGGGTGCTCGCCGTCCAGGTACGCGACGCCGGACAGGAACCGGTCGACCCGGTTGCCGGGCTCGATCCGTGTCCACTCGTAGTCGCCCCAGCGCAGGCCGTCGTCGGTGCGGCCGGGCTCGTAGTCCACGGTGTCCAGGGGCTTGCCGGAGCGGCCGTCGAAGACGGTGAGGTACTCGGGACCGCTGACGACGAAGCCGTCGAACGTGCGCAGGTCGTTGCGGTCGGAGCGGGCGGGCGCCCACTCGTCGACGTAGTAGTCGACCAGCTCGCGCGCGTCGGCCTCGGACAGCGGGTAGTCGTACCGCGGCTCGATGCCGAGCGCCGCCTCGATCGTCGCGGGCCACTGGCCGCTCGCCACCTCGGGCTCGTCGGTCCAGCCCTGGAACAGCTCCACGAGGTGGTCCGCGTAGTCCGCCGCGCTCCAGCGGTAGTCGTCATCGTTCGTGACGCCGACCTTGCGGTCGGCCTTCGAAATCGGCACGTACCGCTCGTTCGCGGGCTTCCCGTGGCGGTAGGTCGTGACCTTCGTGCCGGGCGCGGTCTTCATCATGACCTCGGCGGTCCCGTCGCCGTCGAAGTCGTACACCGGGAACTGCGTGTAGTGCGCGCCCGAACGGACGTTCACGCCCATGTCGATCCGCCACAGCTGCGTGCCGTCCAGCTCGTACGCGTCGAAGTACGTGTTGCCCGTGTACCCCTTCTGCGACACGTCCTTGGCGCGCGACGGGTACCACTTCACGACGATCTCCAGCGCGCCGTCCCCGTCCAGGTCGGCCACCGACGCGTCGTTGGCGGAGTACGTGATCGGCTCCCCCAGCGGCGTCACGTCGTCGGCCGGCTTGTTCAGCGGGACGTCGAGGAAGTCGTCCGACCACGCGGTCACCGCCGCACTGCGCGTGCCCACCCGCTCCCGGCCGTGCTTGTCCTGCGTCACCGGCGCGACGGCGTAGCGCGAGGTCGCGCTGCCGCCCGCGTCCTTCGCGTCGACGTAGTTCGTGGAGTCCGTGACCGTGGCGACCCGCTTCCCATCACGGAAGACCGCAAAGTCCGGCCCGGCCATGCCCGTGTCCGTGTGCCCGGTGACCTCGTCACCCAGCAGCCGCCAGGACAGGAAGACTCCTTCGCTGGTCGAGGCGGCGACGAGCCCCCGGTCGAGGTGCTCCAGCTGGACGCCGGTCGGCCGGGGGTGGCCCCTGTCGTGCGCCGGTGTCGCGGCGGCGGAGACGCCGCCGACGGCGAGCACCCCCGCCGTCAGCGCGGCGACGGCACCCGCGGTGGTTCTGGTCGTTCGCATGGGTCGTTCCTCTCTGCATCGTTGCAACTCGGGATCGGACACCACCGGCCCGCCGTCGGGAACCGTGCGGTCCCCGACGGCGGCCGGAAGATCGTCAGGCCGGGCGGCCGCCGCGTCGGGTCTCGACGCCCACCACCGCGAGGGCGAGCAGGCCGCCCACCACCAGCACGAGCGGCGGCAGCATCCAGACGAAGACGACGCACAGCCCCGCCGCCACGGCGAGCAGCACCGACCCCGTGAGGTCGTCCTGGGTGCGTCGCGCGCCCGCCGCCAGCGCCTCGCGCGCGGTCAGTCCGGGGCCGTCACCGGAGACGGCGGGCTCCGACCAGGCGCCCGCCGCCCGGGCCAGCACGACGACGACGGCAGCCGCGGCGACCGCGACCACCACCGCGACGACGCTCGCGCCGGGCAGCACGTCCGTCCGCGCGAGCTGCCAGTCCAGGGCGAGCAGCAGGGCGACCGCGACGGCGGCGAGGCCGAGCGGCCACAGGGCCCGCACGGCCGCCCACCAGTCGCGGGCGAACCGGGCCACGCCGATGTCGTGGCCGGTCACCTGGCGGCGGACGTGCGCCACGCCCGCCGCCAGGGACGGCACCGCGGTGACCAGCAGCAGGCTGCCGAGCGCGACGAGCACGCCGGCCAGCACCACCTCGGCGAAGAGGCCGAGGGCGGCACCCGTCTTGGTCTCGCCGCCGCTCGTGGGGCGCTTCGCGCGCCCCCGACGCTCGCGACCTGAACCTGCCGCCATGTCCACCCCTTCTGTCGCCGTCCTCGTGCCGTGCCCCATCGTCAGCCCTTGAGGCCTTGGGTGGCGACGCCGTCGACGATGTAGCGCTGGAAGAGGATGAAGAAGATCATCACGGGCAGCAGGGCCAGGACGGCCATGGCCATCTGGGCGCCGTAGTCGGACACCGAGGTTTGGTCGACGTACAGGCGCAGCGCGATGGGCAGGGGGTACAGGTCGGGCTTCTTGAGGTAGAGCAGCGGGCCGAGGAAGTCGTTCCAGGACCAGATGAACGCGAAGATCGAGCTGGTGATGATGGCGGGGCGCATCAGGGGCAGCATGATCGAGCCGAAGATGCGCCCGTGTCCCGCGCCGTCGATGCGGGCTGCCTCGTCCAGCTCGCGGGGCAGGTTGCGCATGAACTGGACCATGAGGAACACGAAGAACGCTTCCCCGGCGAGGAACTTCGGTGCCAACAACGGGATGAACGTGTTCACCATGCCGAGCTCGTTGAACATGATGTATTGCGGGATGATCACGACGTGGAACGGCAGCAGCAGCGTGCCGATCATGATCGCGAAGAAGATGCCCCGGCCGGGGAAGTCGATCCGCGCGAACGCGTACGCGGCCACGGTCGAGGACAGGATCACGCCGATCACCGAGGCGACGGCGAGGATCATGGAGTTGCCGAAGAAGGTCCAGAACCCGACCCCGCCGATCCCGGACAACGCGGTCGCGAAGTTGGACAGCGACAGGTTGTCCGACCACAGGCTGATGTTCCCGATGATCTCGTTGGACGGCTTGAACGAGCTCATGAGCATCCACGCCGCGGGGTACAGCACCACGATCGTGCACACGACCATGAAGGCGTGGAACCCGACCGACCGGGCACCCTTACGCCGCTTGGCCGCCTGACGCAGCGAGGTATCCACCACACGCGTCTCGCGCACGGGTGCGGGCTGGGAGAGGGTCGGGGCGCTCATCGGTTGTCTCCGGAGTAGTGGACCCAGGCGTTGGACGTCTTGAACAAGATCGCGGTGATCACGCCGACCACGACGACCAGGACCCAGGCCATGGCCGAGGCGTATCCCATGTCGAACTGCGCGAAGCCCTTGATGTACAGGTACAGCGTGTAGAACAACGTCGAGTCCGCCGGACCGCCCGTGCCGCCGGAGATGATGAACGCCGACCCGAACACCTGGAACGCGCCGATCGTCTCCAGCAGCAGGTTGAAGAACAGCACCGGGGACAGCATCGGGATCGTGATCCGCCAGAACTTGCGGACCGGGCCCGCACCATCCACGGACGCGGCCTCGTACAGCTCGGCCGGGATCTGCTTCAACCCGGCGAGGAAGATGACCATCGGGGCGCCGAACGTCCACACCGCGAGCAGCACGAACATCGGCATCGTCTTGGACGGGTCACCCACCCAACCCCCGGCCGGCAGCCCGAACAGCTGCTGGATCCGGTCCACGATGCCGTCATCGATGAACATCGCCTTCCACACGATCGCGATCGACACGCTCGCGCCGATCAGGCTCGGGGCGTAGAAGATCGACCGGTACGCGCCCTGGCCGCGGTGCTTCATGTTCAGCACCATCGCGACCAACAACGCCGCCGCGAGCTTGATCGGCGTGCCGACCAGCACATAGATCGCGGTCACCTTCGCCGAGGTCCAGAACCGGGGGTCCTCGAACAGCTTCGTGAAGTTCTCCAACCCCACCCACGACGGCGGCCGGAACAAGTCATAGTCCGTGAACGCCAGATACAACGACGCCACCATCGGGAACGCCGTCAACACCACAAAACCCACCAACCACGGCGACAAGAACGCGAACCCCGCACCAGCCTCACGCCGGCGCTTGGCCCGCCCCCGCTCGGGGGACGCGTTCTGCGCCCCCCGAGCGGTGTCGAGCGTGGTGGTGCCCGAGGTCACCGCAGTCACGACTGCTTCACCGCGCCGTCGGCGAAGGAGAACCACTGCGTGACGAACTCGTCGACCGTGATGTTCCCGTACCCGAGCTCCTCACCGAGGCGCTTGAACTCCGCCTCGATCTCGCCGAAGCCCTCGACGGGCACGGGCGCGGCCTCGGTGACGACGTCCGCCACCTGCTCCTCGTACTGCACGACCTGCTCGTCCACCGAGCCCGGCTCGACGTCCATCGCGTCGATCTGCGCCTGGACGGCGGGGACGCCCTTCGAGGTGCCGAAGATCTTGCCGACCTCCGGCTCGTTGATGAGGAAGTCGATGAGCGCCGCGGCGGCCTCCGGCTGCTGGGTCTGCGCGGACGCGGAGAGCAGCATCGACGGCTTCCAGAACTGGGCCGGGCCGTTCTCGCCCGACGGGATCGGCAGCATCTGGATGTCCTCGCCCGACTCGGCCACGTAGCCGGCCAGGAAGTTGTCCCAGGTGGACTCGGAGGCGACCTCGTTGACGTGGAAACCGCCGAGGGGCTCGAGCTGCTTGTTCTTCTTGATCGGGTAGATCGCCTCGGAGTCGCGCAGACCCTGGCCCAGGTTCAGCCACTCGGTCATCTGCGCCTCGTCGAAGTTCAGCTTGCCGTCCTCGCTGAAGGGCTCGACACCCTGCTGGATGAGCCACTGCAGGAAGAACCAGAACGTCGCGGTGAAGTCGCCTCCGCCGTAGAGGGCCGGGTCCTCGCCGGCGCCCGCGTCGGTGACCTTCTGGATCCACGCGCTGTAGTCGTCCCAGGTGTACCCCTCGGCGAGCGGCTCGACGCCCACCTTCTTGAGCAGGTCGGCGTTGTAGAACGTGGCGAGCGTGTTGGTGCTCGTCGGGACGCCGTACTGCGCCCCGTCGATCTGACCGGAGGAGAGCAGCGAGTCGTCCACACCCTCGGTGTCGAGGTTCACGCCCACCTGGCCGCCCAGGTCGAGGAGCTGCCCCGTGGCGCCGTACTGGCGCAGGTAGGACAGATCCATCTGGATGACGTCGGGCAGCGCGCCGCCCGCGGCCTCCGTGGCGCGAGAGGTCCAGTAGCCGTCCCAGTCCTGGAACTGGGTCTGCACGGTGATGTTGGGGTGCTCCTCCTCGAAGAGGTCCACCGCCTTCTCGTACATCTCCGCGCGGGCCGGCTCGCCCCACCAGGCGAGCGAGATGGTGATGTCCTCGTCGGTGCTCACCTTCTCCGCGGAGCCCGGCTCCGCAGGGTCGGCGCCGCCTCCGCAGGCGGTGAGGGTGAGGGCGACGGCGACCGCCGCCGCGGCCGCGCCGGCGGCCTTCCGCGTGATCCTCATGTGAGCCTCCTCGCTCGTCGATCGTCCACGATCGTCGGCGGCGAGGACGCCCCGTTGACCCCTCGCACGGCTGCCGACTGAATCGATAAAACAGGATTCGGTAAGCGTTGTCCAGCCCCGAGGTGCTCCGAGTCACATCACGATCGCGCAACGAGCCCGGACGTGTTCCCGCGGCGACGGTCCGCCACCCGTCGACGGAAGGGCCGCCGATCCGGGGACGTGTGATCGCTCACATCCGGCGGGCAGCCTACGTCGCGGCACCGGCGTCGGACGAACCCGCAGGCGACGGGCGTCCATCCGCACGCGAGGCGGCAGCGGCTCCCCCGGGGCACCTGCCGCCTCGTGCGGGTGTCGCGCGTCAGACCTCCGCGAGCTGGGGCACCTGGGCCAGCACCGCGTCGACGAGCCCGGCGTCCGTGCCGGCCTCCTCGGGCAGCAGGCCCGGGAGCGCGAGCAGCGCCCGCGCGACGGCGGACGGCGACGCGGCCGCCGCATCGCCGTCCCCGGCGTCGGCCACCACGTCGGCGAGCTCTTGCGCCCGCGGGTCGTCGACCAGCCGGCCCGCGGCCGCCTCCCGGCGTACCACCTCGCTCCACGCCGCGAGCGCGAACGCCGCGCCCGCCGGGACCGCGCCCGCCGCCAGCCGGTCCGCGACGATGCCGCCCCACCGGAACGGGATCTTCTGGGTGCCGTCCATCGACACCTGGACCGTGGTGTGGCCCGTGGCCGGGTTGGCGAACCGCTCCAGCAGCGACTCCGCGTACGCGCGCAGGTCGGCGCCGTCGGGCGGGGTGAGCGTCGGCAGCGCGTCGTCGAGCATGAACCCGCGGGCGCGCTCGCGCAGCGCGGGGTCGGTCACGGCCTCCGCGAGCGTCGCGTGACCTGCCAGCCGGCCCGCGTACGCGAGCAGCGAGTGCGTGCCGTTGAGCAGCCGCAGCTTGGCCTGCTCCCACGGTGCGACGTCGTCGGTGAACGTCGCGCCCGCCTGCTCCCAGGCGGGACGCGGCCCGGCGAACCGGTCCTCGATCACCCACTGGCGGAACGGCTCGCCGACGACGAGACCCTCGTCGCGCGCACCGAGCTCGCGCTCCACCGCGTCGCGCTGCGCGGGCGTCGTCGCGGGCACGATCCGGTCCACCATCGAGCAGGGGAACGCGACGTCCGCCGCCAGCCACGACCGCAGCCCGGCGCCCAGCTCGCCCGGCAGCGCCGCGTCCACCGCCTCGGTCACGAGCCGCTCCAGGACGTGCCCGTTGTCGACCATGTTGTCGCAGGTCAGCACGGTGACCGGGCGCCGCTCCCCCGCGGCCTGCGCGGCGCGCCACCGGGCCGCGAGCCCGCGCACGAGCAGGCCGACCGCCGTCGTGCCCGGGACGGTGGCGTCACCCGCGGCGAGGGCATCCAGGTCCGAGCGCACCCGCTCGACGTCGAGCCCGCCGTCCGCGCCGCGGGCGTAGCCCTTCTCCGTGACGGTGAGCGTCACGACGTGCGTCGTGGGCGCCGCGATCGTCTCCAGCACCCGCGCGGTCTCCTCGGCCGGCCAGGCGACGTCGAGCACCGCCCCGACCAGGTCCAGCCGGGTCTCGTGCGTGCCCGCGGTGAGGACCGAGTAGGCGCCACCCTGCGGCCGCAGCTGGTCGCGCACGGAGGCCGACCGCTGCGTGACGCCGAGGATCCCCCACCGGCGGTCGTCCGTGGCGCGGGCGGCCAGCTCCGTGAACACCGCCTGGTGCGCCCGGTGGAACGCCCCGATCCCCAGGTGCACGATGCCCACCTGGTCGGGGGTCACCGGCGCCTCGAGGTGGGCGGGCAGGTGGGAGCGGTGCAGGCGGTCGGTCATGGTTCCTCCGTCGTCCGGCGGCGTCGCCGGGAAGATGCGTCCAGGGCTTGCAGGTCGTCGGTCAGGGGGTGTCGGGGGCGGGCCGCGGTGCCGCGGCGCGCGGAGGTGCGGTCGACCCGCGGACGACAAGCTCGACGGGGAGCGTCACGTCGCCCTGCAGGGCGCCGTCGTCCTTGCCCGGGCGCAGGACCAGCCGGTCGACGGCCACCCGGCCCGAGTCGCGCAGGTCGGTCCGCAGGGTGGTGAGGGGCGGGGACAGCAGCTCCGCGACGTACGCGTCGTCGCAGCCGACGACGGACAGGTCGCCGGGCACGTCGAGGCCGCGCACCCGCAGCCGCTCGACCAGGCCGACGGCCACGAGGTCGTTGAACGTCACGACCGCCGTGGCACGGGTGCCGACGACGAGGTCCGCCGCCGCGTGCCCGCCGGCGACCTGCGGCCGGTGCGGCCCGAGCTCCACGAGCTCGACGTCCCCCAGCCGCGCGGCGGCCGCGCGCAGGCCGGCGCGGCGGCGTCCGTCCGACCACGAGCGGGCCGGCCCGCCCACGTAGGCGACCTTGGCGTGCCCGAGGGCCCGCAGGTGCTCGAGCGTGCGCAGCATGCCCGCCTCGTGGTCGGCGACGACGGACGGCAGCCCGTCGACGTGGTGGTTGACCAGCACCACCGGCCGCCCCGCGAGCGCCTCGACGGTGCGCTCGACCGCGCGCGGGGAGCACAGGATGATCCCGTCGGTCTGCGGGGCCAGGCCCGAGACGGCCTCGGTCTCGAGCTCGGGGTCCTCGTCGGAGTCGACGACGAACAGGCCGACGCCCCGTTCCCGCGCCTGGGCCTGGGCGCCCTTGGCGATCGCCGCGAAGTAGGGGTTCGCGAGGTCGGGCACCACGAGCCCGAGCGCTCCGGAGCGGCCCGCACGGAGCACGCTCGCGGCCCGGTTGGGCCGGTAGCCGAGCTCGCGCGCCGCGGCCGTCACCCGGTCGCGCGTCGGCGCGGCGACCCGCTGCGGGTCGGTCAGGGCGCGCGAGACCGTCGAGATCGACACACCGGCCGCCCGCGCGACGTCGTGCACCGTGACCACGACCACCGTCTCCTCGTGCCCGCCGCACGCACCCGGACGATGCGAACGTTTGCCAGATCGTCGCACATCTCGCCACGCCATGTCTCCCCCTGGCGCCGGTTGCCTTAGGGATTCCATGCCCGGCGGTCGGCAGGCTACGATGCAAACGTTCGCATCCCATCTCGACGTTGAGGAGCCCCTGTGAGCGAGCGCTGGACCCTGCACCCCGACCGGGCACTGCCCTCCGACCCCGGATCCCGGGCACTGGCCCGCGAGATCTACGCCGCGGTGCGGGACCTGCCGATCGTCTCGATGCACGGCCACGTGCCCGTCGAGTGGTTCGCCGACGACGCGCCGTTCGGCGACCCGGCCCAGCTCGTCGTCGTGCCCGACCACTACCTCACGCGGATGCTGGTCTCCCAGGGCGAGACGCTCCCCCGCCTCGGCGTCGGCTCCACGGACGACGAGGCCGTCGAGACCGACCCCCGGGAGATCTGGCGCCGGTTCTGCGCCGGGTGGAAGCACTTCCGCGGCACGCCCACCCGCTACTGGCTGGAGCACGTGCTCGTCGAGATCCTCGGCGTCACGCAGCGCCCCTCGGCCGAGACGGCCGACGCCCTGTACGACCAGGTGGCCGCTCGCCTCGCCGAGCAGGACTTCCGCCCCCGCGCGCTGCTCGACGCCTTCAACATCGAGGTCATCGCCACGACCGACCCCGCCTGGGCGACGCTCGACGCGCACGGGAAGCTCGCCGCCGACGGCTACGGCGACCGCGTGCTGCCGACCTTCCGGCCCGACCCGCTGCTGCACGTCGACCGCGCGACCTGGCGCGACGACGTCGCGCGGCTCGGCGAGGCGGCCGGCGTCGACGTCACGTCCTACGACCGCTACCTCGAGGCGCTGCGCGCGCAGCGCGAGCGTTTCGTCGCCGCGGGCGCGCGGGCCACCGACCACGGCCACCTGTACGCCGACACGACGCCGCTGGACGACGCCGAGGCGCGCCGCATCCTCGACGCCGCGCTGGCCGGCACGGTCACGGCCGCGGAGGCGCAGGCGTTCAGCGGGCACATGCTGTTCCAGATGGCCGCGATGTCGGCCGAGGACGGCCTCGTGATGCAGCTGCACCCGGGCGTCCTGCGCGACCACGCCAGCGCCCCGTTCGCCGCCTTCGGTCCGGACAAGGGCTACGACATCCCGGTGGTCACCGAGTTCACGCGCTCGCTGCGCCCCGTGCTGGACGCCTTCGGCCACCACCCGGGCTTCCGCCTGATCGCGTTCACGGTGGACGAGGACGTGTACTCGCGCGAGCTCGCGCCGCTGGCCGGCGTCTACCCCGCGCTGCGGCTCGGCGCGCCGTGGTGGTTCCTCGACGCCCCCGACGCGATGCGGAGGTTCCGCGAGGCGGCCACCGAGACGGCGGGGTTCAGCAACATGAGCGGCTTCGTGGACGACACCCGCGCGTTCTGCTCCATCCCCGCGCGGCACGACCTGGCCCGGCGCGTCGACGCCGGCTACCTGGCCCGCCTGGTGGCGGAGCACCGCCTCGACCTGGACGAGGCGGTCGACGTGGCCACCGACCTGACCTACCGCCTGCCGCAGGCGGCCTACTCCCGCCCCTGACCGCTGCGAGCACGAGATCGGCCCACCGTCGGTCGCCGAACCGGGCCGGTCTCGTGCTCGCACGGTGATCGCGGCGACGGACGAGAGCAAGGAGTCACGCAGTGAAGATGGGTTTCCGCTGGTACGGCGAGGGCAACGACACGGTCACGCTGGACCACGTCCGGCAGATCCCCGGCGTGGAGACGATCGTGTGGAGCCTGCACCACAAGCAGGCCGGTGAGGTGTGGGAGCAGGAGGAGATCGACGCCGAGGTGGCGCGCATCTCCGGGCTCTCCGACGAGGCCCGGGCCCGCGGCGTGACCCGCACGCTCGACGCCGAGGTGGTCGAGTCGGTCAACGTGCACGAGTCGATCAAGCTGGGGCGCACCGTCCTCGGGCTGAGCCGTGACGAGGCGATCGAGAACTACGTGACCACGATCCGGCGGCTGGGCCGGGCCGGCGTCAAGGTGGTCTGCTACAACTTCATGCCCGTCTTCGACTGGCTGCGCACGGACCTGTGGCACCCGCTGCCCGACGGCTCGACCGCGCTGTTCTTCGAGAAGGCGGTCGTGGACGAGATGACGCCCGAGGGCCTCATCGCCGACATGGAGGCCGGGTCGCACGGCCTCACGCTGCCCGGCTGGGAGCCCGAGCGGCTCGCGGGCTTCACCGAGCTCAACGCCGCGTACGAGGGCGTCACGCACGAGGACATGTACACGCACTACCGGTACTTCCTCGACGCGGTGGTCCCGGCGGCGGAGGAGGCGGGGATCAAGCTGGGCGTGCACCCGGACGACCCGCCGTTCGACGTCTTCGGCTGGCCCCGCGTGGTCTCCACCCCGGAGGACCTCCAGCGCGTGCTGGACCTGCACCCGAGCCCGAACCACGGCCTCACGCTGTGCCTCGGGAGCTTCTCGGCGAACCCGGCCCAGGCGCCGATCGCGGCCGACACCGTGCGCCGCTTCATGGACCGCATCCACTTCACGCACGTGCGGAACATCAAGCACTTCCCGAACGGCGACTTCACCGAGGTGGCGCACCGCGCCTGCGAGGGCGACGTCGACACCACCGGCATCATGAAGGCCTACGCCGAGGCGGGGTACACGGGCTACGTGCGCCCCGACCACGGCCGCCACCTGTGGGACGAGAACACCACGAACAAGCCGCGGCCCGGGTACGGGCTGTACGACCGCGCGATGGGCATCCAGTACCTGCTCGGCGCGTGGGACGCGTTCCGCTACACCCGCTGACCCTGCCCCGCTGGTCGAGCGGGTCGAAACCGACCGAGAGGCCCCTCATGCCCGACGAGAAGGCGTCGCCGGCGCCGTCCGAAATCGTTGTCGAACCCGCCTGGCACGCGGCCTGGCTGCCCGACGCCGCGCTGGCCGCCGTCGGCCGCCGCCGGGTCGCGGTCGTCGGCCCGGCGGAGGACGACGTCCTGGTCACCGTGCTCCGCGAGGCGGAGCGTGCGACCGCCGCGCACGGCGGCGACGTCGTCGACCCCGACGGCGCCCCCGACCTCCTGCTCGATGCGCGAGCGGGGGGCGACGGGTTCCGCCTCGTGCGCGACGGCGGCCGGCTCACCGTGTCCGCGCCGACGGCGACGGCGCTGCTGCACGGCTGGTTCCACGTGGTGCGGCTCGGCGAGGCGGCGTTCACCGGGCCCGACGCCGACGAGCGGCACGCGCCCGCCTTCGCGCTCCGCGTGCTGGACCACTGGGACAACGTGGACGTGCACCCCGTGATGGGGCAGGTCGAGCGCGGCTACGCGGGCGGCTCGATCTTCTACGCCGACGGCCGGGTGCGCGACGACCTGTCCCGCGTGACCGCCTACGCGCGCCTGCTCGCCGCGACCGGGATCGACCGCGTCTGCATCAACAACGTCAACGTGCACGCGCGCGAGGCACGGCTGCTCACGGACGACCTGCCGGAGGTCGCCCGGATCGCCGCCGCCCTGCGGCCGTACGGCGTGCGCACCCACCTCGCGGTGAGCTTCGCCGCGCCGATGTCGCTCGGCGGGCTGCCGACGTCGGACCCCCTCGACGACGACGTCCGCGCCTGGTGGCGCGCCGCCGCCGACCAGGTCTGGGCCACGATCCCCGACTTCGGCGGCTTCGTCGTCAAGGCCGACTCGGAGGGCCAGCCCGGCCCGTTCGCGTACGGGCGCGACCACGCCGACGGCGCGAACCTGCTGGCCGACGCGGTCGCACCGCACGGCGGCGTCGTGCACTGGCGGGCGTTCGTCTACGACCACACGCAGGACTGGCGCGACCGCTCCACCGACCGCGCCCGCGCCGCGTACGACCACTTCGCCCCGCTCGACGGGCGGTTCGCGGACAACGTGGTGGTGCAGGTCAAGCACGGCCCGATCGACTTCCAGACGCGCGAGGCGGTCTCACCGGTCCTCGCGGGGATGCCCGCCACCCGGCTGGCCCTCGAGCTGCAGGTGACGCAGGAGTACACGGGCCAGCAGCGGCACGTGTGCTACCTCGCGCCGTGGTGGAGCGAGAACCTCGGCTTCCGGCCCTGGGGAGAGGGCGGTGCCGCGGTGCGCGACGTCGTCGCCGGCCGCGGACCTGGCGCCTCGGCCGCGGTGGCGGCCACCGGGAGCGGCGGCATCGCCGCGGTCTCGAACGTCGGCGACGACGTCTTCTGGACCGGCCACCCGCTGGCCCAGGCGAACCTGTACGCCTTCGGCCGTCTGGCCTGGGACCCGACGCTCGACCCGGCGGCGGTCCTGGACGAGTGGATCGGCCTGACGTTCGCCGGCCAGGACGGCGCCGTCGAGCCGCGCGTCCGCGAGGTGCTGCACGCCGTCCTGGACGCTTCGTGGCGCACCTACGAGTCGTACACCGCACCGCTGGGCGTCGGGTTCATGGTGCGGCCCGGCCACCACTACGGCCCGGACGTGGACGGCTACGAGTACACGCCGTGGGGCACGTACCACTTCGCCGACCGCGACGGCATCGGGGTGGACCGCACCCGGGCCACCGGCACCGGGTTCACGGGCCAGTACCCGGCGCCCTGGCGGGACGTCTACGAGGACCTCGCGACCTGCCCCGACGAGCTGCTGCTGTTCTTCCACCACGTGCCGTACACGCACGTGCTGCGCTCCGGCGTCACCGTGGTCCAGCACGTCTACGACACCCACTTCGCGGGCGTCGAGCGGGTGCGCGAGGCGATCGCGGCCTGGGAGTCGCTCGACGGGAGGGTCCCGTCCGACGTCGACGCCCGCGTCCGCGAGCGCCTCGCCGAGCAGCTGCGGTCGGCCGTCGAGTGGCGCGACCAGCTGAACACGTACTTCTTCCGCAAGTCCGGGATCCCCGACACCCACGGACGCACGATCTTCTGAGCGCCCGCACCGTACGGACGTGTCGTGCGGACGTGCGCTTGACCCTCCCCTCGGGGGAGGGTCGAAGGTGCTGCGCAGGAGGTGAGACCCACGACGTCCTTCACGATCACCGAGGTGGCCCGGCTGTCGGGCACCACGCTCAAGACGCTCTACCACTACGACCGGATCGGCCTGCTCGTGCCCGCTCGGGACGCGCGGAACGACTACCGGACGTACTCCGAGGGCGACCTGGAGCGCCTGCAGCAGATCCTGTTCTTCCGGGAGCTCGACGTGCCGCTGAGCGCGATCGCGGAGGCCCTGTCGGGTCGCGCTTCCCGGCTCGAGTGCCTGCGCGACCAGCGCGCCATGCTCCGCGCTCGCGGAGCACGGCTCGCCCAGGTGCTGGCGACGCTCGAGCGGGCCATCGCACACGAGACACAGGGAGACCCCATGCCCACCGACGACATGTTCACCGGGCTCGACCGCGCCGGGTGGCAGGACGCCCTCGCGGAGCAGGACGCGCACCTGCGCGACACGTACGGCGTCGAGCTCGGCACGGCCGACGTCGACGCCGACCGGATGAACGCGGCCGCCGCCGAGGCGACGGCGTTCATGACCTTCATGGCCGACGCCCTGCGCACCGGCCTGCGCGCCGACGACGAGTCCGTCACCACCGAGATCCGCCGGCATCTGACGGCCCTCGACGCCGTGCACCCGACGGACGCGGAGGCGTTCGCCGGCCAGGCGAGGTTCTTCGTCGCCGACGACTTCCACCGCCGGATGCTGGAGCAACAGCAGACCGGCCTGGCCTACTACCTGCTGCACGCGGCGGAGGAGTTCCGCGCCCGCGCGTAGGCGGCACGGCCGCGGGGAGCCTGTCGGCTCCCCGCGGCGCGTGCGCGGGTCAGCCCGCGGCGAGCAGCTCGAGGGTGTCGACGACGCGGTGGGAGAACCCCCACTCGTTGTCGTACCAGGCCACGACCTTCACGTGCCGGCCGTCGACGCGGGTCAGCAGGGAGTCGAAGATCGACGACGCCGGGTTGCCGGTGATGTCCGACGAGACGAGGGGGTCCTCGGAGTACTCGAGCACCCCCGCCAGCCGACCCTGTGCGGCCTCCCGGTAGGCGGCGAGCACGTCCTCGCGGGACACGTCGCGTGTGACGGCGGCGTTCAGCTCCACGAGCGAGCCCACCGGGACGGGGACGCGGATCGAGTCGCCCGAGAGCTTGCCGTCGAGCTGCGGCAGCACCAGCCCGATGGCCTTGGCGGCGCCGGTCGTGGTGGGCACGATGTTCACCGCCGCCGCGCGGGCACGGCGGGGGTCGCGGTGCGGGGCGTCCTGGAGGTTCTGCTCCTGGGTGTAGGCGTGCACGGTGGTCATGAAGCCGTGCTCGATCCCGGCGACGTCGTCGAGCACGGACGCGAGGGGGGCGAGCGCGTTGGTGGTGCACGACGCGTTGGAGACGATCGTGTGCGCCGCCGGGTCGTAGGCGTCGGTGTTGACGCCGGGGGCGAGCGTGACGTCCGCGCCGGCCGACGGCGCGCTCACGAGCACCTTGCGCGCGCCGGCGTCCAGGTGGCCGCGCGCCGCGTCGGCAGACGTGAACCGGCCGGTGGACTCCAGCACGACGTCCACCCCGAGGTCCCGCCAGGGCAGGGCGGCGGGCTCACGCTCGGCGAGCACCGCGACGCGGCGGCCGTCGACCACGATCGCGTCGTCGTCGGCCGTGACCGGGCGGCCCAGCCGGCCGGCGGTGCTGTCGAAGGCGAGCAGGCGTGCGAGCGCGGCGGGCGCGGTGAGGTCGTTGACGGCGACGAGCTCCAGGTCGCTGCCGCGCTCCAGCAGCGCGCGCAGCACGTTGCGCCCGATCCGGCCGAAACCGTTGATGGCGATGCGGGTCATGTGACCCTCCTTCCGTGTCGCCACCAGGCTCGCCGCCGTCGCACGGGCCGAACACCGGCGCGCACGCCACGGTCCGCAAGGATCTCGCCAGGCCGGGTCTCCGCTCTCCGGCCCGGAGCCTCACTCCCCGCGGGCGAACGTGCGCCGGTACTCGCTGGGCGTCGTGCCGAGGATCCGCCGGAAGTGCGCGCGGAGGTTCGCGCCCGTCCCGAGCCCGACGTCGGCGGCGACCTGCTCGACGCTGCGCTCCGAGCGCTCCAGCAGCTCGCGGGCGACGTCGATGCGGGCACGCAGCACCCAGGCCATCGGCGTGTACCCGGTGTCGTCGCCGAACCGCCGCGAGAAGGTGCGCGGCGAGACGGCCGCGTGCCGGGCCAGGTCCTCGAGCGTGAGGTCGTCGGTCAGGTGGTGCAGCACCCACTCCCGGGTGGCCGCGAACCGCTCCCCGAGCGGCTCGGGCACGCTGCGCGGCACGTACTGGGCCTGGCCGCCGCTGCGGTACGGCGCCGCGACCAGGCGGCGGGCGGCGTGGTTCGACGCCGCGACGCCCAGGTCGCCGCGCAGCACGTGCAGGCACAGGTCGATGCCCGAGGCGGCTCCCGCCGACGTGAGCACGCTGCCCTCGTCGACGAACAGCACGTTCTCGTCCACCCGCACCCGCGGGTGCTTGGCCGCCAGCGCGCGCGTGTAGTGCCAGTGCGTGGTGGCGCGACGGCCGTCGAGCAGGCCGGTCGCGGCGAGCGCGAACGCTCCGGTCGAGATCGCGGCCAGCCGGGCGCCGCGGGCGTGCGCGGCGCGGAGCGCGTCGACGACGGCGGGCGGCGGGTCGTCGCGGTCCGGGTGGCGGTAGCCGGGGAGGAACACGACGTCGGCCCAGGCCAGCGCCTCGAGCCCGTGGTCCAGGTGGTAGGAGAGGCCGTCCCCGCCGGCGACGAGCCCGGGCGCCGCGGCGCAGGCCCGCACCTCGTAGGGCATGCTCGGCCGCGTCGTGAAGACCTGCGCCGGGATGCCGACGTCGAGGGGCTTCGCGCCCTCCAGCACGAGGACGGCGACACGGCGCTGACGCGGTTCCGGCACCCGTCGAGCCTAGACAGGCCCGGGCCCGGGCGTGGTCAGCGGCCCACCGTGTCGAGGTCGGCCAGCTGCTTCCCGGTCAGCCGCAGGCGAGCGCCGGCGACGTTCTCGCGCAGGTGCGCCACCCGCGACGTCCCGGGGATCACCAGCACGTTCGGGGACCGCTGCAGGAGCCAGGCGAGGGCCACGCCGGACGGCGTCGCGCCTGCCGCGGCGGCGACCCTGGCGAGCGTCTCCGACTGCAGCGGGGTGAACCCGCCGAGGGGGAAGTACGGGACGAACGCGATGCCGTCCTCCGCGAGCCGGACGACGAGCTCGTCGTCGTCGCGGTGCGCGAGGTTGTACCTGTTCTGCACGCCCACGACCGGTGCGATCGTCCGCGCCTCGGCCACCTGCTCGGCGGTGACGTTGCTGACGCCGAGGTGCCGGACCAGGCCCTCCTGCTGGAGCTCCGCGAGCGTCTCGAACGCCTCGGCGACGGAGCCGGCACGCGGGCCGGCCGCGTCGCCCATGCGCAGGTACACCAGGTCGAGGGTGTCGACGCCGAGGCTCTCGAGGTTTCCCCGGACCTGGGCGCGCAGCTCCTCCGGGTGCCGCGCCGTGGGCCAGCCCCCCACGGCGTCGCGACGCGCCCCGACCTTGGTGGCGACCAGCAGGTCCGCGGGGTACGGGTGGAGCGCCTCGCGGATCAGCCGGTTGGTGACGCGCGGGCCGTAGGCGTCGCTGGTGTCGAGGTGCGTCACGCCGAGGGCGACGGCCTCGCGCAGCACCGCGACCGCCTCGTCGTGGTCGCGCGGCGGACCCATGACGCCGGGGCCGGCGAGCTGCATAACGCCGTACCCGACCCTGGAGACCGTGCGGTCGCCGAGGGTCCAGGTGCCGCCGGGGGCCGTGCTGGTCGTGGTGGTCATGAGGATGCCTCTCGTCAGGGGTCGGTGGCGTGCCGCGCACCGGGGCACCAGTCTTGGTGCCATGCTCTCTGTGAGGAAGTAGGCACCTGAGAGTGCGTTGCACCCCAGAGTGACGGCGGTGACGGCAACCGGTGAGGGAGACGAAGGATGACGACGATGCCGGCGGCCGAGCGGCGTGCCCGGGCGAAGGTCGAGTACGACGCGTTCCTGGCGGCGTGCCCCAGCCGGGAGCTGCTCGACCGGCTCTCCGACAAGTGGGTGGTGCTCGTCCTGTGCGCGCTCGGCGGCGACGGCGCGGGCGGCACCGGCGAGCCGCGCGCCATGCGCTACTCCGAGCTGGCGCGCCTCATCGCCGGCGTCAGCCAGAAGATGCTCACGCAGACCCTGCGCTCCCTCGAACGTGACGGCCTGGTGACGCGCACCGTGGTGCCGACGGTCCCCGTCACGGTCTCCTACGAGCTCACCGACCTCGGCGCGTCGCTGCACGGCACGACCCGCCTGCTCAGGGCGTGGGCCCAGAACCACATGGACGACGTCGCCTCCCGGCGCGAGGAGCACGACGCCCGCCGCGAGAGCGCCGCGACGTGAGGGACGACCGGGGCTACGCGCGGTCGGCCGGGCGGGAGCGCGGGGAGACGATGCCGGACTCGTAGGCGAACACGACCAGCTGGGCGCGGTCGCGGGCGCCGAGCTTGGTCATCGCGCGGCTGACGTGCGTCTTCGCGGTCAGCGGGCTGAGCACCATCCGCGCGGCGATCTCGTCGTTGGACAGCCCGTGCGCGACGAGCGCCACCACCTCGCGCTCGCGCGGCGTGAGCAGACCGAGACCGTCCGCGGCGATCGCGTCCGGTGGGCGCGCGACGAACTCGCTGATCAGCCGGCGCGTGATGGCCGGGGACAGCAGCGCGTCGCCCCGCACGGCGGCGCGCACGGCCTCGACGAGGTCGGCGGGCTCGGTGTCCTTCACGACGAACCCGCTCGCCCCGGCCCGCAGCGCCTCGAACACGTACTCGTCGATGCCGTAGTTCGTCAGCACGACGACGTGCACGCCCGCCAGCGCGTCGTCGGCGGCGATCTGCCGGGTGGCGGCGATGCCGTCCATCCCGGGCATCTGGACGTCCATGAGCACGACGTCGGGCCGCAGCTCGCGCGCCAGGCGGACGCCGTCCTCCCCGTTGGCACCCTCGGCGACCACCTCGACGTCGTCCTCCGCGTCGAGCAGCGCCCGGATGCCGGAGCGGATGAGGGCCTGGTCGTCGACGAGGCCGACGCGGATCACCCGCGGGCCGCCGGCTCGTCCGCGGCCCGCGCGTCGTCCGGGGCCCCCGGCCGTGCCCGCCCCGCCGGCAGCGGCAGCGTGACGCGCACCGAGAACCCGCCGCCGGTCCCCGGCCCGGCATGGAGCGTCCCGCCGAGGGCGGCGACGCGCTCGCGCATCCCCGTCAGCCCGTGCCCGGGCTCCGGCTCGCCGGGTGCGCCGCGGCCGTCGTCGTCGACGTGCAGGGTGAGCTCGCGGGCCGCGAACGCCACGCGCACGGTCGCGGCCGCGGCGGCCCCGCCGTGCCGGGCGACGTTGGTGAGCGCCTCCTGCACCACGCGGTAGGCGGCCTGGTCGGTCTCGGCCGGCAGCGCGCGCCGGACGCCGAGGAGCCGCACGGTGGTGGGCACCCCCGCGGCCTCCGCGCGCTCGACGAGGGCCTCGAGCCGGTCGATCCCGTTCCCGTTCGGCTCGCCGTCGCGGCGCAGCACGTCGAGGGTCGAGCGCAGCTCGCGGGCCGCGTCGGTGCTCGCCTCCTGGATCGCGAGCAGCGCGGGCGGCGGCTCCTCGCCCCGCTTGCGCGCGAGGTGGGCGGCCACGCCCGCCTGCACCTTGATCACGGAGATGCTGTGGGTCAGGGAGTCGTGCAACTCGCGCGCGATGCGCAGCCGCTCCTCGACGGCACGACGCCGTGCCACCTCGTCGCGCGTGCGCTCGGCGTCCTCGGCCCGCTGCTCCACCTCGCGCACGTACGCGCGCCACTGCAGCACCGCGACGCCGGCGACGCCGAGCGAGACCAGCCAGCCCGCCGCGAGGATCCGCTCCCGTGCCCGTCCCGTTCCCATCCCGGCAGCGTAGGTGCGGCCGCGGAGCCGCCGCATCCGGCGCGGGGAGCACCCTGCGCGTACTCCCCCCGCGGTACGACGACGCCCCGTCGCCGACCGGACCGGTAGCCGCAGGTGTCGCCGACGGGCGGACGCGCCGAGGACACCTCGCCGCGAAGGATCGGACCACGGAACGACGCAGGACGGACACCCCCCGCACGACCGACCCGAGGAGCACCGCCATGAGCATCCAGGCACCCCGCATCCAGGTACCGAGCGTCCAGGCACCGAGCGTCCAGGCACCGAGCATCCAGGCACGCGGGCGCACCCCCGCCGGGCTGGGCGACGTCGTCGTCCCCGGCGACGACGGCTACGAGGAGGCACGACGCACCGTCTTCGCCACCGGCTCCCCCGCGCTGGTCACGCGACCCCGCGACGAGGCGGAGGTGGCGGCCGCCGTGGCGTACGCGGCCCGCGAGGGGCTGCCCCTGTCGGTCCGCTCGGGCGGGCACGGCCTCACCGGCCGCGCCACCAACGACGGCGGCCTCGTGGTGGACCTGCGCCACCTGGACGCGGTCGAGGTCGTGGATGCGCACCACAGGCTGGTGCGGGTGGGCGCCGGCGCCACGTGGGGTCGGGTCGCGGCGGCGCTCGCGCCGCACGGCCTGGCGATCTCCTCCGGCGACACCGCGAGCGTCGGCGTGGGCGGGCTGACGCTCGGCGGCGGCGTCGGGTGGATGGTGCGCCGGCACGGCCTGACCGTCGACGCCCTGGTCGGGGCCCGGGTGGTGCTCGCCGACGGCCGGACGGTGGTCGCGGGCAGGGACTCGCACGCCGGCCTGTTCTGGGCGCTGCGCGGCGGGGGCGGGGGCTTCGGCGTCGTGACGGGCGTCGACCTCGTCGCCGCCCGGGTGGGCGACGTCCGCTACGGCGCGATCGGCCTCGCCCTCGACGACCCCGCCCGCCTCGTCGCGGGCTGGCGCGACGTGCTGCGCGAGGCGGACGAGGAGCTGAGCAGCACGCTGGTGCTGGCGCCGCCCGTGGGCGACCGTCCGGCGGCCGCGTCGGTCCTGGTCTGCGCGTCGCACGACGACGCGGCGGCGGCCGAGCGGGCGGTCGAGCCGCTGCGGCGCCTCGGCACGGTGCTGAGCGACACGGTCGCGACCGTGCCGTACGCCGACGTCCTCGCCGAAGGCGGCCACCACCCACCGGGCCTGCGCCTCGTCGGCCGCAACGTGCTGGTGCCGCGGCTGGACGACGACGTCGTCGCGGCGGTGGCCGCGGCGTCCGCGGGCGACCGGCCGGTGGCGCTCGCGCTGCGCGCCCTCGGTGGCGCGTTCTCCCGCGTGCTGCCCGACGCGACCACGTTCGCCCACCGCGACGCGGAGGCGCTGGTGGTGGGCGGCACCGTCGTCCCTCAGGACGCGTCCGACGCCGACGTCGAGGACGCCCTCGCCTGCTGGCGCGGCGTCGCCGCCCACGGCACGGGCGCGTACGTGAACTTCCAGGGCTCCGACACCGCGGCCGACCTGGAGGCGGCGTACCCGCCCGCGACGCTCGCCCGGCTGCGCGCGGTCAAGCGGTCCTACGACCCGGGCGGTCTGTTCGGGCGCCACCTGGACGGTGCGCCCACCGGTGCGCCCGCCGGTGCGCCCGGGTCGGGGGCGGCGTCGTGAGCGCCGCGTTCGAGGCCGAGGGTCTCGTCAAGGCGTTCGGCCCGACGACGGCGCTCGACGGCGTCGACCTGCGCGCCGAGCGCGGCACGGTGCTCGGCGTCCTGGGCCCCAACGGGGCGGGCAAGACCACCGCCATCCGCGTGCTGGCGACGCTGCTGCGGGCCGACGCCGGCCGGGCGGTGGTGGACGGGCTGGACGTGGGCCGCGACCCCGTCGAGGTGCGCCGCCGCATCGGCCTCACCGGCCAGTACGCGACGGTGGACGAGGACCTCACCGGCGCGGAGAACCTCGTCCTGTTCGGTCGCCTGCTCGACCTGCCCACGGCCGAGGCCCGCGTCCGGGCCGCGCGGCTGCTGGACCGGTTCGGGCTCACCGACGCGGGCGGCAGGCGCGCGTCCACCTACTCCGGCGGGATGCGCCGCCGCCTCGACCTGGCCGCCAGCCTCGTCGGCTCGCCGAGCGTCCTGTTCCTCGACGAGCCCACGACCGGCCTCGACCCGGGCAAGCGGGAGGAGCTGTGGCAGACCATCCGGTCGCTCGCCGACGACGGCACCACCGTGCTGCTCACCACGCAGTACCTCGAGGAGGCCGACGCCCTGGCCGACGAGATCACCGTGATCGACGGCGGCCGCGTCATCGCCCACGACACCCCGGCGGGCCTGAAGCAGCAGGTCGGCGGGCAGACGGTGGTCGTGCGGCCGCGCGACCCGGACCGGGTCGCGACCGCGGCGGGCGTCGTCGCGCGCGTGACCGGGGAGGACGTCGCCCCGCCGCACGGGGGCGTGGTCACCGCGTCCGTCGACGACGAGCGCGCGTTCTCCGCCGTCGTGCGCGGGCTCGAGGACGCGGACGTCGCGGTCACCGAGCTGGCGCTCCGCCTCCCGGGCCTCGACGAGGTCTTCTTCACCCTGACCGACGGCCACCGCACCACCCCGAGGGAGGAATCATGACCGCCACCACGACGACCGTCGCCACCGGCACCGCACCGCACCGCCGGGGCACGACGACGCCCCCGCGCCGCTGGCCGCTCGCCCGCCACGGCCTGATCCTGGCGCACCGTGCTCTCGTCAAGACCCGGCGCAACCCCGGCGAGCTGGCCGACGCGGTGATCCTGCCCGTCGTGTTCCTCGTCCTGTTCGTCTACCTGTTCGGCGGGGCGGTCGCCGGGTCCACGCACGAGTACCTCCAGTACCTGTTCCCCGGCATCCTCGTGCTCACCACGGTGCTCACGGGGCAGGTCGCGACCGGGCTCAGCATCGTGCAGGACATGAAGAAGGGCGTCTTCGACCGGTTCCGCAGCATGCCCGTGCCGCGCGCCGCGATGCTGCTGGGCTCGGTCCTCGCCGACGCCGTCCGGTACGTCATCGCGCTCGCCGTGCTGTTCGGCGTCGGGTACGCGCTCGGCTTCCGGGTCGAGACGGGGCTGCTGCCCGCCCTGGCCGCGTGCGGGCTCGCGATCGTCCTCGGCTTCTCCCTGTGCTGGCTCACCGTGCTCGTGGCGGTGCTGCTGCGCGACGAGATCATGGTGTCGACGGTGGGGTTCCTGCTGCCGTTCCCGCTCGTGTTCGGCACGGGCATGGCCGCGCCGGTCGAGACGATGCCGGGCTGGCTGCAGGCCTGGGCCGAGGTGAACCCGGTGAGCCGGGCGATCGAGGCCAGCCAGGGCCTGCTGCTCGGCGGCCCGGTCGCCGGGCCGGCGACCGCGACCCTGCTGTGGAGCGCGGCGTTCCTCGCCGTCTTCGGCACCGCCGCCGTGGTGGCCTACCGCCGGGTGGTGTGACGGGTGGCGCGACGGGAGATCCGTAACGTTTCAGGGCCTTGACAGGACGGCGTCGGGCTCGCCAAGGTGTCGAAGCGCTTCGACATGCAGAGCCCGGCGCCGACGCCGGTCCGGCCGGTCGGAGGCGCGACGTCCATCACCCGTGCGCGACGAAGGGCACACCATCGTGAAACGACCGCTCAGGACGACGCTCACCGCCCTCGCGGCAGGCCTGGCGCTCGCCGCCGGGCTCGCCGCCCCGGCCGGCGCCGCACCGGCGCACCCGCAGCACCCCGGGCACCCCGGGCACCCGACGCACCCCGGGCGCCCCGGACACCCGGCGCACCCGCACCGCGCCGCCGGCGCGGCCGAGACGGTGGCCGCGATGCAGCCTGGCTGGAACCTCGGCAACTCGCTCGACTCCGTGGGGCCGGACGAGACCGCCTGGGGCAACCCGCGCGTCACGCCGGAGCTGCTCGCCGCCGTCAAGGACGAGGGGTTCCGCAGCATCCGCGTCCCGGTCACCTGGGACGAGCACCAGGGCGGCGCCCCGGACTACGCGATCGAGACGGACTATCTGGACCGGGTCGAGGAGGTCGTCGACCAGGCGCTGGCCGAGGACCTGTACGTGCTGCTCGACCTCCACCACGACTCGTGGATCTGGGCGAACGCGATGTCCTCGGACCCGGACGGCGTGCGTGACCGCTTCCGGGCCACGTGGGAACAGCTCGCCGACCGCTTCCGCGACCACCCGGCCGAGCTGCTGTTCGAGAGCCTCAACGAGCCGCAGTTCGCGGACGTCGACGACGCGCAGGGCGACGTCCTGCTCGACGACCTCAACACCGTGTTCCACGAGGTGGTCCGGGCGTCCGGCGGCGGCAACGCCGACCGGGTGCTCGTGCTGCCCACCCTGCACACCAACGCCGGCCAGGAGCGGCTCGACGCCCTCGCCGGCACCATCGCCGAGCTCGACGACCCGCAGCTGGCCGCCACGGTCCACTACTACGGCTACTGGCCGTTCAGCGTGAACGTCGCGGGCGGCACCCGCTTCGACGACGTCGCCCTGGCGGACATGACGGGGACGTTCGACCGCGTGCGGAGCACGTTCGTCGACCAGGGGATCCCGGTGGTCCTCGGCGAGTACGGGCTGCTCGGCTTCGACCGGCACACGGGCACCATCGAGCAGGGCGAGAAGCTGAAGTTCTTCGAGGAGCTCGGCCACCAGGCCCGCGACGCCGGCGTCACGACCATGCTCTGGGACAACGGGCAGCACCTCGACCGCACCGGCTTCACGTGGAGCGACCCCGAGCTGTGGGCGCAGGTGTCGTCGAGCTGGACCACGCGGTCGGGCACCGCGTCCACGGACCAGGTCTTCGTGCGCCCGGGCGACGTGGGCGCGCAGACCGTCACGCTCGAGCCGCACGGCACCCGGCTCGAGGGGCTGTTCCTCGACGGCGAGCCGGTCGCGGCCGCGGACGCCGCCGTCGCGGGCGACGAGGTGACGTTCTCGGCCGCGTACCTGGAACGCCTGATCGGCGACGCGTCGCCCGGCGCGCACGCCACGATCGAGGCGCGCTTCTCGGCGGGGGTGCCGTGGCGGATCCACGTGATCGCGGCCGACACCCCCGTGCTCGCGGACGCGACGGGAACGGTGGCCGGCGGCGTGTCGATCCCGGCGCGGTTCCGCGGCGACCGGCTGGCCACCATGGCCTCGGTCTACGCCGACGGCAGCGGCGCCGGCCCGCAGAGCTGGACGCCGTTCCAGGAGTTCGACGCGTCGTTCGCCCCGGACGAGGAGGCCGGCGCCGTCCTGCTGCGCCCGGCCTACCTCGCCACCCTGCGCGACGGCGAGCCCGTCTCGCTGACGTTCCACTTCTGGAGCGGCGACACGGTGGAGTACACCGTGACGCGCAGCGGCGACACGGTCACCGGCACCGTCGCGAGGTAGCACCGCCAACCGCGAGGTAGTCCGCGAGCCCGCGAGGTAGTCACTGGACTACCTCGCGGGCGCGCGCACTACCTCGGCGGGTCCTCACGGAGGACGACGACGTCGGTCGGTTCGAGGTGCAGGGTCTCCCCCGCGACGACGGCGCGGCCGGTGAGCAGGTCGGTCCCCGAGGCGTGGGCCGCGACGTCGACGGCGTCGGACCGGTGGTTGAGCACGAACGCCGTCCGCGCGCCGTCGGCGCCCTCGCGGACCGCAAGCTCGACGTCGTCGGTGTCGGCGTACGGGCCGACGAGGCCGTGCCGGCCGAGCACGCGGCGGACCACCCAGGCGACGCCCCCGTCGTCGAGCGCCGTCGCGACGTACCAGGCCTCGCCGCCGTCCTCCCCGCCGTCGTGGCCTCCGGGGCGGTGGCGCGTCACCGCGGGCGTGCCCGCGTAGAACTCGGCGCCGTAGGTGCCGACGACCTCCGCGCCCTGGGGCACGAGCACCTCGAAGACGAGCGAGGCGGCCGCGACGGCGTCGTCGCCCGCGCCGTCCTTGAGGGTGACGGGGTTGGTGACGCCCGGCTCGGCGGAGTCGGTCTCCTCGACGCGCAGGCCGAACAGCCGACCGAGCGGCCCGGGGGCGTCCATGAGGAAGGCGTTCGCGTCCACGTCGGCGCGACCGGACCAGTACGACGCCAGCACGGAGCCCCCGCGCGCGACGACGCCCTCCAGGCGGTCGGCGACGTCGCCCTTGAGCACGTGCAGCATGGGCGCGAGCACGACGTCGTAGCGGGACAGGTCCGCGGTGACCGGGACGACGTCCACCTGCGCGCCCGCCTGCCACAGCGCGCGGTAGTAGGCGAGCACCGTGTCGACGTACCGGGCGTGCCGGTTGAAGCCGTCCGTCATCTCCGCGGCCCACCAGGAGTCCCAGTCGAAGAGCAGGGCCACGCGGGCGGGCGTGCGCGCGCCGAGGACGGCGTCGCCCAGCGCGTCGAGCTCGGCGCCGAGCTCCGCGACCTCCCGGAACGCGCGGGTGTCGGTGCGGCCGGCGTGGTCGAGGACGGCGCCGTGGTACTTCTCGCACGCCCCCTTCGACTGCCGCATCTGGAAGTACAGGACGGCGTCCGCGCCGTGCGCCACGGCCTGCCACGACCAGAGCCGCAGCACGCCCGGCCGCTTCACCGGGTTGACGTCGCGCGACGCGGTGATGGTCGGCGTCTGTTCCATGACCCAGAACGGCGCGCCGCCCTTGAGCCCGCGCATGACGTCGTGGGCCAAGGCCATGCGGGCGTGCTCCCGCTGACCGGGCGGGTAGTTGTCCCACGACGCGAAGTCGAGGTCCTCGGCCCAACGGTGGTAGTCGATCGGCCGGAACATGCCCATGAAGTTGGTCGTCACGGGGGTGGTCGCGTCGTGCGCGCGGATGCGCTCCTTCTCGTCGCGGTAGTTCGCGAGCATCGCGTCCGACATGAACCGCCGGTAGTCGAGCGTGATGCCCTGGAAGGCCGTGTGGTCCGGCCCGCGCCAGTGCTCGCTGAGCATGTTCGGCGGCACGACCTGCTCCCAGTCGCTGAACGTGTGCGACCAGAACGCCGCGTTCCAGGCGTCGTTCAGGCGCTCCAGCGTGCCGTACCGCGCACGCAGCCACTCGCGGAAGCCCGCGGCGCACAGGTCGCACCAGCAGCCGCCGTCGAACCCGCCGTACTCGTTGCCCACGTGCCACGCGACCAGGCCGGGCGTGCCCGCGTAGCGCTCGGCGAGGCGCCCCGCGAGCTCGGCCGACAGCCGCCGGTACACCGGCGAGCTGGGACACGCGTTGTGCCGCTGCCCGTACACGTGCCGCCGGCCCTGGAAGTCGGTGCGCTCCACCTCGGGGTGGCGGTGGGCGAGCCACGGCGGCAGCGCCCCGGTCGACGTCGCGAGCACGACGTCGCGGCCCGCGGCCACGGCGCGCTCGACGATCGCGTCGAGCAGCGCGAAGTCGTAGGTGTCCTCGTCGGGCTGCAGCGTCGCCCAGGAGAAGACGTTGAGCGTCACGGTGTCGATCGACGCCAGGTCGAACGCGGCGTGGTCGGCCTCCCACACCTCCCGCGGCCACTGCTCGGGGTTGTAGTCGCCGCCGTAGCGGACCTTGCGGCCGGCGGGCAGGTGGGCGGACATGACGGCGTTTCCTCCGGAGGTCGGTGGTGCGGGTCAGGCGACGAAGCGTGCGCGGACGTCGTCCAGCACGGGCTGCGCGACGCGCAGCAGGAAGGCGAGCCACGCGGCGGCGACGAGGGCGAGCACCAGCTCGCCCGCCACCCACACCACGCCGCCCGCCACGACGACGAGCGCGAGCAGACCGACGGTCACGGACGGCCGCCGGCCGAGGTAGTAGACGGACAGCCGGGCCACGTCGCGGGCGCGGAAGGAGAACAGGGACACGAGGACCAGCGCCTGCACCGCCCAGAGCAGCACGGCGAGGCCCACGGCGCCCAGCACGACGGCGTAGGCCACGGAGATCCCGGCGGCCTCGCGGTGCACGACGGACGTGAGGACGACGCCGAGCACCGCCGTCGCCGGCACCCACAGCCGCAGCGCGTCGAGCCAGCCCAGCCGCAGGCCGCGCACGAAGGTGCGGCCCGGCACGGGCTCGTCGGTGCCAGCGCGCGCGTGCAGCGCGAAGATCCCCGCGGCGAGGAACGGGGCCGCGGGCGCGAGGCAGAGCGGCACCAGCAGCGCGTTGCCCGAGGACCGGTCCAGGAGCGTGAGCAGCACCAGCGTCGGCACGCAGCCGAGGGCGACGAGCACCCCCACGACGAGGTACCAGTAGACGCGCGCCGTGATCCGGCCCAGCACGCCGTCCCCGAAGTCGCGGGGCGCCGCGGCCGCCATCAGGACGCCCCGCCGTCCTGGCCCGGCCCGCGACCGAGGATGCGCGCGTCGTCGAGCCAGGGCGGCGTCTCGTCGCGCACCGGGTCGATCTCCACCAGCGTGACCTCGTGCCGGGCGAGCGTGAGCGCCAGGTCGACCCGGCCGCCCGACACCTCGAGCGACGTGTGCGAGCGACCCGGCACCGACGCCTCGTGCAGCAGGTCGAGCTGCCGCGACGTCGGGGACGCCGGGCGGCCCAGGTGGCGCCACGCGCTGAACGCGTTGCCCTCGTCGTCGTTCACGCGCGAGCGGTGCACCGACGCCCGCCGCGTCGCGGCGTCGCCGACCGGGACGCTCAGCCGCAGCTCGTGCCGGTCCGGCTCCTCGGCGTCGGCGGTGCCGCCCACGGGCTGCCAGGCCAGCACCGTCACCCGGCCTCCGTCGTCGCGCGTCACCAGGTGGTCCAGGCCCCGGTGCAGCACCTCGGGGCCCATCCGCGCCATGAAGGCGTAGAGGTGGAACACCGGCTTGCGCAGCTGCCGGTGCCCGAGCATCCCGAAGCCGCCGTGGAAGACCGAGGTCGGGACGTTCTCCTCCTCGAAGACGTCGCAGAACGTCCAGTAGGAGAAGGAGTCGACGAGGTCGCCGCCCTCGGAGAGCACGGACGCCAGCGACGCCGCCTGGTAGGCGGTGTCGTGCACCGGGTTGTCCGGCCGGTAGCTGGTGCTGAATTCGGTGACATGGGCGGGCAGCCCCTCCAGCCGGGTGCCCGCCAGCAGCTTCGCCGGGACGGCGAACTGGTCCAGCAGGTCCCGCGGGTGCCGCAGCGTCTGGTAGGTGCCGAACGGCACGTGCTGGGCGGGCCCGGTGGTGTAGGCGTGGAAGGACACGAAGTCCACCGGGACGTCCCGCCGCTCGACGAACTCCGCGAACGGCGCCCACCACTCGTCCGCGCCGGGCGAGATCGCCGGCCCACCCACCTGCAGGTCGGCGTCGACCTCCTTCACCGCGGCCGCGGTGACCTCGTAGAGCCGGAAGTACGCCTCCTGCGACGCGCCCTCCCAGAACTGCGCCAGGTTCGGCTCGTTCCACACCTCGACCGGCCACCGCCGCACCTCCTCGAGGCCGTAGCGGTCGATCGCGTGCCGCACCACCGCCTGGACGAGGGCCGCCCACTCGCGATGGTCGCGCGGCGGCGTCACGTTGCCCTTCCACCAGAACACGGTCTGCTCCCCCGACGCGAGCGCCGACGGCATGAACCCGAGCTCGAGGAACGGCCGGATGCCCTGCGCGAGCCACGCGTCGAGCACCTGGTCGGCGTACGTGAACGCGTACCGCGTGCCACGGTGGCCCGCCGCGTCGTAGGGGCGGTGGATCCCGACGTCGTCGGACAGCAGGCCGTGGCCCCGCACGTAGCGGAACCCGATCTCCCGCTGCACCACCGCGAGCGAGTCCTGGTAGTCCTGACGCAGCGCGAGGTTGAGGCGGCCGGTGCCGACGCACCGCCGCCACGCCTCGGAGAGCGTGGCGGCGGGCGCGTCGGGGACGACGACGGTGGTCAGGGCTCAGCCCTCCTGGCGCGCCAGGGCGGTGTTGACGGTCTCGACGAGCTGCGTGGCGCCCAGCCCCTCGATCTCGGAGACGTACGCGTCCCACTCGTCGAGCGAGCGCTGGCCGGTGATGAACCCGGCGGTCGCGGACTGGACGGCGTCCTTGAGCTGCGTGTCGAGCAGCGAGTTCTGCTCGAGCTCCATCTCGTTGAGGCGGGGCGCCGGGGCCACCGGCAGCACCTCCTTGGCGTCGAGCACGGACCGGGTCCACTCCTTGACCTCGTCCGACATCACGGACTCGAGCAGGTCCTGCGTGGAGCCGTTCGCCAGGAGGAACACGCCGTTGCTGTAGCCGAAGTCGGTGTTGAGCTTCTTCGGCGCGCCCGCGTTGATCGCGTTCCAGCTGATGTCCTCGTTCAGCTCACGGGTGCCGTCCGAGCCCTTCGAGTACGTCTCGCCGTCCACGCCCCACTGGGCGAACTCGATGCCCTCGTCCGAGTAGTACTGCCAGTCGACGTACTGCAGCAGCGCCTTGAAGTACGGCTGCTCCGCCGCCTTGCTGGAGATCATCAGGCCGCTGGAGAGCTGGCTCGCGGCGAGGTTGCTGCCCGCCGGGCCGCCCGGGATGGTGAGCAGGCGGGTGGTGATGTCCTTGCCGCCGTCCTTGATCGCCGTGCGGTACGCCGTGATCTCCTGGGTGTTGCTGGACACGGCGGCGGACTTGCCGGACACGAACTTCTGGCGGGCCTGGTCGTCGGACTGGGTGATCTCCGGGTCCATGACGCCCGCGTCGACCCAGCCGTGCACCGTCTCCAGGAGCTGCTTGTACGCGTCGCTCGTGCCGTTGAAGACGTACTCGCCGGAGTCCTGGTCGAACCAGGTGTTGTTGTAGCCCCACCCGCCCGCGGCGCCGTAGTTCGGACCCATGACGTTGAGCAGCGCGCCGAGCGTGCTGACGTCCGTCCAGCGGTCGGAGAAGGCGTAGTCGAGGCCGGGGTTCGCCTCCTTGACCTTCGCCAGGTCCTCGGTGAACTCGTCCCAGGTGGCCGGGTCCTCGGTGACCCCGGCCTTCTTCCACATGTCGTCGTTGATCATGACCGTGTACTGCACGTCGGGGATCTCCCGCAGGCCCGGCAGGATGTAGTACTTGCCGTCGTCCTGGCGCAGGTTGTCGATCTCGTCCTGGAGGCCCCAGTCCTCGACCTTCTGCGCGAAGTTCGGCATGTACTCGAGATAGTCGGACACGGGCAGGAGCGCGCCGCCCGAGACGAACTGGGTCTCCTGGCCGGGGTAGGTCACCGGCATGAGGTCCGAGGCCTCGCCCGACCCGATGAGCAGCGCCTTCTTCTGGTCCCAGTCGGCCAGCGGCACGTCGGTGCGGGAGAACGTGACGTTCCGGTCCGCCTCGAGGTGCTCGAAGACCGACCAGTCGTCCTGCACCTCGTAGTCCGGGTGGTCGCGGTACATCAGCGAGAACTCCACCGGCTCCGTCGCCTTGAACGACGTGCCCGCCGCGAAATCGTCCATCGCGCCGACGGAGTGGTCCGCGTCGATGGTGGCGGCGTCCGGGCTCGCGCCGTCGCCGCCGTCGTCGCCTCCCCCGCTGCCGCAGGCCGCCAGCGTCAGGGCCAGGGTCGTCAGCGACGCGGCCGCGACGGCCGCCCGCATCCGGGTGTTCCTCATGTCTTCTCCTCGTGTGACGAGCGTCGTCGCTCTCGAGCGGGATGTGGTGCGTGCAGTGCGGGTGATGACCGGCCCGTCAGCCCTTGACGGAGCCGAGCATCACGCCGGAGACGAAGTACCTCTGGATGAAGGGGTAGAAGCAGATGATCGGCAGCACGGTGAGCAGCATCGTCACGGACTGGATGTTCGCGCCGATCTGCACGGCGTCCTGCGTCGGGTCGGCCGCCGGCGACGCCGCGGCGATCATGTTCCGCAGGTAGACGGTGACCGGGAACAGCTCCTTCTGGTCCAGGTAGAGGAAGGCGTTGAACCACGAGTTCCACAGGCCGACGGCGTAGAACAGCGTCATCGTGGCCAGCACCGCCTTGGACAGCGGCAGCACGATCCGGAAGAAGATCCCGTACGTCGTGAGGCCGTCGATCGCGGCCGCCTCCTCGAGGTCGCTCGGGAAGTTCTCGAAGAACGACTTCATGACCAGGAGGTTGAACACCGAGATGGCACCGGGCAGCACGATCGCCCAGAGGGTGTTCCGCATCCCCAGCACGTCGGCGACGAGGATGTAGTTCGGGATCAGGCCGCCGCTGAAGAACATCGTGAAGACCGCGATGCCGATGAAGAACGTGCGGCCCTTGAGGTGGCGGCGGCTCAGCGCGTAGGCGTACGGGGTGGTGAGCGCCATCGACACGAACGTGCCGACCACCGTGTAGACGACGGTGTTCTTGTAGTTGGTCCAGAACATCGCGTCGCCCATGACGTACTGGAACGTCTCGACGTTGAACCCCCGCGGCAGGAGGTTGACCTCGCCGGCGGCGATGAAGCCCTCCGACGAGAACGCCTTCGCCACGAGGTTCACGAACGGGTACAGCGTCACGGCGCACACCACGAGGAGCACGACGACGTTGGCCACCTTGAAGGTGCGGTACCCGGCCGTGTCCTTGACGGTCGTCGCCTCGGTCCGGACGGCGGCGAGGTCGGGGGTGGGCATGCCGGTCACCACAGCGAGGCTCCTACCGTGCGGCGCGAGACGAAGTTCGCGGTGAGGACGAGGACCAGGCCGATGAGCGCCTCGAAGAGGCCGATCGCCGTGCCGTAGGAGAACTGGGCCGACTGGATGCCCACCCGGTACAGGTACGTCGAGATGACGTCCGCCGTGGAGTAGATCAGCGGGTTCTGCAGCAGCAGGACCTTCTCGAACCCGACCGCCATGAAGGAGCCGATGTTGAGGATGAGCAGCACCATCATCGTGGGGCGGATGCCGGGCAGCGTGATGTGCCAGGTCTGCTGCCAGCGGTTCGCGCCGTCGATGCGGGCCGCCTCGTAGAGCTGGTCGTCGACGGTCGTCAGCGCGGCGAGGTAGAGGATCGTGCCCCAGCCGACGGTCTGCCAGACCTCCGAGCTCACGTAGATCGTGCGGAACCAGTCGGGCTGCTGCATGAACGCGATCGCGTCGCCGCCGAACGCCTCCACGACCTGGTTCACCGTGCCGCTCACCGCGGTGAGCTGGAGCACGAGCCCCGCGACGATGACGATCGACATGAAGTGCGGCAGGTAGGAGATCGTCTGCACGATCTTCTTGAACCGGCGCGACCGCAGCTCGTTGAGCATGAGCGCGAGGATGATCGGCAGCGGGAAGCAGATCGCCAGCGTCAGCAGGCCCAGCACCACGGTGTTCCAGAACACCTGCCAGAACTGCTGGTTGTGGATGAACATCTCGAAGTAGTAGAAGCCGACCCACTCGTCGCCCAGCGGGCTGCCGCCGGGGCGGAACCGGCGGAACGCGATGACGTTCCCGATCATCGGCACGTACTTGAAGATCAGGAAGAACAGCACCGGCAGGACGACGAACGAGTACAGCCGCCAGTCCTTGCGCAGCGCCTGGCGCCACGTGGTGCGCGCCCGCCCTTGCCGCCGTGGTTCGTCCCGCGGTGGTGGTGACGACGGTGCGTCGTCGATCGGCGGGACGGTCGTCACCATCCCTGCGGCCTGCGCCATGAGTCCCCCAGCCGTCACGTCGTCGTGTGGTCCGCCGGTCGCAACCTCGCGCCGACGATCCGAAAGTTTCGTCATTGAAAACGTTCTCCAACTGCGGCCGAGAGTAGGGGGAGCTTTCGGTGATGGTCAAGCACCCGGCCGATCACGGTCTGATCACGGCGCCCGTGAACGTCCAGAGCACGCCCGAGGTCGTGTACGGTCGAGCCGAAACTTGCGGTCGATCGCCCGAGCGCGACGCCGCGTCACGACAGGACGGACGATGAGCACCCCCACCCCGCAGGGCCCGACGCCGACGATCGCCGAGATCGCCCGGGAGCTCGGCGTGTCCGCACCCACGGTGTCGAAGGTGCTGAACGGCAGGACCGACGTCGCGCCGGCCACCCGCGACCGCGTGGAGGCCGCGCTGGAGCGGCACCGCTACCGGCGCCGCCGGGCCGTGGCTCCCCCGGTCGGCGCGGGGCTCGTGGACCTCGTCTTCCACCGGGTCGGCTCGGCCTGGTCCACGGAGATCATCCGCGGCGTGGAGGACGCCGCCGCGGCCGCCGGGGTGAGCGTCATCCTGTCCGAGCTGGGCGGGAAGCACCGCCCGCCGACCACCTGGCTCGAGACGACGCTCTCCCGCCCGCCGCTGGGCGTGCTGCTCGTCGCGGCCAGCCTCAGCTCGTCGCAGCGGCCCCGCCTCACCACGCGCGGCATCCCCTACGTGGTCATCGACACCGACGGCGAGCCCCCGCCCGACGTGCCCACGGTGGGGTCGGACAACTGGAGCGGGGGGCTCGCGGCGACGCGGCACCTGCTCGAGCTGGGGCACCGGCGCATCGCCGCCATCTCGGGCCCGGGCAACATGCTGTGCGCCCGCGCGCGCCTCGACGGGTACCGCACCGCGCTCGAGGAGGCCGGGATCGCCTTCGACCCCACGCTGGTGCGGTCGGGCAACTTCGAGGTGGAGTCCGGTTACCGCTCCGGCAGCGAGCTGCTCGACCTGCCCGAGCGCCCGACCGCCGTCTTCGCCGGGTCGGACATGCAGGGCATCGGCCTGCTGCGGGCCGCGCAGGAACGCGGCCTCTCCGTGCCGCGCGACGTGTCCGTCGTCGGGTACGACGACCTGCCCCTGGCGACCTGGACCGCGCCCGCGCTGACCACGGTCCGCCAGCCGCTGCTCGAGATGGCGACCACCGCGACGCGGCTGCTGCTCGACCTCGCCCGTGGCGAGACGCCGATGGCCCGGCGGGTCAACCTCGCCACCGGCCTCGTCGTCCGGGAGTCCACCGCTCCCCCGCCGAGGTAGCACCGGCCACCGCGAGGTAGCACGAGACCCCGCGAGGTAGTTCCAGGAACCGCGAGGTAGTGGACTACCTCGGCAGGACTCGGACTACCTCGCGGGGTCTCGGACCAGCTCCGCGCTCAGCGCTGGACGCGCGCGCTGCCGCCGCCGGCGAGCTTGGCGACCTCGGCGAGGGTCGCCGTCGTCGTGTCACCCGGCGTGGTCATGGCGAGCGCGCCGTGCGCGGCGCCGTACTCCACGGCCTGCTGCAGCGAGTCGAGCTCCAGGAGCCCGTAGGCGAGGCCGGAGGCGAACGAGTCGCCGCCGCCCACGCGGTCGAAGATCTCCAGGTCGGCACGGTGCGTGGCCTCGACGAAGCCCTCGGCCCGCGACCAGGCGATGGCGCCCCAGTCGTTGACGGACGCCGACTTCACGCCTCGCAGCGTCGTCGCGATGACCTGGAAGTTCGGGTACGCCTCGGCGGCGGTGCCGATCATCGCGCGGAAGGCGCCGGTGTCGAGGTCGGTGAGGTTCTCGTCCACGCCCTCGACCTCGAAGCCGAGCGAGGCGGTGAAGTCCTCCTCGTTGCCGATCATCACGTCGACGTGGTGCGCGAGACGGCGGTTGACCTCGCGCGCCCGCTCGACGCCGCCGATGCCCTTCCAGAGGGAGGGGCGGTAGTTGAGGTCGTACGACACGATCGTGCCGTGCTTCTTGGCCGCGGTCATGGCCGCCTCGGCGACGTCGGCGGCCGACTCGGACAGCGCGGCGAAGATGCCGCCGGTGTGCAGCCAGCGCACGCCGGAGCCGAACAGGGCGTCCCAGTCCACGTCCTCGGGCTTCATCTGCGCGATCGCGGTGTTGCCGCGATCGCTGACGCCCACCGCGCCGCGCACGCCGAAGCCGCGCTCGGTGAAGTTCAGGCCGTTGCGCACGCTGCGGCCGATGCCGTCGTACTCGCGCCACTGCACCCAGGAGGTGTCGAGGCCGCCGGTGAGCATGAAGTCCTCCACGAGGCGGCCGACCTCGTTGTCCGCGAGCGCGGTGACGATCGCGCCGCGCAGCCCGAACGCACGGCGCAGGCCGCGGGCCACGTTGTACTCGCCGCCGCCCTCCCAGACGTCGAAGGAGCGGGTGGTACGCACGCGGCGGTCGCCCGGGTCGAGGCGCAGCATGACCTCGCCGAGGGCGACGGCGTCGTACCGGCACTCGGCGGCCGGGCGGGTGGTGATCGAGGGGTTCGTCATGGTGTCGGTGCTCCTTGCAGGCTCGGCGGCGGGCTCAGACGGCGGCCGCGAGGGCGACGGCCTCGGCGGTGCGGCGGGTGATCTCGGCCCAGTCGCCGGCGGTCACGAGCGACTTCTCGACCATCCACGACCCGCCGACGGCGAGCACCGGGGCGAGCCCGAGGTAGTCGCCGAGGTTGGCGGCGCTCACGCCGCCCGTGGGCACGAAGCGCAGGCCGGGGAACGGCGCGGAGAACGCCTTGATCGCGGCGGGGCCGCCGACCACGGAGGCGGGGAAGAGCTTGACGACGTCGATGCCGAGGTCGAGCGCGGCCATGATCTCGCTGGGCGTGGCGACGCCCGGCAGGACCGGGACGCCGTGCTCCTGCGCGCGGCGCACGACGGCGGCCGACAGCCCGGGCGACACGATGTAGCGCGCCCCGGCGTCGACGACGGCGTCGACCTGGTCGACGGTGGTCACGGTGCCCGCGCCGACGACGACCTCGGGCTGGGTCTGCGCGACCGCGCGGATCGCGTCGATGCCGCCGGCGGTGCGCAGGGTGATCTCGGCGACGGGGAGGCCGCCGGCGACGAGCGCGTCGGCGAGGCGTGCGCCCTCCTCGGCGCCGTCGACCACGACGACGGGCACGAGGCGGTGGGCGCCGAGCGCGGCGACGACGTCGCCGGCCTGGGTCGAGGGGGAAGACATCCTGACTCCGTTTCGCTATGGTGAACGTACGTTGTTCACTACGGAACACCATAGAGGACCGTCCCCGATGACCCAACCCCCCAGCCCGCTCGGCAGCGTGGACAAGGCGCTGCTCACGCTCGACGCGCTCGCCCGCGCGGGTGCCGGCGGCGTCGCGCTGGCCGACCTCGCCGCCGAGGTGGGCGCCAACAAGTCGACGCTGCACCGCACGCTCGCGGCGCTGCGCCACCGGGGGTACGCCGACCAGCGGCCCGACGGCGCCTACACCCTGGGGGCGGCGGTGCTCTCCCTCGGGGCGGCGTACCTCGCCGAGGACAACCTGCCCGGCCTGCTGCGCCCGGCGCTGGAGGCGCTGCGCGACGAGGTCGACGAGCTGGTGCACCTCGGCACCCTCGCCGGGCAGGAGGTCGTCTACCTCGACAAGGTGGAGCCGCAGCGCCCGTTGCGCGTGTGGTCCGCCGTCGGGCGGCGCATCCCCGTCGCGACGACGGCGCTCGGCCGGGCGCTCCTGGCTGCCGCGCCGGCCGGGGACGCCGAGCCCGACCCCACGCCCGACGCCACGCTCCGGGCGGCCCTCGCCGCGGCCCGGGATCGCGGGTACGCCACCGAGACCGAGGAGAACGAGCCCGGCATCGCGTGCGTCGCCGTCGCGCTGCTGCGCGCCGGCCGGCCCGTCGCCGCCGTCAGCATCACCGCGCCGGTCGAGCGCATGACCGGCGCCGCCCGCGACGAGCGCGTCGCGGCGCTGCGAGAGCTCCTGCCGCGGGTGCTCCCGACCGGCCTGACCGTCCCGGCGCCCTCGACGTAGCGTGTAGGGGGGGGGGCGCGC
>NZ_JBHTVT010000022.1:0-79817 GCF_042792795.1 Isoptericola sp. NPDC056605 | reverse complement strand
GGCCGGGGGCGCGGCGCTCGCCGGTGCGGCCAGCGGCGGCAGCCCGAGCCCGGTGGCGCCGGCCGGGGCGGCACCCTGGTCGCGGCGGGTCGAGGGGCGCGCGGGCGGCGCGGTCGGGGCGCCGGCCGGCGGCGCGGGGCGCACCGGGGGCGTCGGGGCGACGGCGCGCGACATCTCGCCGGTGGGGCGCTGGATCGGGGCCAGGCGACCGGTCTCGTCCAGCCCGCGCACCCCGGCGGAGGTGGACGGCGGCCGCACCATCGGCGCGGGGGCCGGGGCGGCGGGCGCCGGGCTCTGCTCGCGGAGCGAGCGCCGGGACGGCGCGCTGGTCGCCGGCGCGGAGAAGCGCGGCGCGGGCGCCTGCCCGGGGGGCGGGGCGTACGGCGACCTCGCCGCGGCGGGCGCGCCGTACTCCGGCCCGGACGGCGCCGGCGGACCGGCGTTCGCCTGCGCGGCGGCGGCGGCCTGCTCCCGCTCGCGGATCTCGCGGCGGGTCAGCGGGCGGGACGGGTTGTTGTCACTCATCGAGACCTCGATACAGACCGTGCTTGGCGATGTACTGGACCACGCCGTCCGGCACCAGGTACCACACCGGTTGGCCGGCCTGCGCCCGGCGACGGCAGTCGCTCGACGAGATCGCCAGCGCCGGGACCTCCAGCGTCGTGACCCCGTCGTGGGGCAGGCCGTCCACCATGAGCTGGTGCCCCGGCCGCGTGACAGCCACGAAGTGTGCCATCTCCCACAGGAGCGCGGCATCCTTCCAGGTCAGGATCTGCTCGATCGCGTCGGCGCCGCTGATGAAGAACAGGTCGGCGTCGGGTCGTTGCTCGTGCAGGTCCCGCAGCGTGTCGACGGTGTAGGTGAGCCCCGGACGGTCGATGTCGACCCGGCTCACCGTGAACCGGGGGTTCGACGCCGTCGCGATCACCGTCATCAGGTAGCGGTGCTCGGCCGGGGACACCTGCTGGTGCTGCTTGAAGGTCGGCTTGCCCGTGGGCACGAAGACGACCTCGTCGAGGTCGAGCAGTGCCGCCGCCTCGCTGGCGGCGACCAGGTGCCCGTGGTGGATGGGGTCGAAGGTGCCGCCCATCACGCCCAGGCGCGGACGGCGCGGCTGCGACGACGGCTCGTTCACGCTGACCGGACGGGGGCCGTCAGTGGTGGCGGTTGGACACGTTGCGGAAGGCGTACGTCACCACGAGCGCGGCGACCAGGCCACCGAACGCGAGGAGACCCATCGCGATCGGGGAGATGGTCTCGGCGTGCTCGGCGGCCTCCTGGGCCACCTGGACGGCGGTGTGCAGCACGGGTTCCTCCTGTGCGTGGGTGTGCGACGGGTCGCTTCGGGCAGGTTCGGGGGTCAGTCTCTCACGCGGGCCGGACGTGCCCGTCGCCGTGCACGACCCACTTGGTGGTCGTGAGCTCGGCCAGGCCCATGGGCCCGCGCGCGTGCAGCTTCTGCGTGGAGATGCCGATCTCGGCGCCCAGGCCCAGCTCGCCGCCGTCGGTGAAGCGCGTCGAGGCGTTCACCATGACGGCGGCCGAGTCGACCTCGGCGACGAAGCGCTCGGAGGCGGCCAGGTCGCGGGTGAGGATCGCCTCGGTGTGCCCCGACGACCAGGTGCGGATGTGCTCGATCGCGTCGTCGAGCGAGTCCACGACCCGGACGGCGAGCTCGAGGGCGAGGTACTCGGTGGCCCAGTCCGCGTCGGTCGCGGGGAGCGCCTCCACCGACTCGGGCGCCAGGGCCACCGCGCGCGCGTCGCCGTGCAGCACCACGCCCGCCCCGCCGAGCGCCGCGAGCGCCGCGGGGAGGAAGGCCTCGGCGGCGTCGGCGTGCACCAGCAGCGTCTCGGCCGCGTTGCACACCCCGACCCGCTGCGTCTTGGCGTTCATGACGATCTCGACGGCGTTCGCGACGTCGGCCGTGGCGTCCACGTACACGTGCACGTTGCCGACGCCGGTCTCGATGACCGGCACGGTCGACGACTCGACGACCGTGCGGATGAGGTCGGCCCCGCCGCGCGGGACGAGCACGTCGACCAGCCCCCGCGCCTGCATGAGCGCGACGCCGCCGGGGCGCCCGTACGCGTCGATGGTCTGCACGAGGTCGGCGGGCAGGCCCTGGGCCTCCAGCGCACGGCGCAGCACGTCGACGACCACCGCGTTGGACGACGCCGCAGCGCTGCCGCCGCGCAGGATCACCGCGTTGCCGGACTTCAGCGCGAGGCCCGCGGCGTCGACCGTGACGTTGGGCCGCGCCTCGTAGATCATGCCGACCACGCCCATCGGCACGCGCAGCTGGCGCAGGCGCAGGCCGTTCGGCAGCGTCTGGCCGCGCACCACCTCGCCGACCGGGTCCGGCAGGCCGGCGAGCTCGCGCAGCGCGCCGGCGATGGCGCCGATCCGCGCCGGCGTGAGCGCCAGCCGGTCGAGCAGCCCGTCGCTCAGGCCGCGCTCCCGCCCGCGGGCGAGGTCGTCGGCGTTCGCCGTGACGATCTCGCCGGCCGCGGCCTCGAGCGCGTCGGCCAGCGCGTGCAGCGCGGCGTCCTTCGTGGCCCTGGTGGCGGTCGCGAGCGTCCGCGACGCGACCTGGGACCGCCGCGCGACGTCGCGCACGGCGGCCGTGACGTCGTCGCCCGAGGTGCCGGCTCCCGAGCCGCCCGCGGTCAGGTCCTCGGTGAGGGTCGTGGTCATCCCCCGAGAGTACGACGGTGGCGCGCGCGGCGGCAGGCCCCTCTCACCAGGAGGGACGGGACGCGGGCGGCGGCACGAACCGGGTGAACGCCGGGGCGTGGTCGACGGTCTGCTGGGTGACCACCTCGAACGTGGCGCGGTAGTCCGGGCCGAGCGCGTCCGCCGCGCGGTCCAGCGTCCGCGGGGCGAGCGAGGGCCACCGGCCGGTGTCGACGCGCCGCTTCAGCGTGCGCAGGGCGACGAGCTCCTCCCCCAGGCTCACGGACAGGTGCGCCCCCCGCTCGACGTACAGGCTCCGGAACCGGTCCGGGTGGCCGACCTCGGCCACGCGCCGGGCGAAGGACCGCTCTGCCGACGGCGGTGCGCCGCCGTCGCCGGTCGTGTGCAGGGTGAGCACCGGCGACGGCGTCGTGCCCTCCGGCCGGTGGGCCACCATCGCCGCCCGGGCGGCCGGGTCCGCCACGATCGGGACGGCCGACTCCAGTGCGGCCAGGTCCGCGCGCAGGTCGAGCCCTGCCGCGGCGTACGCCGCCCGCACGCCGGCGCCGTCGCCGGACCGCGCGAGCCGCGCCCGCAGCCGGGTGAGGTCGGTGCTGCTGGGGTTGCCGCCCAGCGTCTCCTCGAGGTGCACCCGGGCGCTCGGCCCCAGGCCCAGCGTGTACGCCCCGACCAGCCACTGGGCCTGCCCCCGGGCCCACGCCTCGGCGCCCTCGGGGCGCGGCTCGTTCATCCAGTACCACCCGGTCACGGTGTTGAGGGAGGCGATGAGCGAGATCCGCGCCCGCCCCTCGGGCGACTCCGCCGCCGTGGTGAGGGCGGCGACCAGGGCGTCGCGGCTGGCCTGCGGGTCCGCCGCGTCCACGAGCTCGATCGGGTTGCCGTGCGCGTCGGTGCCGTCGGTGAGCAGCACGCGGGTCGCGAGGTTCATGTCGAGGATCGCGTCGAGCTGGCCCACCCAGTCCAGGACGCCGCCGACGGTGAGCACGCCGTCGATCCGGTCGGGCTCCGCCTCGGCGTGCTTCACCGCCGTGACGGCCCCCATCGACTGCCCGTAGGTGAGGGTGCGGTCCGGCTCGCCCACGGTCGCCTCGAACCAGTCGAGCAGCCGCGACTGGTCCGCCACGGCCGTGGGCACGGTGAAGTCGAGGCCATCGCCCTGGAAGAGCGAGCCCGCGAGGGCGTACCCGTGGTCGGTGAGCGTCTCCTCGCTCAGCTCCTGGTTGCCCAGCAGGTGCGGCGCGGGGAAGCCTCCGAAGAACTCGGACGGGTAGTGCCCGTGGCTGAACAGCAGCAGGGTGCCGTTCCAGTCGTCCGGGACCAGCACGCGGTAGCGCGCCCCGGCCAGCTCGCCGGTGTACTCCGTCGGGTCCCGGTCGGACGCCGCGGCCGACGGCCCGACGACGAGGGCTGCCGCGACGGCGACGGCGGTGAGCGCCGCCGCCAGGGCGCGGCCGGCGGCGTGCGTGGGGGCGTGGTCGAGGGCGTGGTCGGGGGCGTGGAGATGACGGCGCATGCCGGCCTCCTGTGTCGGTGGCGGGTCGTGACGCGCCCGGTGCGCGCCCGTGCCCCTACCGACGCCCGTGGGCCGGCGAACTCATCGCCGGTGCTCGAGCACCAGGTCGTCGCGGTGCACGACCTCGCGGTCGTACCCCTCCCCGAGCTCGGCCCGCAGGTCGAACGTCGAGCGGCCCAGCAGGCCCGGGAGCTCGCCGGAGTCGAACGCGACGAGCCCGCGCGCCACGACCGCGCCGTCCGGCGCGACCAGCTCCACCGGGTCGCCCGCCTCGAACGTCCCCTCGACGCGCGTGACGCCCGCGGGCAGCAGCGACGCGCGGCCACCGAGCACCGCCCGCGCCGCGCCGTCGTCGAGGTGGAGCCTGCCGTGCGCCTGGGCCGCGTGCGCGATCCACAGCCGGCGCGCCGTCGTGCGCCGGCCGGTGACCGCGAAGAACGTGCCGACGTCCTCGCCCGCCAGCGCGGCCGCGACGTTCCGCGCGCTGGTCAGCACGACCGGCACGCCGGCGCCGGTCGCGATCCGGGCCGACTCGAGCTTGGTGACCATGCCGCCCGTGCCGACCGCGCTCCCCCGCGCGGTGACCTCGACCCCGGAGAGGTCCGCCAGGTCCGCCACGTGCGGGATGCGCCGGGCGCCGGGGCGCGACGGGGGCGCGTCGTGCAGGCCGTCCACGTCGGTGAGCAGCACCATCGCGTCGGCGCGCACGAGGTGCGAGACGAGGGCCGCGAGGCGGTCGTTGTCGCCGAAGGTCAGCTCGTCGGTGGTCACGGCGTCGTTCTCGTTGACGACCGGCACGACGCCGAGCGCGAGCAGCCGCTCCAGGGAGCGCTGCGCGTTGCGGTACCGCGACCGCCGCACCGTGTCCTCCGCGGTGAGCAGCACCTGCCCGATCTGCAGCCCATGCGCGGCGAACGCCTCGGTGTACCGGGCCACCAGCTGACCCTGGCCCAGCATGGCCGCGGCCTGCATGGTGGCGACGTCGCGGGGCCGGGCGCTCAGGCCGAGCGGCCCGATGCCGGCCGCGATCGCGCCGGAGGAGACGAGCACCACCTGGGCGCCGCCCGCCACCCGCGCCGCCAGCACGTCGACGAGCGCACGCAGCGCCGCCAGGTCCAGGTGCCCGTCCGGGCCGGTGAGCGACGACGAACCGATCTTGACGACGACGCGGCGGGCGTCCGGCAGGCTGGTGCGGGAGGTGGCGGCGTTCACCCGTGCATTCTCGCCGGATCGGCGGTCAGTCGTCGTCGGGGTCCGTCCAGTGACCCGACTGGCGCTCCGTCCACAGCTCGCGGCGCGCCTCGGTCTTGGCGTCCATGCGCTCCTGGTGCTCGCGGCGCTTGTCACCGCGGGTCGGGCGGTCGCTCTCGTCGAGGCGCAGGTCGGTGCCGCGCGCGCCCAGCAGCTCCGGGCCGGTGGAGAGCGTGGGCTCCCAGTCGAAGACGACGGCGTTCGTGGGGTCGCCGATGCGCACCTCGTCGCCCGCGACGGCGCCGGCCTTGAGGAGCCGGTCCTCGACGCCCAGCTTGGCGAGCCGGTCGGCGAGGAAGCCGACGGCCTCGTCGTTGTTGAAGTCGGTCTGCCGCACCCAGCGCTCGGGCTTGGAGCCGCGCACCTCGTAGTAGACGCCCTCGTGCTCCCGCTTGGCCGTCACGGTGAAGCCCGCCTCGTCGACGGCGCGCGGGCGCAGCACGACGCGCGTCGGCTCCGGCGCGGGGGCGGCCGCACGGGCGCGCTCCACGAGCTCGCCCAGCGCGAAGGTGAGCGGCCGCAGCCCCTCGTGGCTGGCGGTGGACACCTCGAAGACCCGCAGGCCGCGTGCCTCGAGGTCGGGGCGCACCAGCTCGGCGAGCTCGCGGGCCTCGGGGACGTCGATCTTGTTGAGGACGACGAGGCGCGGGCGCTCGGTGAGCGGCACCCGGCCGCCCTCGATGCCGAGGTCGCCGGCGTACGCCGCCAGCTCGGCCTCGATGACGTCCAGGTCGCTGAGCGGGTCCCGGCCCGGCTCGAGGGTGGCGCAGTCGAGCACGTGCACCAGCACGGCGGTGCGCTCGACGTGGCGCAGGAACTCCAGCCCGAGCCCCTTGCCCTCGCTGGCTCCGGGGATGAGGCCGGGGACGTCGGCCACGGTGTAACGGGTGTCGCCCGCCTGCACGACGCCGAGGTTGGGGATGAGCGTCGTGAACGGGTAGTCCGCGATCTTGGGCCGCGCGGCGGAGATCGCCGCGACCAGCGAGGACTTGCCGGCGCTCGGGTACCCGACGAGGGCGACGTCGGCGATCGACTTGAGCTCGAGGACGACCTCGTGCTCCTCCCCCGGCTCGCCGAGGAGCGCGAAGCCCGGGGCCTTGCGCCTCGGGGACGCCAGCGCGCGGTTGCCCAGCCCGCCGCGGCCACCCTGCGCGACGACGTACTCCGCGCCCGCGCCCACCAGGTCGGCGAGCACGTTCCCGTCGCGGTCCTTGACGACGGTGCCGTCGGGGACGGCGAGCACGAGGTCGCCGCCGTTGGCGCCGTCGCGGTCGTCGCCCATGCCCTGCGTGCCGCTGGTCGCGCGGCGGTGCGGGGAGTGGTGGTACTCGAGCAGCGTCGTCGTCTGCGGGTCCACGACGAGCTTCACGGTGCCGCCGTCGCCGCCGTTGCCGCCGTCGGGCCCCGCGAGGGGCTTGAACTTCTCGCGGCGGATCGACGCGACGCCGTGGCCGCCGTCACCGCCCACGGCGTGCAGCACCACGCGATCGACGAAGCTGGCCATGGTCAGATCCTCTCAGGCAAAGCGACGAGGGGCGCACCGCGACGGTGCGCCCCTCGTCGTCGACTCGGGTGGGAGCCGGGGAAGTGTGTGCGGCTCAGACCTCGGCCGCGACGATGTCGATGACCTTGCGGCCACGACGCGTCGCGAAGGCCACCGAGCCGGCGGTCAGCGCGAACAGCGTGTCGTCGCCGCCACGGCCGACGTTGTCGCCGGGGTGGAAGTGGGTGCCGCGCTGGCGGACGATGATCTCGCCCGCCTTGACGACCTGGCCGCCGTAGCGCTTGACGCCGAGGCGCTGGGAGTTCGAGTCACGACCGTTGCGCGAGGAGCTCGCGCCCTTCTTGTGTGCCATCTGTCAGACCTGCTTTCTGCGAAGAACGAGGGGATCAGTGCCGCGGGCCGTGCTGCGGGGTGTCGCGCTCGGCCCGGCGGTGAGTCACTTGATGCCGGTGACCTTGAGGCGGGTCAGCGACTGGCGGTGACCCTGGCGCTTGCGGTAACCGGTCTTGTTCTTGTACTTGAGGATCATGATCTTGGGACCCTTCTCGTCCCGCACGACCTCGGCGGTGACCTTGACCTTCGCCAGCTTCGCGGCGTCGGTGGTCACCTTCTCCCCGTCCACCAGAAGCAGAGCGGGCAGCTCCACCGTGTCACCGGCCTGGGCCTTGAGGCGGTCCATGACGACGATGTCCCCGACGGACACCTTCTCCTGACGGCCACCGGCCTTGACGATCGCGTACACCACGTTGCTGCTCATCTCTCCTGGTCTGGGCATGTCGCACGACGTTCTTCACCGACTTGGTCTGCAACTCGGCCCGCCGCGGCGGTCGAGTGCGGTGCGTCGTGGACACACGGGACTGGCACGCCACAGGCGCGCCGACGTCCAAGACTACGTCACGGCGCCGATCGGTTCAAACGTCCTCCCCCGCCGGCGGCCGTGACGTACCCCACCTCGCGAACGCTCCGCTCAGCCCTCGAGCACGAACGTCACCTGCAGGTCCACCTGCCACGCGACGATCGCGCCGTCCGACACCTCCACCTTCTGCTCCTTGACCCAGGCGCCGGTGATGTGGCGGACCGTCTGGCCCGCCCGCTCGAGGCCGACGCGGATCGCGTCCTCGAAGCTCGTGTCCGAGCGGGCCGTGATCTCCGTGACGCGCGCGACCGTGCCTGCCATGTCGTCCTCCGATCTCGGGCGGCCGACGTCCGTCGCCGACCGTCCCTCCGATCGTCGCCCCGGCCGGGTCCGCTCGCCCGGCGTCGCTCGCCCGGCGTCCCGCCCGGTGTCCGGACCGCTCCGGGGCGACGATGGGGACATGACCGGGCGGACCGGAGCGCCAGACCTGCCGACCGGGGCCGGAGGCGTCGACGACGCGGTGACGGCCGCGCTGCGCGCCGTCGACCGGCGCGGCTTCCTGCCCCGCGCCAGGGCCCGCTGGGCCGAGGCGGACAGCCCCGTCGAGATCGGGCACGGCCAGACGTGCTCGCAGCCGTCGACCGTCGCGGCGATGCTCCGGCTCCTCGACGTGCCCGTCGGCGCGGACGTGCTCGACGTCGGGTCCGGCTCCGGCTGGACGACGGCGCTGCTCGCCCGCCTCGTCGGACCCACCGGGTCGGTGCTGGGGCTCGAGCGGCACGCGGACCTCGCCGTCTGGGGCGCGGCCAACGTGCGACGGACCGGCATGGCCTGGGCCCGGGTGGCCCGAGCCGTCCCCGGACGCCTCGGCGCCCCGCGCGCCGGCGGGTGGTCCCGCGTGCTGGTGTCCGCCGCGCCCGCACGGCTGCCCCCGGAGCTGGTCGACCAGGTCGCCCGCGGCGGCCGGATGGTGATCCCCGTGCGGCACGTGATGGTGCTCGTCACCCGGGACGAGCGCGGCGAGGTCCGCACCTCCGAGCACGGGACCTACTCGTTCGTGCCGCTCGTGGAGGACCGGGCCTGACCTCGGACCTCCACGAGCGGGACGCGTGCCCGTGCTCGATGTCCTCGCCGACCCCTTGTCGGCCGACGCGGCCTGGGCCGGGGCCACCGTGAGGCCGGTGGCCACGACGGCCCCCGCGAGGGTCGCGGCGACCTTGCGCTTCATCCCTGTCCTGTCCGACGTCCTGCTGCGCGCCGAAGGAGACTCCGCAGCATGGCGACGGCCGGCGAGGATGAACGTCTGCCATGCTCGGCGTCGTGAGCGACACCCACGTGGCGGTCGAGGCCGCCCTGGCGGGCGCGACCGAGGTCGCCGACGCCTTCCGACGCCCCGTGACCCGCCACGCGAAGGTGGGGCTGGACTTCGCCACCGACACCGACGTCGCCGCCGAGCAGGCGGTGCGCGCCGTCCTCGCCGCGGCCCGGCCCGGCGACGCCGTCGTCGGCGAGGAGCTCGGCACGTCGGGAGGCGACGCCGCCCGGCGCTGGTACGTCGACCCACTGTGCGGCACGCTCAACTTCGCCGCCGGCGTCCCGTCGTTCGGCGTCAACGTCGCCCTCGTGGAACGGCGCGACGGGATCGAACGGGTCCTGGCCGCGGCCGTCGCGGACCCCCTCACCCGCGAGGTGGTGTGGACCGACGGCGTGCGCACCCGCGTGCGGGACGCGGCCGGCTCCCCCGAGGTCGACGCCTCCCCCACCCCCGTGACCCGCCTCGTGAACGTGGACGTCGACAACGGCGGGGCGACGCCGGCGCTCGTCGCCGACGCCGGGCTGCGCGCGTCCTGGGCCGTCCGGGTCGCGTCCAGCTCGCTCGCGCTCGCCTGGGTGGCCGCGGGTCGCCACGCCGCCTACGTGACCGGGGCCGGCGTCGCCGGCAGCGTCCACTTCCTGCCCGGTGTCGCCCTGTGCGAGGCGGCCGGATGCGTCGTCACGGATCTCGACGGCGGTCCCGTGCACGGCGGGCGCGGGATCCTCGCGGCCGCGGACGCCGCGACCGCGCGACAGGTGCTCGACAGGCTCCGCGCGCTCCGGGGGACATCCCCCTTGTCCTGAGCCTACGGTTCCGTAGGCTCGGGGCATCCGCGCGACCGAGCGACCGCTCACACCTCGGCTGGGAAGTCGACCCCGACCCCTGCGAGGCACGCATGCCCCCAGTCGTCCCGGCCGTACTCGACAGCTCCGCCGCCCCGCGCGACGGTGCCGCCGCGAAGTTCACCAGCACGTACGGTGCCCTGTCCCGGGAGGTGCGCGACGCCGGGCTGCTGAGCCGGGCGTACGGCTACTACCTCGTCAACGGGCTGGTCCTCCTCCTGGCGCTCGGCGGCGTCGCGACCGGGTTCGTCCTGCTGGGCGACTCGTGGTTCCAGCTCCTGATCGCGGCAGCGCTCGGGGTCGTGCTCACGCAGCTGGCGTTCCTCACGCACGAGACGGCGCACCGGCAGGTCTTCGCGTCCGGGCCGCTCAACGACCGCGTCGGCCGCATCCTGGCGAACGCCGTGGTCGGTATCAGCTACTCGTGGTGGATGACGAAGCACACCCGCCACCACGCCAACCCCAACCAGGTGGGCAAGGACCCCGACGTCGCCCCCGGCGTCATCTCGTTCACCGCGGAGGCGGCCGCCGACCACCACGGGTTCCTGGGCGCGATCACGCGCCGCCAGGGGTGGCTGTTCTTCCCCCTCCTCACCCTCGAGGGGCTCAACCTGCACGTGACCGCCGTGCGTTCGCTGCTGACCGGCCCGCCCGAGGACCGCGCGTCCCGCCGACGCGAGCTCGTGACGATCCTGGTGCGCCTCACCGTCTACGTGGCGGTCGTCCTGTGGTGGCTGCCCCTGGGCCTCGGGTTCGCCTTCCTCGGCGTGCAGCTCGCCGTGTTCGGCGTCTACATGGGTGCGACGTTCGCGCCCAACCACAAGGGCATGACGATGATCCCCGAGGGCAGCAAGATCGACTTCCTGTCGAAGCAGGTGCTCACGTCGCGCAACGTGCGTGGGGGCGCCTGGATGAGCGTCCTGATGGGCGGCCTCAACCTCCAGATCGAGCACCACCTGTTCCCGAGCATGCCGCGTCCCCACCTGGCGCGCGCCCGGCTGATCGTCCGGGAGCACTGCGCGCGGCTCGGGATGCCGTACACCGAGACCTCGCTGCCGCGCTCTTACGCGATCGTCGTGCGCTACCTCAACGAGGTCGGGCTGGCCGCCCGCGACCCGTTCGACTGCCCGATGCGCCAGCAGCTCGGGCGCCGCTGACCGTCGGGCGGCGCGGCGGCGTCCCCCTTGTCAGCCGGCGCGGTGCTGTCGGCAGCGCGCCTCGTACGACTCGGACCCGCCCACGTGCCCCGACGTCGGGGTCAGCGCGTCGTCGTCGGTCGGCGCCTGTTCGATCCGGACGTGGAACGCCGCGTCGCGACCGCAGACCGCGCACACCGCGGTGAGCTTGGTGACCGACTCGGCGACCGCCATCAGCTCGGGCAGCGGCGCGAACGCCCGGCCGTCGAACGTCACGGACAGCCCGGCCACCACCACGACGAGTCCCGCGTCGGCCAGCGCCGTCGCGACGTCCACGAGGTCGGGGCCGAAGAACTGCGCCTCGTCGACCGCCACCAGCTCCGTGCCCGCCGTGACGAGCCCCGGGATCTCCTCGGCGTGCCGCACGTTGCGCGAGGGCACCTCCAGCCCGGAGTGGGACGCCACCCGGCCCGGCCCGCTGCGCGTGTCGAGCTCGTGCGCGACGACGAGCACGCCCCGGCGTGCCACCTGCGCGCGGTGCACCCGGCGCACCAGCTCCTCCGTCTTGCCGGCGAACATCGGGCCGGCGATCACCTCGAGCCGTCCACCGCTGCGGTCGTCCCCCGTCATGGCCCGAGCATGACACGCCGAGGTCGAAGCGAAGGGCCCGAGGTCGATGTCCTGGACATCGACCTCGGGCCCTCGCCTCGACCTCGCGGTCAGGTCACTCGGTAGGTCATTCGGTGCCGGTCACTCCCGCGGCCGCAGCCTCCCCAGCACCCGACTGAGCAGGCTTCGGGGCTCCGGCTCCTTTCCGCGCGCGGCGCGGAGCCTTCTTCGCGGGCTTCGTGGCCGCCGCGGGCACGGTGTCGGCCGCGGCCTCGGCCGCCGGCTCCGGCTTCCGCTCGGGCAGATCGATGAGCGTCTCCGGCGCGACGGGCGTCACGGCCGAAGGCTCCACGGGCTCGGGCAGGTCCAAGGGCTCGGGCCGGTCCAGGGGCGCCGGGGCAGCGGTGGCCGGAGCCGCCGCCGGAGCGGCGTCCTTCGCACCGTCCGCGGCCTCGTGCTTGGCCTCGTCCTTGGCCTCGTGCTCGTGCTCGTGGGCGTGCGCCGCGGCGGCCGCGATCGTGGCGAGCGTGGCCTTGACGGCCTCGCGGGCCTCGGAGCGGTCCTCGGGCAGGGTCGGCACCTCGGCTGCGGGCGCCGGGGTCGCCGGCTCGCCCTGCTTGCCGCCGCGCTTGCGGCGCGACCGCTTCGCCCCCTCGCCCTGGTCGCCGTCGTGGTGCTGGTGGGCACCGTTCTTCTCGATCGGCTCGCTGTGCACGATGAACCCACGGCCCTTGCAGTGCTCGCAGGTCTCGGAGAACGCCTCGACCAGGCCCTGGCCCACGCGCTTGCGGGTCATTTGCACGAGACCGAGCGAGGTGACCTCGGCCACCTGGTGCTTGGTGCGGTCGCGGCCCAGGCACTCCACCAGCCGGCGCAGCACGAGGTCGCGGTTCGACTCGAGCACCATGTCGATGAAGTCGATGACGACGATGCCGCCGATGTCGCGCAGCCGCAGCTGGCGCACGATCTCCTCGGCCGCCTCGAGGTTGTTCCGCGTGACGGTCTCCTCGAGCGTGCCGCCCGCGCCGGTGAACTTGCCGGTGTTGACGTCGATGACCGTCATGGCCTCGGTGCGGTCGATGACCAGCGACCCGCCGGACGGCAGCCAGACCTTGCGGTCCATGCCCTTGGCGAGCTGCTCGTCCACGCGGTGCACGGCGAACACGTCGGTGTTCTCGGTCCACTTCGTCACGCGGTCGCGCAGGTCGGGGGCGAGCTCCTCGACGTACTGGGCGATCTCGTCCCACGCGCCCTGGCCCTGGATCTGCAGCGACGAGAAGTCGTCGTTGAAGATGTCGCGGACGACGCGGATCGCGAGGTCGGGCTCGCCCTGCAGCAGCGCCGGGGCGCTGGCCGACGACGACTTCTTCTGGATCGCGGCCCACTGGGCCTCGAGGCGCTCGACGTCGGCGCGCAGCTCCGCCTCGCTCGCGCCCTCGGCGGCGGTGCGCACGATGACGCCCGCGCCCTCGGGCACGACGTCGCGCAGGATCTTCTTGAGCCGGCTGCGCTCGGTGTCGGGCAGCTTGCGGCTGATCCCGGTCATGCCGCCACCCGGCACGAACACCAGGTACCGGCCCGCGAGCGTGACCTGCGAGGTGAGGCGCGCGCCCTTGTGCCCGATCGGGTCCTTCGTGACCTGCACGAGCACGGAGTCGCCCGACTTCAGGGCCTCCTCGATGCGGCGCGGCTGGCCCTCGAGCCCCGCGGCGTCCCAGTTCACCTCGCCGGCGTACAGGACGGCGTTGCGCCCCTTGCCGACGTCGACGAACGCGGCCTCCATGCTGGGCAGCACGTTCTGCACGCGGCCGAGGTAGACGTTGCCCACCATCGACGCCTGCGACTGCTGCGAGACGTAGTGCTCCACGAGCACGCCGTCCTCGAGCACGGCGATCTGCGTGCGGCCGTCGCGCTCGCGCACCACCATCGACCGCGTCACGGACTCGCGGCGTGCGAGGAACTCGGCCTCGGTGATGATCTGGCGGCGGCGGCCGGCGTCGCGACCCTCGCGGCGGCGCTGGCGCTTCGCCTCGAGGCGCGTCGAGCCCTTGAGGGCTGTGACCTCGTCGCGGTCACGGGTACGCGCCACGGCGGCCTCGGCCCGCTCCTGGCGGGTGCCGCGGCGACGGCGACGACGGCGACGGCTCGTGGCGGACTCGCCGCCCTCGTCCTCGCCCTGCTCGTCGGCCTGCTCGTCGGCCTGGTCCTCGCCGCGGCCGTGGTCGTCGACCTCGGTCTCGGCGGGGCGCTCGTCCTCGCCGGCACCCTCGTCGGAACCGTCCTCGTCGTCCAGGTCCTCGCCCTCGGGGCGGCGACCGCCCCGACGGCCGCGTCCACCCCGGCGCCGGCGCCGGCGCGGGCGGATCTCGTCGTCCTCGCCGTCCTCGTCGCTCAGGTCCTCCGGGCCCAGGTCGACGAGCTCGACGCCCTCGGCCACGAGCTCGGACTCGATCGCGCCGACCTCCTCGACCGCGGCGGCCTCGTCCTCGCTGAGCTCGACGTCGGCCACCCGCTCCGTGGACGCCGGCGACCCGACGGGCTCCGCGACCTGGGCGTCGGCGGCGGCGGGCGCCTCGACGGGAGCCTCCGGAGCCACCTGCTCGGCGGGCTCCGCGGCCTTCGCGGCGCGGGTGCCGCGGGTCGCACGGCGCGACCGGGTCCGCGTCGGCTCGTCCTTCGGCGTCTCGACGGCGGGCGCCGGAGCCTTCTCGGGTGCGCTCGTCGCGACCTCGGGCTCGGCCGCGCTCGTCGCCTCCTCGGCCGGCGCGTCGTGCGGGCGCGGCGGGCCGGCGGGGGCCTGCGCGCGGCGGGACCGGCGTGCGGTCGACAGGTCGGGCGCCTGGAACAGCACGGCCGTCGTCGCGAGGCGCGGGGTGGCCGACCCGCCGCCCCGCACGGCCGGCGAGCGCGGCGCGGTCTGCTCGGCGGTCTTCTCCGCGGCCGCCTCAGGCTTGGCCTCCGCGGCAGCGGCCTGCCCGGCGGGCTTCTCGGCGTCCTTCGCCGCGCCGGCGCCCTTCCGGGTGGTGGCCTTCTTGGTCGCCCGCTTCGCGGGCGCCTTCTTCGCGGGGGCGGCCTCCGCGGCGTCGGCCTGCGCGGTCTCCTCGGTGGTCTCGGCGGGGACCTCGTCCTTCGACGCAGCCGTGCGGCGGGCGCGGGTGCGCGTGCCGCCGGACGTGCTGCGGCTCTTGGCCGGCGCGGCCTCGGGCTCGGCGGCAGGAACCTCGTCGGCCGGCTCGGCGGCGACGGGCTCGGTGGTGGCCTCGGTGGTGGCCTCGGGCTCGGTGGCGCGCTGCGCTCCGGTGGTGCGGGTGGCGCGGCGGCGGGAGCGCGCCGGCTTCTCGGCGACCTCGTCGGCCGCACGCCCGGCGGGCCCCTCCGGCAGCACGATGTCGGCAAGCGACGCGGCGCCGCCCGCGGCCGTCTCGGCCTGGGCGTCGGCACGCTCCGGCAGGACCAGGTCGGAGAGGGGGGCGGCCGCGGGGGCGGCGGGCTGCTCGGCCTGCGGGCCCTGGGGTGCGGCGGCGGCCCGGGTGGCGCGACGGCGGGCGGGCTTGCGGGCTGCGGCGTCGGTCGGGTTGTCGGACGTCACGAAAAGCGCTCCAGCTCCGGCGGCCCCGCCCCCACACGTGCGGGCCACCGGTGGTCGTCGTCGGACGCGCGCGCTGCTCAGCGCGCCGGCCGACGGAAGTCTCGGTTCCGGCTGCGGCACCGCGCTCTTCGCGGACGCCCGCCGCCCGGCCTCGTGGCCTGGCGGCGGCATCGCGTGCGGATCGCGAGTGCTGCGAGCTCGTGGGCCGCCCCGGGATGTGGGCCAGGACGGCTTCGCACCAGTATCGCATCCTGCGCGCCCCGCCGCGTGACCCGACGCCGCACGTCGCGGGCGCGACCCGCCCCGGCTTGACTTGTGAAGACCTTCACTACTTAGATCGTGAAAGTCTTCACGAATCCCGTCCCGTGACGACGACAGCGCTGGTCGTGCGCCCGCGCACCGGTGGTCCTACGGTCGAGAGACCGGTCGGACGAACGAGCAAGGAGAACCCCGTGGACGCCCTCGCACTGGCCCGCTGGCAGTTCGCCATCACGACCGTGTACCACTTCATCTTCGTCCCGCTGACCATCGGCCTCGCACCGCTGGTCGCCGGGATGCAGACGGCGTGGGTCGTCACCAAGAAGGAGCGCTGGCTCCGGCTGACCAAGTTCTTCGGCAAGCTCCTGCTGATCAACTTCGCGCTGGGCGTGGTCACCGGCATCTGGCAGGAGTTCCAGTTCGGGATGGCGTGGAGCGAGTACTCCCGCTTCGTCGGCGACGTCTTCGGCGCGCCGCTCGCGATGGAGGCGCTGGCGGCCTTCTTCGTCGAGTCCGTCTTCCTCGGCCTGTGGATCTTCGGCTGGGACCGCGTGTCCAAGAAGGTGCACCTCGCGGCCATCTGGCTGTTCGCGCTCGCGACGAACCTCTCGGCGTTCTTCATCCTCGCGGCGAACTCGTGGATGCAGCACCCCGTGGGCACGATCTACAACGAGGAGACCGGGCGCGCCGAGATGGAGTCCATCGGCGCCGTGCTCACGAACAACACGCTGTGGGCCGCGTTCCCGCACACGATCACGGCCGCGTTCCTCACCGCGGGCACGTTCGTCTGCGGCATCGCCACGTGGTGGATGGTCCGGCTGGTGCGCAGCAAGAAGCCCGAGAACGTCGAGAAGGCGCGCACCGTGTACAGGCCCGCGGTCCTCGTCGGCGTGTGGACCATGATCATCGCCGGCGCCGGGGTGATCTGGTCGGGCGACCTCCAGGGCAAGCTCATGTACGAGCAGCAGCCCGGCAAGATGTCGTCGGCCGAGGCCCTGTGCGAGGGCACCGAGGCCGCCGAGTTCTCCATCCTCGCCGTCGGCCCCCTGTACGCCGGGTGCGAGGACGTGGACCACCTCATCTCCGTGCCGGGCGTCACCAGCTTCCTCGGCACCGGCCACTTCTCGGGTCCCGAGTCCTACCTGCCCGGCGTCTACGACGTGCAGGAGCAGTACACCGAGCGGTACGGCGACGTCACCGCGTCGGGCGAGCCCGTCACGTACACGCCGCCGCTGGCCATCACGTACTGGTCGTTCCGGCTCATGATCGGACTGGCGGTGTTCTCCCTGGCGCTCGCGCTCGCCGCGCTGTGGGCCACCCGCAAGGGCAGGGTGAGCGACAACGTCTGGCTGGGCAGGCTGGGCCTTCTCGCGATCCCCATGCCGTTCCTCGCCTGCTCGTTCGGGTGGATCTTCACGGAGGTGGGCCGCCAGCCGTGGGTGGTGGCGCCCAACCCGACGGGCATCGACCAGGTGCGGCTGCTCACCGAGCGCGGCGTGTCCACGGCGGTGCCGGCGGGCGTGATCCTCACGTCGATGATCGTGCTGACGCTGGTCTACGCGGTGCTCGCCGTCGTCTGGTACCGGCTGATGCACCGGTACGCGGTCGAAGGGGTCCCCGACTCCGTCCGCGACGAGTCGCCGGAGGCGCAGGAGCCCGACGACACCGACCGCCCCCTGTCCTTCGCGTACTGAGCGCCCGACACCGAGAACTGGGAGACCCCCGTGGACCTCGCGATCCTCTGGTTCGTCATCATCGCCGTCCTGTGGACGGGCTACCTCGTGCTCGAGGGCTTCGACTTCGGCGTCGGCATGCTGCTGTCGATCCTGCCGCGCGGCGGCAGGGAGCAGCGCGACAAGGAACGCCGGGTGCTGATCAACACGATCGGCCCGGTGTGGGACGGCAACGAGGTGTGGCTGCTCACCGCGGGCGGCGCCACCTTCGCCGCCTTCCCCGAGTGGTACGCCACGATGTTCTCCGGCTTCTACCTGCCGCTGCTGATCATCCTGCTGGGCCTCATCGCGCGCGGCGTCGCGTTCGAGTACCGCGGCAAGATCTCCGACGCCCGGTGGGCGCGGCGCTGCGACGTCGCCATCCAGTTCGGGTCGTGGATCCCGTCGATCATGTGGGGCGTCGCGTTCGGCAACCTGGTGCGCGGCCTGCTGCTCGACGTCGACCACCAGTACGTGGGCGGCTTCTGGGCGCTGCTCAACCCGTTCGCCCTGCTCGGCGGCCTCACCACGCTGGTGCTCTTCCTTCTGCACGGCAGCGTGTTCGTCGCCCTCAAGACCGACGGCGACGTGCGCGAGCGCGCCGGCCGGCTCGCGTCGGCGCTGTCCGTGGTCGCGCTCGTCGTCGCGGGCGGCTGGGCCGTCTGGGCCCAGGTCGCCTACTCGGCGACGTGGACGTGGGCGGCCGTCGGCGTCGCGGCCCTCGCGCTGGTCGGCGTGGTCGTGGCGGCGCGGGCGCGACGGGAGGGATGGGCGTTCACGCTCTCGGCCGTCGCCATCGCGAGCGCCGTCGTCCTGATCTTCGGCTCCATGTACCCCGACGTGATCCCCGCGCTCGACGGTGGCGAGGCCCTCACGGTGGCGGAGGCCGCCTCGACGCCGTACACGCTCACGGTGATGTCGTGGGTGGCGGTGGTGCTCACGCCGCTCGTCATCGCCTACCAGGCGTGGACGTACTGGATCTTCCGCCGGCGCCTCTCCAGCAAGGACATCCCCGCCCCCGCGGGGCTGTCCTGGCAGAAGATCAAGGACGCGGCCTTCTGACGCGCGCCCCGTCGTCGATACTGACCTTCGTGCCGACCCCTGGCCTGCTCCCGTGAAGCCCCTCGACCCCCGCCTGCTGCGGCGTGCGCGCGCGGCCCGGTGGTACGTCGCCCTCACAGCGGCGCTCGGCGTCGCCGCCGCCGGCGCCGTCGTCCTCCAGGCCTTCGCCATCGCGCACACCCTCGGCCCGGCCGTCACGGCGGGCAGCGCGGGCGCGCCGCTCGCCCTGGCCGACGTCGCGCCGTGGCTCGGGGCGCTCGTCGGCGCGATCGCCGCGCGCGCCGTCATCGCCTGGGCGCAGGAGCGGTACGCGCAGAAGGCGGCGGCCGACGTCGTGGCCGAGCTGCGCGAGCAGGTGGTCGCGCACGCGGTGGCGCTGGGCCCGCGGCCCACCGGGGGCGGCACCGACGGCGAGGGGGCCGCCGCCACGGCCACGCTCGCCACGCGAGGCCTGGACGACCTGGGCCCGTACCTCGTGCGCTACCTGCCCCAGCTGCTCCTCACGGCGATCCTCACCCCCGCGCTGGTGCTGGTCGTCCTCGGGCTGGACTGGGTCTCCGCGCTGATCTGCGTCGTCACCCTGCCGCTCGTGCCGCTGTTCATGTGGCTGGTCGGCGTCATGACCGCGGGCGCCTCCGAGCGCCGGCTGCGCACCATCGAGCGACTGGGGTCGCAGGTGCTCGACCTGCTGGCCGGGCTGCCGACCCTCCGGGCCTTCGGTCGCGAGATCGGGCCCGGCGCCCGCGTGCGATCCCTCGGGGACGCGTCGCGGCGCGCCACCATGGGCACGCTGCGGATCGCGTTCCTGTCCGGGATGGTGCTGGAGCTGCTCACCACGCTGTCGGTCGCGATCGTCGCCGTCGGCGTCGGCCTGCGCCTCGTCGAGGGGATGATCGCCCTGGTGCCCGCCATCGCCGTCCTCGTGCTCGCGCCCGAGGTCTACCTGCCGCTGCGTCGCGTCGGCGCCGAGTTCCACGCGTCCACCGACGGCCTGGCGGCCGCCGATCGGGCCTTCACCCTCCTCGAGCGGCCCGTCCCGGTCGCGGGCACCACCCCCGCGCCGGCCCTCGCCGGCGCGACCCTCGTGCTCGACGGCGTCGGCGTCCGTGCCGGCGACCGCGACGTCCTCGCCCCCGCCGGGCTCACCGCGCGCGTGCCGCTCGGCACCGGCCGCCCCGGCGGCGGCAGGGTCGTCGCGCTGCGCGGGCCGAGCGGCGCGGGAAAGTCCACGACGGCGCTCGTCCTGCTGGGGCTGCTGCGCCCCGACGAGGGCCGGGTGCTCGTCGAGGTTCCGGGCGCCGCCCTCCCGACAGACCTCGGCACCGTCGACCCGGCCACCTGGTGGCCGCAGGTCACGTGGGTGCCGCAGCGCCCCACCCTGGCCCCCGGCACCGTGCGCGACGCCGTCACCGACGGCCGCCCCGTGCCCGCCGACGCCCTGGCGGCGGCCGCGCGGACCACGGGCCTGGACGACGTCGTCGCGGGGCTGCCACAGGGGTGGGACACCCCGGTCGGCCTGGGCGGCACCGGGCTGAGCGTCGGGCAGCGGCAGCGGGTGGCGCTCGCCGCCGCGCTGCTCGACGGCGAGACACCCGGCGACGGCGCTCCCCCGCCCCTCGTGCTGCTCGACGAGCCCACCGCGCACCTGGACGCCCGCGGTGAGCAGGTGGTGCTCGACACCGTGCGCGCGTGGCGCGACGCCGGACGCACGGTCGTCGTCGTCGCGCACCGGGCGTCGCTCCTGGCGCTCGCCGACCAGGTGGTGGACGTCTCCTCGCGCGTCGTCGGGCCGGCCGAGGCGGTGGCGTCGTGAGGCGCGCGACGACCGACCCGCTGCGCCGCGTGCTGCCGATGCTGGAGGTGCGCTGGACCCGCGTGGCGCGCGCCGTCGCGCTCGGCACCCTGGCGCTCGGGTTCTCGGTGGGTCTGGCCGCCGCCGCGGCGTGGCTCATCGCCCGCGCGTCGCAGATGCCGCCCGTGCTGCAGCTCTCGGTGGCCGTCGTCGCCGTCCGCGCCTTCGGCACCGGCCGCGGCGTGCTGCGCTACCTCGAGCGGCTCGCGTCCCACGACGTCGCCCTGCGCGGCATGGCAGCACTGCGGGCCAACCTCTACGACGCGCTGGCCCGGGGGCCCGTGACGCGCGTGATCGCGCTGCGCCGCGGCGACCTGCTCGCCCGCGTCGGCGCCGACGTCGACGCGGTGGGCGACGTCGTCGTGCGGGCGCTGATCCCCGCCGGGGTGGCGGCGTGCGTGGGGCTCGGCTCCGTGGTCCTGGTGGGGGCCTTCCTGCCCGCCGCCGGTGCCACCCTGCTCGGCTGCCTGCTGCTCACGGGCGTGCTGGCGCCGTGGCTGGCGTCCCGCGCGGCGGCGTCGGTCGAGCGGCGGGGCGCCGCGGCGCGGGCCGAGGTGACCGGGCGCGCGCTCGAGCTGCTGGAGGACGGTCAGCAGCTGCGCGTCGCCGGCAGGCTCGACGCCCGGCTCGCCGGCCTGCGCGCCGCCGACGCGCGCCTCACCCGCTCGACCGACGACGGCGCGCGCATCTCCGGCACGTCGGCGGCCATCGACGCGGGGGCGCAGACCCTCGCCGTGCTGTGCTCGCTGCTGCTCGGCCTCCCCGCCGTCGCGGCGGGCACGCTGACTCCCGTCGAGCTCGCGGTCGTCGTGCTCACCCCGCTCGCCGTCTTCGAGGCGACGTCGACGCTGCCCGCCGCCGCCGTCCAGCTGCGCCGGTCGCGGGAGGCCGCGCGGCGGCTCGTCGCCCTCCTCCCCGACCTGTCGGACCCCGAGCCCGGCGGGGCGCCCCCGGTGGGGCAGGCGTCGGACTCGCTGCTGGAGCTCGACGGCGTCGGCGTCGGCTGGGCGGACCGCGCCGTGGTCGAGGGCGTCGACCTCGCGCTGCGCCCCGGCGCCGTCGTCGCCCTGGCCGGGCCGTCCGGCGTGGGCAAGACGACGGTGCTGCTCACGGCGGCGGGCCTGCTGCCGCCACGCGCCGGCGCCGTCCGGACCGACGACGGCGGGGCGCTGTTCGTCGCCGAGGACGGGCACGTGTTCGGCACGACGGTCCTGGAGAACCTCCGTGTCGCCCGGCCGGACGTGACCGCCGACGAGGCCGGCGGCGCGCTCGCCGCCGTCGGCCTGGACGCCTGGCTAGCCGGGCTGCCCGACGGCCTGGACGCGATGCTCGGCCCTGACGGCGCCGACGTCTCCGGCGGCGAGCGCCGACGCCTGCTCGTCGCGAGGGCGCTCCTCGCGCCCGCCCGGGCCCTCCTCGTCGACGAGCCCGCCGAGCACCTCGACGCCGCCACCGCCGACGCGCTGGTCGCGACGCTGGCCGCGCACGCCCGCGGGACCGGGCGCGCGGTCGTCGTCGCGTCGCACCGGCTCACACCGCTCGCGGTCGCGGACGAGGTGCTGCTGCTGGGCGCCGGTCCGGAGGCCGGGGACGCCGCCGCGCGGGTCGTGGCGCGGGGCCCGCACTCCGCGCTGCTGCGCGACGAGCCGGACTACGCGTGGGCGGCCGAGCAGGAACGGGACGAAGAAGCCAGGGTCCTCCCCGGGTGACGAGGGAGTCCGGGCCGCACGGCACACGGCGCGCCGGGATCCGCTAGCCGCCGCCCAGCACCGCCATCGCCGCGGCGCGGCCGGGGACGCCGCTCACGCCCCCGCCGCGCCGTGCGCCCGCGCCGGCCAGCAGCACGCGCGGGTGCACGGTCTCCACGCCCCAGGAGCCCGGGCGGTCCAGCCCCGTGTCGTCCCCGTCGTCGCCGGCGGCCCACGGCCACGACAGGTCGCGGTGGAAGATGTGCCCGCCCGGCAGCCCGACGTCCCCCTCGAGGTCCACGGGGGTGCGGGCCTCGAGGCACGGACGACCGTCGGCGTCGTGCAGCAGCACGTCCTCGATCGGCTCGGCGAGCACCGAGTCCAGCGACGCGAGCGTGGCCGCGAGCGCCTGCTCCCGGGCCCCTACGGGGTCGGGGCGGAACAGCCGCTCGGGCATGTGCAGACCGAACAGGGTGAGCGTCTGGGCGCCGGTGGCGCGAAGCTCGGGCCCGAGGATGCTCGGGTCCGTCAGCGAGTGGCAGTAGATCTCGCACGGCGGCACCTCGGGGACCTGTCCCGACGCCGCCTGCGCGTGCGCGGCCCGGAGCTGCGCGGCCGACTCGTGGACGTGGAACGTGCCGCCGAACGCCGCGGCCGGGTCGACGCCCGTGCCGTGGTCGCTGCCGCGCAGGCGGGGCAGGCGGCGCACGAGCAGGTTCACCTTGAGCTGGGCGCCCTCGGGCGGCCGCGGCGTGGCGCGGCCCGACGGCGCGGCCCCGGTCGCCGCCAGCAGGCGGTCGAGCGTGTCGGGCGCCGCGCCGCACAGCACCGCGCCCGCCGCGACCTCGTGGTCGCGACCGTCGTCGTCGGACCAGGCGACCCGCGCGTCGCCGCCGCCGCCGGGGTCCACGGCGGACACCGCGGCCCGCGTCACCACCGTGGCGCCGGCGGCGGCCGCGGCGTCCCGCAGCGCCCCGGACACGGCGCCCATGCCGCCCACCGGGACGTCCCAGTCCCCCGTGCCGCCGCCGATCACGTGGTAGAGGTAGCAGCGGTTCTGCGCCAACGAGGCCTCGTCGAGGTCGGCGAACGTGCCGATCAGCCCGTCGGTCGCGACGACGCCCTGCACGACGTCGGAGGCGAAGCGGTCCCGCAGCGCCTCCCCCAGCGGCCGCTCGACGAGGTCGCGCCAGGTCGCGGCGTCGTCCACGAGCGCGCGGGCCTCGGCGCGCGAGGGCAGCGGCTCGGTCAGCGTCGGGAACAGCCGGCGCGCGAGGCGGCCGGTGGCCGCGTACCAGCGTTGCCACGCCGCGTGGTCGCCCTCCGCGCCGACCGCCGCGAACGACGCGCGGGTGACGGCGTCGTCCCCGGTGTCGACGAGCAGACCGGTGTCCCCCACCGGCGTGTAGGAGGAGTACCGGCGGCGGCGCAGCGTGACCGGCAGGCCCAGCTCCTCGATCACCCGGCGCGGCAGGAGCGAGACCAGGTACGAGTAGCGCGACAGCCGCGCGTCCACGCCCGGGAACACCCGCGCCGACACGGCCGCGCCGCCCACGTGGTCGAGACGCTCGAGCACGAGCACGCTGCGCCCCGCCCGCGCCAGGTACGCGGCCGCCGTCAGCCCGTTGTGCCCGCCGCCCACCACGACGGCGTCGTAGCGGGCGGCGAGGGGGCGCCGTGCGGTGCCGACCTCGGCGGGTGACGTCGTCGTCATGTGCCCATCGTGCCGTAGCCGCCGAGACGCCGGTGGTTTCCCCTACCGGAACACGGAGGACGGCACGGTCGGTCCGGGCGGTCCGTGCGCCTGGCGTCGTCGACATGCAGACACTCGAGGCCGGCACCGGCACGGCGCGCTCCCGTCCGCCTGCCGTCGTCCGTCGCGCGACCGCCCTGTGGGCCGTCGCGGTCGGGTCGGGGGCCGTCGAGACGCTGCTGGTCGTCGTCCCGTGGGCGACGACCGGTGCGATGGATGCCGGGCTCTGGATGAACCTCGGCCTCCGCGTGGTCGTGGACGGCGTCGCGACGCTCCTGGTCGTCGCCTACCGGCGCCGGAGGCCAGCTGGCCCAGGCGTTCGCCGCCGTCCGCGTGGTGCACGTGGCGGCCGTCGTCGCCGCGACGGTCACCATGTACCTCCCCGGGGCGAGCGCCTGGTACCGGGGAGCACCCGTCAGTCAGCCCGACGCCGACGAGCGCCTGACGCCGAGCCGGGCCAGGAACAGCGCCTCCCCGACGGCGAGGTTCTCGATCTCGCTCGGGTGCACGCTCTCGTTCGGCGCGTGGATCAGACAGGCCGGCTCCTCGACGCCGAGCAGCACGATCGCGGCGTCCGGGTACTGGCCCGCCAGGATGTTGCACAGCGGGATCGACCCGCCCTGCCCGGCGGTCACGGTGGCCCTGCCGTAGGCGTCCGCGAGCGCCGTCGACAGCGTCTCGAAGACGTGCCCGTCGGTCCGGGCGGCGAACGGCTGCCCCGGGGTGTCGCGCTCCACGGTGACGCGCACGCCCCACGGCGCGTGCGCCTCGAGGTGCGCCGCGAGCTTGTCCTGCAGGTCGCGGGCGTCCGCGCCGGGCGGCACGCGCAGGTTGAGGCGCGCCGCGGCGCGCGGCTGGATCGCCGCCGCCGACCCGACGACGGACGGCGCGTCGATGCCGAGGATCGTCACGACCGGGCGGGCCCACAGCATGTCGGCCACGCTGCCGCCGCCGAGCAGCCGCGTGCCCGGCAGGGCGCCCGCGTCGGCGCGGAACTGGTCGGCGTCGTACCCGACGCCCGGCCAGGTGCCCGAGGCGTCGACGCCGTCGATCGTCGTGTTCCCGTCGGCGTCGCGCAGGGAGGCCAGGAGGGCGACCAGCGCCGCGAGGGCGTCGGGCGCGGCCCCGCCGAACATGCCGGAGTGGATCTCGCCCTCGAGCGCCTCGACGCGCACGACGACGCTCGTCGCCCCGCGCAGCGACACGGTGAGCGTGGGCAGGCCGAGCGTCGCGTTGCCGGTGTCCTGGATGAGCATCGCGTCGGCGGCCAGGGCGCCCGGGTTCGCCTCCACCCACCCGTCCAGGCCGCCCGTGCCCTGCTCCTCCGAGCCCTCGATCACGATCCGCACGCCCACGGGGAGGTCGTCGCCCACCAGCGCGCGCAGGGCGCGCAGGGCCGTGAGGTGCGTGACGACGTTCCCCTTGCAGTCCGCCGCGCCCCGGCCGTAGTAGCGACCCTCGCGCTCCGTCAGCTCGAACGGCGGGGTCGTCCACGCGGCGTCGTCGAGCGGCGGCTGCACGTCGTAGTGCGCGTACAGGAGCACGGTCGGCGCCCCGGGCGGGCCGGGCCGGTACCCGACGACGACGTCCGAGCCGTCGGGGGTGCGCTCGCGACGCGCGTCGTCGATGCCCTCGGCCCGGAACGCGTCGACGACCCACTGCGCCGCGCGCTCGCACTCCTCGCGGGGGTACAGGCGCTCGTCCGCGACGGACGGGATGGCGACCAGGGTGCGCAGGTCGTCGAGCGCGCGCGGCAGCAGCGGGCCGACGGCGGTCCGCACGGCCGCGACGTCCGGCACGGCGTCCGGCACGAGGTCGGGGGTGCTCATGAGGTCTCCTCGCTGGTGGGCTCGCCGGCCGGCTGGGTCGTGGTGTCGTCCAGGTTGAGGGAGTCGACGTAGGCGTCGAACTCGTCGAGCTGGTCGGGGCAGTAGGTCTCGATGACGAGGCGGTCGCCCTCGAGGCGGCGCTCGTCGAGCACGGAGGGCCGCAGGCCCGGGCCGGCGGCGCCGTTGGCGGACCCGAGGTTCGCGGTGGCGTCCACGAGCGCGGCGGGGTCGGTGCAGAACCCGCCGCCGTCGGACCCGAGCACGCGGGCGATGGTCTCCTCGGAGAAGGCCGTGATGCCGATGTCGGCGAACGCGGCGTGCAGGGTGGCGGCCTTCTGCTCCGCCTCGCGCTGGTCCTGCCGGTCCTGGTAGCCGGCGAACTGGACCACCATGATCGCGCCGAGCACCAGGAGCAGGACGGCAGCGGCCGTGTACGTGACCCAGCGGTGCCGGACCGGCGCGCCGGGCTCCGTCCCCGGCGACGACGTCGTGGTGGTCATCTCACTCCCCCTCGTCCGTCGCGACGTCCGCGGTGACGTCCGCCGGCTGTCGCCACGACGGCTTGCGGAGCCGGAGGAACAGCCACGGGATCAGCAGGCCGATGATGCCGAGGCCACCGCCGACGATGAGGATGTACACCCCCACCGAGCCGCTGGAGAACTGCGCGGGCGGCACGAAGCCGATGATCAGCGCCGCGACCGAGGCGAGGAAGCCGACCACGCACAGGACGCCGAGGGCCGGGGCGCGGTAGCCGCGCGGGTGGTCGGGCGCGGTGCGCCGCAGCCGCATCGCCGCGACGAACAGCAGCAGGTACATGATCAGGTACACCTGCGTGGTGATGACCGACAGGATCCAGTACGCGCTGGAGACGTCCGGGATGAACGCGTACAGCAGCGCGATCACCGTGGTGAACACGCCCTGCGCCACGAGGATGTTCTGCTGCACGCCGTTCTTGTTGAGCCGCTGCAGGAAGGGCGGCATGTAGCCCTCCTCGCGCGCTACCGTCAGCAGGCCCTTCGACGGCCCGGCGAGCCAGGTGAGCATGCCGCCGATCGACGCGGCGATGAGCATGAGCCCGAGGATCGGCGTCAGCCACGAGACGCCGAAGTTGGCGAAGAACGCGTCGAACGCCTGCATGACGCCCGCGGTCAGCGAGAGCTGGTCGGCCGGGATCACCCAGCTGATCGCGACCGCCGGGAGGATGAAGATCACCAGCACCAGCCCGATCGCCAGGAACATCGCGCGCGGGAACTCCTTGCCCGGGTTCTTCAGCGTGTTCACGTGCACGGAGTTCATCTCCATGCCCGCGTACGACAGGAAGTTGTTGACGATGAGCACCAGGGACGCGATCCCGGTCCACTGCGGCAGCAGGTGGCTCGAGTCCATCGGCGCGGCCGAGGTGTTGCCCTGGCCGAGGAACACGATGCCCAGCACCACGAGGATCGCGGCCGGGATGAGCGTGCCGATGATCAGGCCCGCGCTGGACAGCCCGGCCACCGTCTTCGTGCCCTGCGACGACACCCACACCCCGGACCAGTAGACGACGACGATGACGATCGCCACGTAGACGCCGTTGGACGCGAGGGCCGGGTTGATCACGTACGCGAACGTGCTGGCCACGTACCCCAGCAGGCTCGGGTAGTAGAAGATCGTCATCGCGAACTGGCACCACACGGCCAGGAAGCCGAGCGGCTTGGACAGCCCCTCCGCCACCCACCGGTACACGCCGCCCGACCAGCCGGACGCCAGCTCCGCCGACACCAGCGACGTCGGCAGCAGGAAGACCAGCGCCGGCACCACGTACAGGAAGACCGCCGCGAGCCCGTAGACCGCCATCGTCGGAGCGGCCCGCAGGCTCGCCACCGACGACGTGATCATGAACGCGAGCGTGATCCACGTGATGTAGTTGCGCGGCGTGCGCGCCGTCATCGCCTGCCGCACCTGCTCGCGGGTCGGCGGCGCCGTCCCCGTCCCCGACGTCGTCATGCCGACCTCCTCGACACCCGTGCCTCCCGGCGGACGCCGGCCCTTCGCACGATAAGAGGGCAGGTCACGGGGCGCACGGCGAACGGCGCCGAACCACCCGGCCACCGGCTGATAGCGTCGCGAGGCGTGAAGCTCCTCGTGCCGGGCAACGTGCCCTTCGACCTGTCGATCGACGTCCCCGGCGTGGAGGTGGCGCGCTACGTGATGCGCGATCCCGTGCCCGAGGAGCACGTGGACGCCGACGCCCTGGTCACGTGGTCCAGCCCCCAGCGGGTCCTGGAGGACGCCGCGCGCCGGATGACGCACCTGCGCTGGGTGCAGACCCTCAACGCCGGCCCCGACCAGGCGCTCGCCGCGGGGTTCGCGCCCGACGTCGTCATCTCCTCGGGCCGCTCGCTGCACGACGCGACGGTCGCCGAGCACACGCTCGCGCTCGTCCTCGCGTCCGTGCGGCGGCTCGACCGCACCCTGGCCGCCCAGCACGAGCACCGCTGGGACCGCGACCTCGGCAGGGAGCAGGCGAACCACGAGTCGCAGTTCACGCTGCACGGCGCCCGCGTCACGATCTGGGGCTTCGGCTCCATCGCCGCCGTCCTCGCCCCGCTCCTCGCGGCGCTCGGCGCGCGCGTGACCGGGGTCGCGTCGTCGGCGGGCGAGCGCTACGGCTTCCCCGTGGTCGGATCGATCGAGGAGGTCGCGCCCACGACGGACGTCCTGATCTCCCTGCTGCCGGCGACCGAGGCGACCCACCACGCCCTCGACGCGCGCGTGCTCGGCCTGCTGCCCCCGCACGCCCGGTTCGTCAACGCCGGCCGCGGGGCCACCGTCGACGAGGAGGCGCTGGTCGCCGCCCTGCGCGACGGCACGATCGCCGGCGCCGCGCTCGACGTCACCGAGACGGAGCCGCTGCCCGAGGGCTCACCGCTGTGGGACGCGCCGCACCTCATCCTCACGCCGCACGTCGCGGGCGGGCGGCCGCAGGGCGCGGCCGGCTTCGTCACCGAGCAGGCGCGGGCCTGGCTGGCCGACGGCGCGGCGGGTCTGCGCAACGTCGTCGCGCGCTGACGCTCCTCGGCCGGTCAGGCCGCCAGCGCCAGGCCGGCCGCGGCGCCGGCCGCCAGCAGGCCGACGGCCGGGGTCCACCAGCGGTCGTCGGCCCGGGCGAACCGGGTGCCCCGCACCCGCTTGGACACACCGACGTAGCGCCCGTCCCCCACGACGCGTGCCAGCAGGACGACCAGGGCCGCGACGCCGAGCCCGCGCCACCAGCCCCCGTCGGCCCCGAGGGCCAGCGCCACGACCACCGCCGCGTAGGCGAGCAGCGCCACGACGACGACCAGCGTCGCGACCGGGCCGGGCCGCACCACCGGCTCTCGGGTGCCGGTGCGCTGCGGCAGCACGCGGCCCCGCCCGGTCGTCGCCCCGGCCGCCCAGGCGGCGTGGAAGCCCGCGGCGACGAGGGCGGCGACGACGGCGGCCCCGGCACCGACCCCCAGCACGGGCTCGGGGACCGCCCCGCCGGCCCCGAGCGCCAGCAGCCCCGCCGCGACGAAGACCGGCCAGGCGAGGTGCCCGGGAACGAACCCGAAGATGGCCCCGCCGGTGGCGAGGCACAGGAGCCCGACGACCACCGGTACGGGCAGGCCGAGCAGGATCGCGGCGAGCGCGTACCACGCCAGGGACAGCAGGTGCCAGACCGCCCGGAGCAGGCGGTCGGCCCACGGTCGCGCGAGGCGCGCGCGCCAGTCGGGCGAGGCGAGCAGCGGACGGACGATCACGTGCTCCCCGAGCACGGAGTGCAGAGTGGCGACGGCGACGAGCAGGACGGCGGCGGCGATCGACATCGGATCCTCCATACGGTGGCGTATGGTCAGGCTAGCCATACGGTGCCGTATGGTCAACGGATGGCCTCGCTCTCCGCCTCCGACTGGGTCCGCGCCGCCGCGGGGAGGCTCGCGGCGGACGGCGTCGACGCCGTCCGCGTCGAGCCGCTCGCCCGCGAGCTCGGTGTCTCCAAGGGCAGCTTCTACTGGCACTTCGCGGACCGGGCCGGGCTGCTCGACGCCGTCCTGGACCACTGGCGCGCGGCAGGCACGGCCGGCGTGATCACGCGGGTGGAGGAGACCTCCGACGATCCGGCGGACCGGCTGCGCGAGCTCGTGCGCCTGGCCTTCGAGCACGCGGGAGGCGGGCCCGGCGGGATCCTCGACGGCCGGTTCGACGGCGCCGTCCGCGCCTGGGCCGCACGCGACCCCCGCGCCCGCGACGCGGTGCACGCCGTCGACGAGGCGCGTACCGCCTACCTCGAGCGGCTCCTCACCGGGGCCGACGCGCCGGACGCGCCGCGACGTGCCGCGGTCCTGTACCGGGCCCTGCTCGGCGAGTACGCCCTGCGGAACGCGGGGGCCGGCGCGCTGGACCGGCGCGCGGTCGACGAGCTGGTCGCCTGGGCCCTGGGCCGGTGAGCCGACGCCATCAGGGGCGCGTCACCAGCGGCCGTTCCGCGGCCGCGGCTGGCAGACGGGGCAGGTGTACGACGAGCGGTTCATGAACGCGTCGCGCCGCACCGGGGTGCCGCAGCGGGGGCACGGTTCGCCCTCGCGCCCGTAGGCGGCGAGGCCGCGCGCGAAGTAGCCGGACTCGCCGTTGACGTTCACGTAGAGCGCGTCGAAGCTCGTGCCGCCCTGCGCCAGGGACTCGGCCATGACCTCGGCGGCGGCGTCGAGGGCGCGGCGCACCTCCACCGGCCGCAGCCGGTCGGTCGCGCGAGCGAAGTGCAGGCGGGCGCGCCACAGGGCCTCGTCGGCGTAGATGTTGCCGACGCCGGACAGCAGCGTCTGGTCCAGCAGCGCACGCTTGAGGCCGGTACGCCGGCGCCGGACCGCGGCTACGACGGCGTCGGCGTCGAACGCGGGGTCCAGCGGGTCGCGGCCGATGTGCGCCACCGGCTCCGGCACGGCCGGTAGGTCGCTGCCGAGCCCGCCCGGGGCGCCGTCGTCCGTCGGCTCCAGGTCGACGACGGACAGGTGGCCGAACGTGCGCTGGTCGACGAAGTCGAGGTACTCCGCCCCGCTCGGGGCACCGGTCAGGTGCAGGCGGGCACGCAGGTGCGGGTGCGCCCAGTCGCCCGCGACGGCGGGGTCGCGCACGAGCAGCTGGCCGGACATGCCGAGGTGCGCGAGCAGCGCGGCCGCCGGGACGTCGTCGGCCGCCGGACCCGACACGCCGGTCCCACCGCCCTCGAGGGGCAGCCAGAGGAACTTGCCGCGCCGCACGGCGGCGGCCAGCCGCCTGCCGCGGAGCTGGTCCGCGAACCCGGCGGGGCCGCCGTCGTGCCGCCGCACGGAGTAGTCGCGGAACACCTCGACGTCGCGCACGACGGCGCCCACGACCAGGCGGTCGAGGCCGTCGCGGACGGTCTCGACCTCGGGGAGCTCAGGCACCGGCGGCGTCGCCCGTCGTGCCGGACGTCGAGCCGGCGCCGGGCACGGGGACCTGCTGCAGGGCGCGGTACGCCTCCTCGGCGGCGGCCTGCTCGGCGTGCTTCTTCGCGGAACCGGTGCCGAGTCCCAGCACCGGGCCGGTGGTCACCTGCGCGTGGAAGACGCGCGCGTGCTCCGGCCCCTCGCCGGTGACCTCGTACACGGGGGCGCCGAAGCCACGTACGGCGGCGGCCTCCTGGAGCGACGTCTTCCAGTCGAGCCCCGCGCCGAGCCCGGCGGCCGCGTCGAGCGTCGTGTCCACGAGGCGGTGCACCAGCTCGCGCGCCGGCTCCAGGCCGTGCGACAGGTAGGTGGCGCCGATGAGCGCCTCCACGGTGTCCGACAGGATCGAGTCCTTGTCGAAGCCGCGGGTGCGGAGCTCGCCCTTGCCGAGCAGCACGTAGCCGCCGAGGTCGAGGCGGCGCGCGATCGCGGCCAGCGCGCGCTGGGACACCGTCGCCGCACGCATCTTCGCCAGCTCGCCCTCGGGCTGGTCGGGGTGGCGCCGGTACAGCGCCTCGGTCACGACCAGCCCCAGCACGGTGTCGCCCAGGAACTCGAGCCGCTCGTTGGTCGGGATGCCCCCGGCCTCGTGCGCGAACGACCGGTGCGTCAGGGCAAGCACGAGAAGCTCGGGATCCAGGTGGACCCCGAGCTTCTCGAGAAGAGCGGTCGGCTCCGGCCGGGGCCGGTTGCCGGGTGCAGGCATGTCAGCCCGCGTGCTCGGTGCGCAGCGCCTCGGCGTACTGGCGGCCCTTGTAGGCACCGCAGGTGGGGCACGCGGCGTGGGACAGCTTCTGCCCCTTGCAGCTCGGGCACGTCGTGAGGACCGCCGCGGTGGTCTTCCACTGCGAACGGCGCGCACGGGTGTTGCTGCGCGACATCTTGCGCTTCGGAACAGCCACGGCTAGCTCTCTTTCGTCTCGTCGGACACGCTCGACTCCTCGAGCATGGTCTGCAGCGCCGACCACCGGGGGTCGACAACGTCGTGATGGTGGTCCGGGTCGTCCGCCAGCCGCGCCCCGCAGACGGAGCACAGGCCGGGGCAGTCCGGACGGCACAGCGGTTGAAATGGTAGTGCAGTCACGAGGGAATCCCGAACCGCCGGCTCGATGTCGGCCTGGTCGTCGACCAGGACCGGCTCGTCCTCGGCGTCCTCGTCGCCGGACCCCTCCGCCGCCTGCGCCCTCTCGGGATAGGCGAAGAGCTCCTGCACGCGCACCGTCACCTGCTGGGAGACCGGGTCGAGGCAGCGCACGCACTCCCCCACCGCCGTGCCGCGCACGACGCCGGACACCAGCACCCCCTCCATGACCGACTCGAGCCGGAGGCCCAGGGTGAGGTCGTCGCCCTCGGGCACGCCGATGACGGCGGTCCCCATGTCCGCGGGGGCGGGCACGACGCGCGCGACCTCCTCCATCGAACCGGGTCGCCGAGACAGCTCGTGCGTGTCGAGCACGAGCGGCGAGGGCTTCGCGGTGGCGATGGCAGGCTCCGATGAACAGGGGTGGACCCGACGGGCGGGAAGGAGTTCGGCCCGGACCCGGGCCAGCGACCTAGTCTAGGCCATGCCGGCGCCGTGGTGCAGCACGCCCGCGAGTGACGAGTCTCTCACGCGCTACGAGGCGGCCCCGGCCCGCGATGTGCGCGTCAGGAGCGCGTGTCAGGAGGGCCGGTCAGGAGCGCCTCTCCTGCGGCCAGCGCGGATCGGCGACGGAGTCCCACCGAACCCGCGGCGCGCCCTGCTCGAGGCGCCCGGCCAGCTTCTCCCGGCCGGCACGCACCTGGTTCGACAGGGCGTCGAGGTCCTGCTGGAAGTCCGCGAGGCGCCCGTCGCAGTACGAGTCCGCGTCGGTGCGCAGCGCCGCCGCGCGCGCCTCCGACTCGGCGACGACCTCGGCCGCGCGCGACTGCGCCTGCACGACGACCTGCTCGGACTGCACCAGCTCGATCGCCCGGGCGCGGGCGGCGGCCACGATCTCCTCCGCCTGGCGGTGCGCGTCGTCCAGGGTGTCGCGGGCGGCCGCGAGCACCTCGTCGGCGCGGGCCACCTGCGTGGGCAGCGCGTCGCGCAGCTCGTCCACGAGCGCCAGCGCCTGGTCGCGGTCCACCTTCACGTTGGTCGACAGCGGCACGGAGCGCGCGTTCTCGACCAGCGCGGCCAGGTCCTCCAGGATGTCCAGCAGCCCGCCGGCCGGGTTGCCCCCCTGGCCGGTCCCGGGAGTGGTCTCGGTCGTCTCGCTCATCCCCTGCTCCTTGGTCCTGCTCGTGGGGCCCTGCTCGTGGGGCCCGGCTCGTCAGCCCCGCGTCATCTGCCGAGGGCTGCTCGCACCGCGTCCGCGACGCCGTCCGGCACCAGGTCGTCGATCGGCCCGCCGTACCGGGCCACGTCCTTGACCAGCGACGACGCGACGTGCGCGTACCGCTGCTCCCCCGGGACGAAGACCGTCTCGATCCCGGTCAGGTGCCGGTTCATGAGGGCCATCGGCAGCTCGGAGTCGAAGTCCGCACCGCCGCGGAGGCCCTTGACCACCGCGACGGCCCCGACCTCCCGGCAGAAGTCCACCAGCAGCCCCGGCACCACCTCGACCCGCACGTCGGCGGTCTCCGGGTCGGCCGCGAGCGCCGTCCGGGCCAGCTCCACCCGCTCCTCGGGGCCGAGCAGCGCGTTCTTGGCGGCGTTGCGGGCCACCCCGACCACCACGACGTCGAACATCCGGCGCGTGCGCCGCACGATGTCGAGGTGGCCGAGCGTGATCGGGTCGAACGACCCGGGGCAGACGGCGATGCTCACGCCGTCACGCTAGTACAGCGGCGTCGCGATCCCCGGGAGCCCGGTCGGGGTGCCGTCACCCCGCGACGGGGACACCCTGAGGGCATGACCGACGACGCCGCGCCCCACCCGTCGCCCGCGGAGCCGACCGTGGTGCCGCTGACCGAACCGGCACAGCTCGACTCGCTGTGGCGGCACGTCCTGGCGCCGTCCTTCCCGCCCGACGAGCTCACGTCGTCCGACGACCTGCGGGCCGGCCTCGCGGCGGGCGGGCTCACGGCCTACGGCGTGGAGCAGGACGGGACGGTCGTCGCCGGGATCGTGGCCTCGTGGTCGCGGGCCACGCAGGTGCTGCTCGTGGACTACCTCGCGCTGGCGCCCGGTCACCGTGGCGGAGGCCTCGGCGGTCGGCTCCTCGACCGGTCGCTCGCCGGGTGGCGCGAGGAGCTGCACCCCGTGTTCGTGCTGGCGGAGGTCGAGCACCCCGGCCACCACGCGCCCCACCCGAGCCACGGGGACCCGGCGGCGCGCCTGCGCTTCTACTCGCGGCACGGGGCGCGCGTGCTCGCCGTGCCCTACTTCCAGCCGGGCATCGGCGGCCCGGGGTCGCCGCGGGTCCCCGCGATGCTGCTGATGGCGCTCGGGACGGGCCCGGGCGCCGACTCGGTGCCGGCCGCCGCCGTGCGCGGCTTCCTCCTGGAGCACCTGCGCGAGTGCGAGGGCACCGTGCCGGGCGACCCGGCGGTCCGGCGGCTGCTCGAGGCGGCGGCCGGGGAGACCGTGCCGCTCGTCGACGCGGCCGACGCGGAGGCCCTGGCCGCCGTGCCCGTCGCCGTCCTCGAGGGGGCGGAGCGCTACGCCCCGCCGGCCCCCGCGCCCTCCGACCCGACCGGGTCCGAAGCGTCGGAGGGGTCGGACGGCTCGGCGTAGTGCACCGCCGTCTCCCCGTAGTCCTTGCGGGCGAGCACCTCCAGGCCCGTGGGCCAGGCCGGCTCGGGGCTACGGGTGGACCGCTCCACCACGACGACGGCGCCCGCGGCCAGCACCCCGGGTGCGGCCAGGTGGGTCAGGACCGTCGCGAGCGCGTCCTCGGCCAGGTCGTAGGGCGGGTCGAGGAAGACGACGTCGAACCCGGTCGCCGCGCCCGTCCCGGCCTTGCGTGCGGCGACGCCGGCGGCGAACCGCTCCGCGGAGTCGGCGACGACCCGCACCTCGCGCTGCAGGCCCAGGGTCGCCACGTTGCGGCGGGCGACGTCCGCCGCCCGCCGGTTCGCGTCCACCAGCACGACGTCGGCGGCGCCGCGGCTCAAGGCCTCGAGGCCGAGCGCTCCGGAGCCCGCGTACAGGTCGAGCACCCGCGCGCCGTCCAGCACGTCGAGGTGGTCCAGCCGGGAGAAGATCGCCTCGCGGACCCGGTCGCTGGTGGGTCGCGTGCCCTTCGGCGGCACCTGCAGCGAGCGCCCGCCGAACCGGCCGGCCACGATCCTCGTCATGGCGCCGAGCCTAACCAGTCGACACCAGTCGACCGGTCAGGCCCGTTCGAGGAACTCCTCCTGCTCGTCGTCCAGCTGCGCCGCGATCGCCGCGCGCAGCTCGGGGTGCTCACCGAGCTCGAGGTCGGCGTCGACGACGGCGGTGGCCTCCCGCCGCGCGTCGGCGATGAGGTCGGCGTCCTGCACGACGCGCAGCAGGCGCAGCGAGCTGGAGCGGCCGGACTGGGCCGCGCCGAGCACGTCGCCCTCGGAGCGCAGCTCGAGGTCCAGGGTGGCGAGCCGGAAACCGTCGGTCGTCTCCGCGAGCGCCTCGACCCGGGTCGCCGCGGGCGTGCCGGGCTGCGCCGTCGAGACCAGGAGGCACAGCCCCGGCGCGGAGCCGCGCCCGACCCGGCCGCGCAGCTGGTGGAGCTGGGACAGGCCGAACCGGTCGGCGTCGAAGACGACCATCACCGTGGCCTCGGGCACGTCCACGCCGACCTCGATCACGGTGGTGGAGACCAGCACCTGCAGCTCGCCGGCCGCGAACCGGGCCATCGCGGACTCCTTGTCCGCGGGCGCCATCTGGCCGTGCAGCACGCCGACGTCGAGGCCGTCGAGCGCCGGCGTCTCGCGCAGCATGTCCGCCACCTCGAGCACGGCGCGCAGCGCCGGACGCTCGTCGGCCGCCCCGTCGCCGTCCATGAGCTCGAGCAGGTCCGGGACGTCGTCGAAGTCCTTCGCCGCTGCCCCGCCGCCGGCGGGGAGGTCCTCGTCGGGGTGGATCCGCGGGCACACGACGTACGCGCGGTGCCCCTTGTCGACCTCCTCGCGCACACGCGACCAGGTGCGCTCCATCCACCGCGGGTTGCCGGCGGGGACCACGTGCGAGGTGATGCCGGCGCGCCCGGCGGGCACCTGCGTGAGCGACGACGTCTCGAGGTCGCCGAACACCGTCATCGCGACCGTGCGCGGGATGGGCGTGGCCGTCATGACGAGCACGTGCGGCGCCACGCGCCCCTTGGCGCGCAGCGCGTCGCGCTGCTCGACGCCGAACCGGTGCTGCTCGTCGACGACGACGAGACCCAGGTCGGCGAACTGCACCTGGTCGCCCAGCAGGGCGTGCGTGCCCACGACGATCCCCGCCTCCCCGCTCGCGGCCTGCAGCAGCGCCTCCTTGCGGGCGGCGGCGCCGAGCGATCCGGTGAGAAGGGCGACCCTGGTGCCGTGCGCGGCCCCGCCGAGCAGCCCGCCCTCGGCGAGCGGCCCGAGGAGGGCGCGCAGGGTGCGGGCGTGCTGCGCCGCGAGCACCTCCGTGGGCGCCAGGAGCGCGGCCTGGCCGCCGGCGTCGACCACCTGCAGCATCGCCCGGAGCGCCACGACCGTCTTGCCGGAGCCCACCTCGCCCTGCAGCAGCCGCTGCATCGGGCGGGCCTGCGCGAGCTCGTGCGCGAGGTCCTCGCCCACCGCGCGCTGCCCGTCCGTCAGCGTGAAGGGCAGTGCCGCGTCGAAGTCGGCGAGCAGGCTCGGCTCCCCCGGCCCCCGCGACGGGCGGGCCGTGGCCTCCTGCTCGGCGGCGTGCGCCCGGCGCTGCGCGAGCGCCGCCTGCAGCACGAAGGCCTCCTCGAAGCGGAAGCGGTGACGTGCCTGCTGCCAGGAGGCCTGGTCGACGGGGTGGTGGATCGCGCGCAGGGCGTCGAGCCGGCTCGGCAACCCGTGCCGGGCACGGACCTCGTCGGGAACCGGGTCCTCGACGTCCGCCTCGGTGAGCGGGTCGAGGACCGTGCGCACGGCCCGCTGGATGCGCCAGGAGGGCACGGACGACGACGCGGGGTAGATGGGGATGGGTCGGCTGGCCTCGAACATCGCCTCCTCGGCGTCGTCCGCGTCCACGCCCACGAGGACGTAGTCCGGGTGGGTGAGCTGGCGGGTGCCCCGGTACTCGCTCACCACCCCCGTGAACAGCCCCACGCGCCCCGGTCGCAGCTTGTCCTCGTGCGGCCGCAGCGCGCCGGCACGCTTGGCGAAGAACGTCAGCGCCAGCTCGTGCCGGCCGTCCGTGACGACCGCCGACAGCATGGCGCCCGCGCGCGAGCGCATGGTCCGGACGGTCGCCCGCGCGACCCGCGCCATCACGGTGACGTGCTCGCCGAGCGCCAGCCGGTCCATGTCCGTGAGCGTGCCGGGGTCGCCGTACCGGCGCGGGTAGTGCCGCAGCAGGTCCCCGACGGTGACGAGGCCCAGCTTGGCCAGCGGGCCCGCGCTGCGGGCCCCCAGCACCTTGGTCAGCGCCTCGCCCTCGCGCCCGGTCACGCGGGTCCCTCCGCCGCGTCGACGGCGAGCGGCTCGACGCCGATCGCCACGTGGTCCCCGGGGCGACCGGTGCGCATGACGACGACGTCCGCGCCGTCGGACACGGCCGCGGCCCGCGACGCGAGCACCTCGACGGTGGCGTCAGGGACGTCGTCGTCGGGCAGCAGGGTGACGATCGCGATCGGCGAACCCGCCACGAGCCGCTTGACGATGGCGCCGACCGTGACGGCCGGGCCGCCGCCGACGCGCAGCCCCGCGACCACCGCACCGACGGCGTCGGGGACGCCCGCGTCCTGCTCGCGCGGGTCGTCGAGCGTCGCGGCCAGCGCGGACATCCCCGCCACGACGTGCACGTCGCCGGGCGCGACGACCCGCACGATCTCGGGCGCCGCCTCGGGCCCGTCCGCGGCGCCCGCTCCCGGGCCCACGGGGTCGGTCTGCAGCGCCTCGGGCGCGAGGACGAGCACCCGCGGGGCCCCCGCCCCGACCGCCGCGGCGACGAGGTCCGCCGCGGTCGGGGGGACGTCGAGGTCGAGGACCACGACGGCGCCGCCGCGCGCGAGCTCGGCGGCCAGCGCCGGCGCGGCCGTCGTGACGACCACCGCCCACCGGTCGGGCGGGACCGCGAGGTGCCGCACCGACACCCGCGACACCGCGCCCCGCGACGCCCAGCGCCGTGCCACGCCGAGCGCCGCGTCGAGGTCCGCGGTGTGCACGTGGGCCTGCCAGAGCGAGCGGTCGACGTCGTCCGCACCGGTGCCGTCCTCGGCGCCGCCCACGACGACGACCGAGCTCCCGACGTCGTCCAGGTCGGCGCGCAACGCGTCGGCCACCGCGCCGGGGCTGAAGTCGGCGGCGGACGCCGACCGTTCCAGCAGGAACATGAGCTCGACGTCGTCGGTCGCGACGCCGCCGTGCTCGTGGGGATGCTCGTGGGGATGCCCGTGCGACCGCTCGTGCCCACCCTCGGGCCCACCCGCGGGCAGGGCACCGCCGGGGCCCGTGCCCCGGCCGGTGCGCGACCCGTCGTCTCCCTCGGCGGCCTCGCCGGCGGAGGGCGCCGCGTGTCCTCGCAGGTCGATGTCCAGCAGCACGGGGCCGATGCTGCCGTCCGCCTCCGACACTCCCTCGGCGGCCGCCCGCTGCGCCGCCGCCAGGGACCGCAGCACCAGCACGAGCCCGCAGGCGCCGGCGTCGAGCACGCCGGCGGCACGCAACGGTTCCAGCGCCCCCACGCTGCGCAGGGCCGCCTCCCGCGCACCGCGGCAGGCGGCGTCGGTCGTGGACAGCCGCGCCGCCGCTCCGGCGGGACCGACCATCCCGCCGGCCTCGGCGTGCCGGGCCGCGGCCGCGGCGGACTCCGCCGCCGTGAGGATGGTGCCGGGCGCGGGGTGCGCGACGGCGTGGCGCGCGGTCCGGGCAGCGACGTCGAGCGCGATGGCGAGGCTGTCGCCACGCGTCGCGGCGACGGTGAGACCGCGCAACCACTCGCTGAGGATCACCCCGGAGTTCCCCCGTGCGCCGCGCAGGGCCGCCCGCGCGGCCAGCCGCAGCAGGCGCGCCCCGCCGGCGTCCGCGGGCGCGGCGTGGACGGCCGCCGCGGCATCGCGGATCGTGAGGTACATGTTGGTGCCGGTGTCCCCGTCGGCCACGGGGAAGACGTTCACGCGGTCGATCTCGGCGCGGGCCTCGGCCAGGGCCCGGGCGGCCGTGCTCACCCAGGCACGGACGACGGAGGCGTCGAGGAGCTCGGGCTGTTGCACGCCCCCACGGTAGCGGTGAGACACCACACGTTGAGGGGCACTCCTCCGATCGGCTATCCTCGTGTGGTTGCCCGGCCTGTTCCGGGCTCCCCCAACCACCAAGCTTCACGTCCTGCTGCCCTGGCGCGGGTCGTGTCACGACGATTCAGGAGAGACCGTGGCTGCCAACTGCGACGTCTGCGGCAAGGGCCCGGGCTTCGGGCACAGCATCTCGCACTCCCACATCCGCACGAAGCGCCGCTGGAACCCGAACATCCAGCGCGTCCGTGCCGTGGTCGCGGGCACCCCCAAGCGTGTGAACGTCTGCACCTCCTGCCTCAAGGCGGGCAAGGTCACGCGCCAGGCCTGAGCCTGCGCACCGGGCACACCCCGGTGCTTCGACGCTTTCGCGAGACGCCCGTCGGGATCTTCCCGGCGGGCGTCTCGTCGTCCCCTCGTGCACCCGGCGTCCCCGCGCGCTCGTCGCCCGCGGACACCGGCAAAGAATTCGTGAAGGATTCACCAAACGGCCTTGGCCGAGGCGGCGACGACGTGGCACTCTGAGCAGATGATCGTGCAGACCGACAGCGACGTGGAGATCCGGCCCGCCGCGGTGACCGACGCCGGGCGGATCGCCCAGGTGCACCTCACCTCGTGGAAGGGCGCCTACGCCAGCGTGCTGCCGGCCGAGTACCTCGACTCCCTCGACGCGACCGAGCGGGCCGCCCAGTGGCAGCAGATCCTCGACGAGGGCACCCGCACCACGCTCGTCGCCGAGGGCGACGGCCGCCTCCTGGGTTTCGCGAGCTACGGCCCGTCGCGCGACGAGGACGCCGAGGACGGCGACCTCGAGCTCTACGCGATCTATCTCGACCCCGAGTCCTGGGGCCGCGGCGTCGCCCGCGACCTGATGCGCACCGTCCTCGCCGACGTCCCCGACGGCGTGCCGATGTCGCTGTGGGTGCTCGCGCAGAACGAGCGCGCACGCCACTTCTACCGCCGCCACGGCTTCCAGGCGGACGGCGTCGAGCGCATGGACGACATCGGCGACACCCCGGTCACCGAGGTGCGCTACCGCCGCGGCTGAGCGACCCCCGCGCGGTCACCCGCCGAAGTGGTCCCACCCGCCGCGCGCGGCGGGCTCCGCACCGTCCACGGTGACGACGGCGGGTCCCTGCCGCACCTGCCCCACACGGCGGAAGCCCTCCGGCAGCGCGACGCCCGGCGGGAACGCGGCGAGCAGGCCGTGGTCCTCTCCCCCGGTGAGCGCCCATCCCCGCGCGGCGTCCCGAGCGGCCTCCGGGTCGAGCCCCAGCCCCCGGGCGGCGGGCAGCAGCCGCTCGACGTCGATCGCCAGCGCGCCCGCCTCGACGTCCACGCCGACGCCGCTCGCGCGCGCCATCCGGCCCGCGTCGCGCAGCAGCCCGTCCGAGACGTCCAGCATCGCGGTGGCCCCGCCCCGGGCCGCCGCCGGACCGGCCGCGAGCGGCGCCCCCGGGCGCAGGTAGCCGGCCACGCAGGCACCGACCCCCGCCGCGCCGTCGACGGTCGTCGCGTCCGCGGGGGCCGCCGCGCCGGCGTCGAGCAGCGCGAGGCCTGCCGCCGAGAGCCCGCGGTGCCCGGCGTAGGCCAGCACGTCGCCCGGCCGCGCACCGGCCCGCGTCACGGGCGCACGCCCCTCCAGGTCGCCGTGCGCGGTGACCGCCACGACCACGGTCTCGCCGCCCGACAGGTCCCCGCCCACGACGCCCGCCCCGACCGGCGCGGACACGTCCGCCAGGCCGCGGGCGAGCCCGGTCACCCAGTCGACCGGCAGGTCTCCCGGGACCACGAGCGACACGACCAGGGAGGTCGGGCGCGCGCCCATCGCCGCGACGTCCGCGAGGTTGGCCGTCGCGGCCCGCGCCCCGACGTCGTACCCGCCCGACCAGCGCCGGCGGAAGTGCCGGTCCTCGACGAGCACGTCCGTCGTGACCACGAACCGCGCGTCCGGGGCCGCGACCACCGCCGCGTCGTCCCCCGGGCCGAGCAGGGTCGCCGCCGCCGCGGGCAGCAGCGGGAAGATCCGCGCGAGCAGGTCCTCCTCGGACAGGTCGCGCACGAGGGGTCGGGTGGCGTCGGTCACGGGACGACTGTAGGCGGTCGGCGGGCACGTCCCGCCCGGTAGCGTGGTCGCCGTGCCCCGTCGTGCCCGTGCCCTGATGTCGTCCCGCGCCGCTGCCCGCGCCGTCGCGCTGGGCGTCCTCGTCCTCCCGTTGGCTGCCTGCGCCACCACGATCGGCGCGACGCCCGCCGAGGACGCCGCCAACCCGGACTGCGCGCCCGTCATGCTCGCGCTGCCCGACGTGCTCGCGGGCGACCTCGACAAGGCGAAGACCAACGCCCAGGCCACCGCCGCCTGGGGCGAGCCCGGGGCCGCCGTGACGCTGCGCTGCGGCGTCACCCCGCCCGGACCCTCTCCCGACTGCCAGCGCGTCGAGTCCCCGGCGGGCGCCGTGGACTGGATCGTCGAGGCCGGCGAGGACGGGACTTGGCGGTTCACCACCTACGGTCGCGAGCCCGCCGTCGAGGTCGTCGTGCCCCCGTCGGTCACCGAGGACCACTCGACGTCGTTCGTCGGCGATCTCGCCCAGGCCGTGAGCAACGTGCCGCCGACCGCGCAGTGCACCTGACGCGACTGCCGAGGCGCGGACCGACCGCCCGTGGCACGGTGACGGGATGGACCAGCGCCTGAGCCTCGTCACCCTCGTCGTCGCCGACCTCGCCGCCACGCGGCGCTTCTACGTGGAGGGCCTCGGCTGGGAGCCGCTGATGGAGGCGCCCGGCGAGGTGCTGATGTTCCAGGTCGGGCAGCACGTCGTGCTGTCGCTCTGGGACGAGGGGCACGCCACGGAGGAGATCGGGCCGGTGGTGCGCGGCGGCACCGCGCCGCTGACCCTGGCGCACAACGTCGGCACGCCGGCCGACGTGGACGCCGTCCTGGCGCACGCCCGCCGGGCCGGCGCCGCGACGGTCCGCGACGGCGTGCAGCGCGAGTGGGGCGGCTACTCGGGCTACTTCACCGACCCCGACGGGTTCCTGTGGGAGGTCGCGCACGCCCCGGGCCCGCTCGGCGAGCTCGTGGTGCCCTGAGGCTCGCCGACCTCCTGCACGACGCCGTTCAGCGCAGGCCGGTGGGGCGCTCCAGGGCGAGCTGGATGAGCTCGTCGACGAGCTCGGGGTAGCTCACGCCCGACGCCTCCCACATGCGCGGGTACATCGAGAAGGGCGTGAACCCGGGCATGGTGTTGATCTCGTTGACGATCACGCGCTCGTCGGGGGTGACGAAGACGTCCACGCGGGACAGGCCCTCGGCCTCCACCGCCTCGAACGTGCGCACCGCGACCTCGCGGATCTCGTCGATGACGGCCTGCGGCAGCTCGGCCGGGCAGCGCAGGTCGACGTGCGCCTCGTCGAGGTACTTCGCCTCGAAGTCGTAGAACGCGTGGCTGTCGTGGTCGACGACGATCTCGCCGGGCAGCGACGCCCGCGCCCGCGCGCCGTCGTGCCCGCCGAGCACGGCGCACTCGATCTCGCGGCCGTCGATCCCGGCCTCGACGACCACCTTGGGGTCGTGCTCGCGCGCGGCGTCGACGGCGGCGGGCAGGTCGGCCAGGTCGTCCACGCGCGTGATGCCGAGCGACGACCCCGCGCGGGCGGGCTTGACGAACAGCGGCAGGCCGAGCGGCTCGACGGCGGCGACGCACGCGGCGCGGTCCCGCTCCCACTCCCGGGGGCGGATCACGACGTACGGGCCGACGGCGAGGCCCTGGCCGGCGAGCACGAGCTTCATGAAGTGCTTGTCCATGCCGACCGCCGAGGCGAGCACGCCCGCGCCGACGTAGTGCACGTCCGACAGCTCCAGCAGGCCCTGCACCGTGCCGTCCTCGCCGAACGGCCCGTGCAGCAGCGGGAAGACGACGTCGACCTCGCCGAGCAGCGCGGGCACCTGGCCCGGCTCCAGCACGCGCAGGGTGCGCTCGCCCTGGGTGAGCGACAGCACGACCTCGGCGCCCGAGTCGGCGGTCACCTCCGGCAGCCGGCCGTCGGTGATCTGCCACCGCTCCGGGTCGTCGGCGGCGATCACCCAGCGACCCTCGCGCGTGATGCCCACGGGCACGACGTCGTAGCGGTCGCGGTCGATCGCGCGCAGCACGCCGGCCGCGGTGGACGCGGAGATGGCGTGCTCGCCCGAGCGACCGCCGAACAGCACGGCGACGCGGGTCTTGCGCGGGGCACCGTCGCCTGCGGGCGGGACGGCAGGAACGGGGCTCGTGGGAGCGGCGGTGGCGTCGGACATCGCCGCCCAACCTACCGGACCCGGACCCGCCGTCCCCACCACCTCAGCGGGCGCGCAGCTCCTTGCGCAGGATCTTCCCCGCCGCGGACTTCGGGACCGCGTCGACGAACTCCACGACCCGCACCTTCTTGTACGGGGCGACGTGCTCGGCGACGAAGGCCTGCACGTCGCCGCCGTCGAGCCTGCTGCCCTCGGCCCGCACGACGAACGCCTTCGGCACCTCCCCCGACTCCGGGTCCGGCACGCCGATCACGGCCGCGTCCGCGATCTCGGGGTGCGTGAGCAGCAGCGCCTCCAGCTCGGCGGGCGCCACCTGGTACCCCTTGTGCTTGATGAGCTCCTTGAGGCGGTCGACCACCGTGAACGCGCCGTCCGCGTCGACCGTCACGATGTCGCCGGTGTGCAGGAAGCCGTCGGGCTCGAGCGTGTCCCGGGTGGCCTGCTCGTCGGCGAGGTAGCCGACCATGACGTTCGGACCGGAGCACAGCAGCTCGCCGGGCGCGCTGACACCGACCTCGGGCAGCGCGATCGCCTCGCCCGTCGCCGGGTCGACGACCTTGGCCAGCATGTTGGGCACCAGCAGGCCGACGGTGCCCGGGGAGATGTCGGTGCGGTCGACGGGCACGACGTGCGAGACCGGCGACATCTCGGACATCCCGTACCCCTGCAGCACCCGGGCGCCCGGCAGGCGGCGGCCCACCGCCTCGGCCAGGTGCTCGTCGAACGGGGCCGCCCCCGACATGAGGATCCGCACGCTGGACAGGTCCCTGCCGGCGGCCGCCGGGTGCTTGGCGAGCGCCAGCGCGATGGGCGGCGCGACGAACAGCACGGTGGCCCGGTGCTGCTCGACGACGCGCAGGTACTCGGCGAGGTCGAACCGCGGCAGGGTGACGAGCGCCGAGCGCTGGTAGATCGCGCCGTTCATGAGCACCGTCATGCCGTAAATGTGGAAGAACGGCAGGACCGCGGGGACGACGTCGTCAGGTGCGAGGGGCAGGTACGCCTCCGTCTGCACCACGTTCGCCACGAGGTTGCGGTGGGTCAGCATCACGCCCTTCGGCAGCCCCGTCGTGCCCGACGAGTAGGGCAGGACGGCGAGGTGCGTGCGGGGGTCGAACGCGACGTCGGGCGCGGCGTGGCCGCCCGCGAGGAGCTCCCCGAGCGACGGGTGGCCGTCCGCGCCGTCGAGCACGACGACGTCGGCGGCCGCCATCCCTACGGCGTCGGCGCCGGCCTCGGCCGCCGGCAGCAGGGCCGAGACGGTCACGAGCGCCCTCGCCCCGGACGACCCGAGCTGCTTGGCGACCTCGCGCCCCGACGCGAGCGCGTTGATCGTGGTCACCGTGATGCCGGCCCGCAGCAGCCCGTGGAAGACGGCGACGAAGGCGGGCACGTTGGGGCTGTGCAGGGCCACCACGTCCCCGAGGCCCAGGCCCCGGGCGGCGAACGCCCCGGCGATCGCCTCCACGCGGTCACGCAGCTCCCCGTAGGTGATCCTGGCGCCGCTCGGGCCGTCGACCAGCGCGACCCGGTCGACGTCCGCGGCGGCGAGGGACGCGAAGAGGAAGTCGTAGAGGCTGACGTCGGGGATCTCGACGTCGGCGTGCGGGCTGCGGATGACGGAACGGTCGGTGCTGCTGGTGTCGGCGCTGCGGCCGACGGCGGTGTCGGCGCTGGTCTCGGACATGGCGGTCCCTTCGTGCGGCACGGTCCTCGTCGACCGTGTGCACGGGAGCGTAGCGCCGGGAACCGATGGCGCGGGAGCGTCGTTGGGGCGATCGTGGACATCACGAACGACTCGAACGCCATCGCGGCGCCCCCGGCCGAGGATCAGGCCGCGCCCGCCGACGACCCCAGTCATAGTCCGGGCTCCCCGCAGCCCTCGACTCCTGCCGACCCTGAGGCGGTGCGCCCCCGGTGACCGCCGTCCTCTCCCTCCTCCTCGGCATCCTGGTGATCCTCGTGATCACGGCGGCGACGGCCTACTTCGTCGCCCAGGAGTTCGCCTACATGACCGTGGACCGCTCCCGGCTCGCCGCCCGCGCGGAGGCCGGTGACGCGACCGCGAAGCGCGCCCTCGCCGTCACGCGCCGCACGTCCTTCGTCCTCTCGGGCGCCCAGCTCGGCATCACCGTGACCGGCCTGCTGGTCGGCTACGTCGCCGAGCCCCTGGTGGGCGACGCGCTGGGCACGATGCTCGGCGGCGTCGGCGTCCCCACCGGGGTCGGCGTGGCCGTCGGCACGGTGGCGGCGCTCGCCGTCTCGACGCTGGTGCAGATGCTGTTCGGCGAGCTGTTCCCGAAGAACCTCGCCATCGCCCGGCCGGAGCCCACGGCCCTGCGCCTGGCCGGCTCGACGACGGCGTACCTCACGGTCCTCGGCTGGCTCATCGCGATCTTCGACAAGGCGTCGAACGCGCTGCTGCGCGTGCTGAAGATCGAGCCGGTGCACGACGTCGAGCACTCCGCCACCGCCCGCGACCTCGAGCACATCGTGGCCGACTCGCGCGAGAGCGGCGACCTCCCCGACGACCTGTCGGTGCTGATCGACCGCATCCTCGACTTCCCGCAGCACGACGTCGAGCACGCCATGATCCCGCGCTCGCGCGTCGGCACCGTCGACCCTGCCCTCACCGTGGGCGAGCTGCGCACGCTCATGTCCGGCGGCCACTCCCGCTACCCGGTGGTGGACGCCGAGGACCGCGCGCTCGGCGTCGTCCAGCTCACCGACCTGCTGCGCACCGGCCTCGACGACGCCGCTCCCGTCACCGACCTCATGCGGCCGGTCACCGTGCTGCCCACCCTCATGGCGCTGCCGGACGCCCTCACCGAGCTGACGCGCACCCGCAACCAGCTCGCCGTCGTCGTCGACGAGTACGGCGGCCTCGCGGGCGTGCTCACCCTCGAGGACCTCGCCGAGGAGCTCGTCGGCGAGATCACCGACGAGCACGACCCGGACCTGCCGGTCACCGTGGCGCACGAGGACGACGGCGCCTGGGTGATGGGCGGCGACGTCCACCTGGACGAGGCGGAGCGCGCCATCGGGCACGACCTGCCGCGCGGCGACCACGAGACGGTCGCCGGGCTGCTCATCGCGCAGACGGGCGCGCTGCCCCGCGCGGGAGACGCGGTGAGGGTCGACCTCCCGCCGGACCCGGCGGACCTCGTGCACGACGAACCCCGCCGCCGATGGCTCGAGGTCGACGTGATCTCGGTCGAGCGGCACGTGCCCCACCTGGTGCGCGTGCGGCTGTTCGAGGGCACCGCGGAGGGCACGGTCGAGCCCGCCCCGGACGCCACGCCCGACCTCGCGAAGGAGGACGACCGATGAGCAACCCCTGGGTCGTCGTCGTCGCGACCGTCGTGATCATCGCGCTCAGCGCGTTCTTCGTGGCCGTGGAGTTCGCCCTGCTCGGGGCGCGCCGCCACCGGCTGGAGGACGCCGCCCCGCGCAGCCGGTCCGCCCGGGCCGCGCTGCGCAGCTCGTCCGAGCTCACGCTGCTGCTCGCCGGGTCGCAGCTCGGCATCACCGCCTGCACCCTGGCGCTCGGCGCCGTGACCAAGCCGGCGGTCCACCACTGGCTCACGCCGCTGTTCGCGGCGTGGGGCGCGCCGTACTGGGTGGCCGACGTCGCGGGCTTCGTGCTCGCGCTGATCCTCGTGACGTTCCTGCACCTCGTGGTGGGCGAGATGGCGCCCAAGTCGTGGGCCATCGCGCACCCGGAGGCGTCCGCGACGCTCCTCGCCCTGCCGATGCGGGCGTTCATGTGGGTCACCCGGCCCGTGCTGCGCTGGCTCAACGCGCTGGCCAACCAGTGCCTGCGTGCCGTCGGCGTGGAGCCGGTGGACCACATCGAGGCGGGTCACGACCCGGCCACCCTGCGGCACCTCGTGGAGCACTCCGTGAACGTCGGCGCGCTCGACGCCACGTACTCCACGCAGATCGCCGGGGCGCTCGAGCTCGAGACCCTCACCGTCGACGCGCTGGTGCCGGAGGGGGCACGCCCCACCTCTGTCGCCGCGGACGCCACGGCCTCCGACGTGCGCGCCGCGTCCGTGGCGTCCGGCCACCTGCGCATCCTGCTGCGCGACGGCGGTGCCGAGGGTGAGGTGGCCGGCGTCGTGCACGTGCGCGACACCCTGCTGCTCGACGACGGCGCCCCCGTGGCACCCGTGGCGCGCGCGCCGTTCGTGCTCGACGCGGCGACCACCGTGCACGCGGCGATCTCGCTGCTGCGCGAGGCGGGAGAGCAGCTCGCGCTGGTGCGGCGCGACGGGCGCACGCTCGGCGTCGTCACGCTGGCGGACGTGCTGCACCGTTTGCTGCCGCAGGGGCAGGAGGCGACGGCGGACGTCTGAGCCAGGGCGCGGCGTACGGTGAGGTCATGCCTGTGACCTCGCCGGACGCCGCGCCGTCGTCCTTCCCCTCGCCGCTCTCCGCCCCGCGCCAGATCCTCACCGACGAGCTGCTGGAGACGATCCGCGGCCGTGCGGCGGCGTACGACCGCGAGAACGCGTTCTTCGCCGACGACCTCGCCGACCTCAAGGCGGCGGGGTACCTGCAGGCGATGGTCCCGCAGCACCTGGGGGGCGCCGGCCTGACCCTGCGCGAGGCCGCGCGCGAGCAGGCCCGGCTCGCCGGCGCGGCGCCCGCCACGGCCCTGGCGGTGAACATGCACCACGTGTGGGTGGGCGTCGCCCGGTTCCTGCACGAGCGCGGCGACTCCTCCCTCGACTGGCTGCTCGAGGAGACGGCGCACGGCGAGGTCTTCGGCTTCGGCTACTCCGAGGCGGGCAACGACCTGGTGCTGCTCGGCTCGCGCACCGAGGCCCGTCCCGACGGCGACGGCGGGTACTCCTTCCACGGCACGAAGATCTTCACGTCCAACTCCCCCGGCTGGACGCGTCTCGGTGTCATGGGCCTGGACGACGCGACCGACCCCGACGACCCGCGCATCGTGCACGCGTTCGTCACCCGTGACGGCGGCGGCTTCGAGATCAAGGACGACTGGGACACGCTCGGCATGCGGGCGTCGCAGTCCTGCACCACCGTGCTCGACGGCGCCCACGCCCCCGCCGACCGCGTGCTGCGGCGCATCGCGCCCGGCCCCAGCCTCGACCCGTACGTGCTGGGGATCTTCACCAGCTTCGAGATCCTGCTCGCGAGCGTCTACCTGGGGATCGCCGACCGCGCGCTGGCGCTCGCCGTCGAGACGGTCGGGAAGCGGCGCTCGATGAAGACCGGCAAGGCGTACTCGCAGGACCCGGACATCCGCTGGCGCATCGGCACCGCCGCCCTCGCGCTGGACGGCCTGTGGCCGCAGCTCGACCTCGTGGCGGGCGAGGTCGACGCCCAGGTCGACGTGCGGTCCGGGTCAGGTGCCGGCTTCTTCCGCTCGACGGCGGGGCTCAAGGTGCGCGTGACGGAGACGGCCCGCCAGGTGGTGGACGAGGCGATCCGTTGCTCCGGCGGGTCCACGTACTTCAACCGCTCCGAGCTCGGCCGGCTCTACCGCGACGTGCTCGCCGGCATCTTCCATCCCAGCGACGACGAGTCCGCCCACTCGACCGTCGCGCAGGCCGTGCTCGGCCCCCTCGAGGACTGACGACCGCCCCGAGACGGTTCAGGCGGAGGCGCCGTCCAGCCGGGCGAGCTCGTCGGGAGTGAGCTCCAGCGTCATCGAGCGCAGCAGGGCGCCGAGCTGGCCCGTGTGCCGGGCGCTGGCGATAGGCGCGACGACGGTCGGCTGCGCGCGCAGCCAGGCCAGCGCGACGGACGCGACGGGCGCGTCGTGGGCGGCGGCGACGTCGTCGAGCGCGGCCAGCACGCGCCGCCCGCGGTCGTCGAGGTAGCGCGCGGCGCCCTGGGCACGGGGGCTGTCGGGCGCCTCGCCGTCGCGGTAGGTGCCGGCGAGGAAGCCGGAGGCGAGCGCGTAGTACGGCAGCACCCCGAGCGCGTGGCGCTCGGCGGCCTGGCGCAGCCCGTCCTCGAAGCCGCGCTCCACGAGGTTGTAGTGCGGCTGCAGGGCCACGGGACGGTGCAGGCTCGCCGCGTCGACGGCGGCGAACCACTCGTCGATCCGCCCCGGCGTGTAGTTGGAGACGCCGATCTCGCGCACGAGGCCGTCGTCGACGAGGGCGGAGAACGCCGCCGCCGTCTCCTCGATCGGGGTGTCGGCGTCGTCGAAGTGGGCGTAGTACAGGTCGATGCGGTCGGTGCCCAGGCGCTTCAGCGACGCCTCCGCCGCGGCCCGGACGTTCGCCGCCGCCAGCCCGCGGAACTGCGGGTGCGCGGAGACCTTGGTCGCGACCAGCACGTCGTCGCGCCGGCCCGTGCGCGCGAGCCAGCGGCCGATCGTCGCCTCGCTCTCGCCCCCGGAGTTGCCCGGCACCCAGGCGGAGTACCCGTCGGCGGTGTCGAGCATGCGCCCGCCGGCGTCGGCGAACGCGTCGAGGACCGCGAAGGACGCGGCGTCGTCAGCCGTCCAGCCGAACACGTTGCCGCCGAGCACCAGCGGCGCTCCGGCGAGGTCGAGGGAGCCGAGCGCGAGGCCGGCCGGGGCAGAGTTCGTCGCCTGGGTCACAGTACGCACAAGGACGGCGGGCCCCGCGGCATTCCCGGACCGCTACGATCCCGCGTCATGACGCTGCGCAGGGGCACGGTCGCCCGGTACGCCGTCGGGTCCGTCGGCACCGGCGGGTTCGCGACGCTCCCCGGCCTGGTGCTGGTCTTCTACCTCACGGACACCCTCGGCGTCGCGGCCGGGCTCGCCGGTCTGCTCGTCACCGCGGCGAAGGTGTGGGACGTCGTCATCGACCCGCTGATCGGCGCGGCCAGCGACCGCGAGCGCGCCCGCACCGGGCGCCGCCGGCGCCTCATGGTCGTGGGCGGCCTCGCCCTGCCGGTGTTCTTCACCCTGACGTTCGCCGTGCCGGCCGGCCTCGCCCCGGCGGGAGCGGCGACCTGGGTGCTCCTCGCCTTCCTCGCGGCGGCGACGGCGTTCAGCCTGTTCCAGGTGCCGTACATCGCCCTGCCCGCCGAGCTCGCCGGCACCTACGACGCCCGCACGCGCCTGCTCACCGCGCGGGTCGTGGTGCTCACCGCCGCGATCCTGCTGTTCGGCGGCGGCGGGCCCGCGCTGCGGGGCCTCGGGGGCGACGACGAGCGGCTCGGGTACCTGCTGATGGCGGTGGCCGCGTCGCTGGTGCTCGGGGCGGCGCTGCTCGTGGCGTCGACGGTCGAGCGCTCCGCGGGACCGCCCGCCCCGCCGCGGCCGGTCCCGGCCCGCCCCCGGCTCGCCGCGCACTACCGCGAGGGGCTCGGGCTGCTGCGCTCGAGCCGCCCGTTCCGCACCCTGCTCGGCGCCTTCGTGCTGCAGGCGCTCGCCACCGGCGCCATGCTCGCGGGCGCCCAGTACGTCGCGACCTGGGTGCTGGACGACACGGCCGCGGTGACGTTCCTGTTCGTCGCCCTCGTGGGGCCGGCGCTCGTCGTGACGCCCGCGTGGGGCGTGCTCGCCCGTCGCACCGGCAAGGAGCGCGCGTTCCGCCTGGCGTCGGTGCTGTTCGCCGTCGCGGCGCTCGCGCTGCTGCCCCTCGCCTGGGCGCCCGGTGCCTGGGTGTACGCACCCGTGGCCCTCGCCGGCGCGGCGTACGCGGGCATGCAGTCGCTGCCGATGGCGATGCTGCCCGACGTCATCGCGCACGACGCCCGCGTGACGCGGACCGACCGTGCCGGCGCGTTCGGCGGCATCTGGACCGCGGGCGAGACCACCGGCATGGCCCTCGGCACCACCCTGCTGACCGTGGTGCTCGCCGTCACCGGCTACGTGGAGTCCACCGGCGCTCAGGCCGTCGACCAGCCGCCCGCCGCCGTGCTCGGCATCGTCGCGTCGTTCAGCCTCCTGCCCGCGCTGCTCGTGGTCGCGAGCCTCGTGCCCCTCGGCCGCTACCCGTTGCGCCGGCGCGACGTCGACGCGCACGACGACGGGCACGACAGCGCGCCCGGCCCCGCCGCCCCCGACCCCACCCGGGCCGACGCCCCCTCTCCCCGTCCCCAGGAGGCCCCGTGAACCGCCCCGCCCTGCCCGCCGACGCGCGCGACGATCCGTTCGACCTGGCCCAGGACCCCGCCGCCGTGCTCGCGGCGCTGGCCGCCCTGCGCCACCGCGACGCGCCCACCCACGGCGGCCGGGTGCTCAGCTACGTGTACGACCCGGGCGTCCCCGAGCTGGACGCGCTCGCCGGCGACGCGGCGCGCGCGATGCAGCCCGTCAACGGCCTCGACCCCACGACGTTCGGCTCGGTGGCCGCCCTGGAGCGCGACGTCGTCGCGTTCGCGCGCGACCTGCTCGGCGGCGACGCGGACACCGTCGGCAGCGTGACGAGCGGCGGCACGGAGAGCTGCCTGCTCGCGGTGCAGTCCGCGCGGGACACCTGGCTCGCCGCCCGCCGTCTGCGGCCGGGCGAGGCACGCCCCCGGCTCGTCGCCCCGGTCACGGTGCACGCCGCGTTCCAGAAGGCCGCCCATCTCTACGGGCTGGAGCTCGACCTCGTGCCCGTCGCCGCCGACGGCCCGACGGCGGGCGCCGTCGACGCCGCGACGCTCGGCGCGCGCCTGACCGGCGGCCCCGCGGGCGCGGCCGACGTCGCGCTCGTCGTCATCTCCGCGCCGTCCTACCCGCACGCCGCCGCCGACCCGGTGGCCGACGTCGCCGCGCTCGCCGCCGACCACGGCGTGCCGCTGCACGTGGACGCGTGCATCGGCGGCTTCGCCCTGCCCTTCTGGCCCGGGCTGCCCGCCTGGGACCTGCGCGTGCCCGGCGTGACCAGCGTGAGCGCCGACCTGCACAAGTACGCGTTCGCACCCAAGGGCGCGTCCGTGCTGCTGCACCGCGACCGCGACCGCCAGCGGGCGCAGTACTTCGCCACCACCCGGTGGCCCGGCTACCCCGTCGTGAACCCGACGCTGCTGGGCTCGCGCTCGGGCGGCCCGCTCGCCGCCGCGTGGGCGATCCTCCAGGCCCTCGGTACGGACGGGCTCGCGACGCTCGCCGGCCGCGCCCGGCGTGCCACCCTCGCGCTGCGCGACGCCGTCGACGGACCGGCCGGGATCGACGGGCTGCGCGTCGTCGGCTCGCCCGTCGGCCCGCTGCTGGCCGTGGCCGCCGACGCCGCGGTGCCCGCGGACCGGCGCGTCGACCCGCACGTGTGGGCCGACGCCGTGGCGCGCCGCGGCTGGGTCCTCCAGGCGCAGCCCGGCCTCGACCAGGCCGACGGCACGCGGCTGCCGCACACCACGCACCTCACCGTCACCCCCGTCACCGAGGGCGTGCTGGACGAGCTGGTGCCGGTGCTGCACGCCGCCGCCGACGAGGTGCGCGGGCGGCCGCGGCCCGACGCCGGCGCGCTGCTCGGCGCCCTCCCGCCCCTCGACCCCACCGCGACCCTCGACTCCGCGACGGCCGCGGCGCTCCTGGACGGGATCGGGCTGGGCACGGTCGGCGGCGACCCCGACGCGGCGCCGGGCGTCGGGCCCATGGCGCCGCTGCTGGCGCTCGTCGAGGCGCTGCCCGCGCCGCTGGTCGAGCGGCTGCTGGTCGAGCTGCTGGCCCGCCTCGTCGAGCCGCGCGCCGCCGTCTGACCTGAGTTGTCAGGACAACTCGCGTGACTCAGGGCCTGTCAGGGCGAGCCCCGGGTCTACCGCGCGCTCGTCCTGACAGGTCGGTGGGACGGCGCGTCGCCGGCCGGGTGCCCCGTCGTACCCTGCGGCCATGACGCACGACCCGCACGAACCGCAGGTGCCGCTGTCCCCCGCCACCCTCGCCGTCACGGCGGGCCGGCCGCCCCGCGTCCAGGGCGGGCCGGTGAACCCGCCGGTCGTGCTGAGCTCCACCTACGTCAACCAGGGCGTGACCGGCCCCGGCGAGCTGCTGTACACGCGGATGGACACCGAGACGTGGCACCCGTTCGAGGACGCCCTCGCCGCGCTGGAGGGCGCCCCGCACGGCGTCGTGTTCGGCTCGGGCATGGCGGCCGTGATCGCGGCCGTCGGCGACGTGCCCGACGGCGGCGCGGTCGTGGTGCCGCGGCACGCCTACCAGGTGTCGCTGGGCTACCTCGACGACCTCGCGGCGCGGCACGGAGTCGACGTGCGCCGCGTCGACGTCGCCGACACCGCGCAGGTGGTCGCGGCGCTCGACGGCGCCGACGTGCTCCTCGCCGAGTCGCCCACCAACCCCATGCTCGAGGTCGCGGACCTGCCCGCGATCCTCACGGCCGCTCGCGAGCGCGGCGTGCGCACCGTCGTCGACAACACGTTCGCGACGCCGCTCGGCCAGCGCCCGCTGGACCTCGGCGCGGACGTCGTCGTGCACTCGGTGACCAAGTACCTGGCGGGCCACTCCGACGTCGTGCTCGGCGCCGCCGTCACCCGCGACGACGAGATCGCCGCCGGCCTGCGCGCGTACCGGACGCTGCACGGCGCCATCCCCGGACCGATGGAGGTGTGGCTGGCGCTGCGCGGCCTGCGGACGCTGCACCTGCGCGTGGAGCGGGCGAGCGCGTCGGCGGCGGAGCTCGCCCGACGCCTCGCGGCGCACCCCGGCGTGGCCGAGGTGCGGCACCCGTCGCTGCCCGGCGACCCCGGCCACGAGCGCGCCGCCGGCCTCATGAACGGCTTCGGCGCGATCCTCGGCGTCCGCCCGCACGGCGGACCCGCCGCCGCCGACGCCGTGGTCGCCGCCGTGCGGCTCTGGGTGCCCGCCACGTCGCTCGGCGGCGTCGAGTCCACGCTGGAGCGGCGGCGGCGGTTCGCGACCGAGTCCCCGACCGTGCCCGAGGACCTGCTGCGCCTGTCCGTGGGCGTCGAGGACGTCGAGGACCTCTGGGCGGACCTCGACCAGGCCCTGCGCTCCGGCGCCGGCCGCGGCTGACCGCGCCCGGGTCGGGCCGGCGCCCTCAGGCGACCGGCGACCGCAGCTCCCCGGCGAGCAGGCGTCCGCGCAGGTCCGCCAGGTCGGCGGCGTACAGGTCGAACGCGTCGTCGTCCCGCGGGGCGTCGCCCTGCGGCCGCGGCACGTAGGCGGTGCGCATCCCCGCGGCGGCCCCGGCACGCAGGTCCCAGGCGTGCGCGGCGACCAGCACGGGCGGCCCCGCCGTCCCTGTCGGCGCGGGCGCCGGCACGGCAGCGGCGACCGCCGCGGCGTAGACCTCCGGTGCCGGCTTGTATGTGCCCGCGTCCTGGGCCGACAGCGCCCGGTGCCACGCCAGGCCGGCGTCCGCGCGCAGCGCGGCGAGCGTGCGGCGGTCCGCGTTGGACAGGCCGAGCACGGTGAAGTCCCGTGCCAGGGCCGCCACGCCCGCCACGGAGTCGGGCCAGGGACGCAGCCGCTGCGCGGCGGTCGCGAGGCGGGCGACGACGGGCGCCGGCAGCGCGCCCTCGGCGGCCAGCCCGGCGAGGACCTCGCGGTCCAGGTCACCGCTCGGCACGAAGTCCCGACGCCCCGCGACCACCTCCTGCTCCCGGTCGGCGACCCGACCGAGCCACGTCGCGACGACGTCGCGCGCGGCCCCCGCGTCGAGCCCCGCGCCCCGCACCTCGGCCTCCAGGCTCCCCGCCTGGTCGACCAGCGTGCCGAGGACGTCGAACACCAGGACGGGCCGGGGACCGGGAGTCATGGCGCCACCGTACGGGCGTGGTCCGACGACCGCGCTGCGGAGGTCGGGCGGGGAGCGTTCCCCGCCGTCAGGCGTCGACGCCCTCGGACTTCTGCGGGCGGGCGAGCAGGCCGCGGGCCATCTCCTCCACCGGGAGGCCCTCGTAGAGCACCGCGACGACGCCGGCGGTGATCGGCATGTCGACGCCGTGCTTGGCGGCGAGGTCGAGCACGGAGCGGCAGGACTTGGCGCCCTCCGCCGTGGTGCCGGTGGCCGCGACCGCCTCCTCCAGCGTCATGCCCTCGCCGATGTGGCGGCCGAGGGTGTTGTTGCGCGACAGCGGCGAGGTGCACGTCGCCACCAGGTCGCCCATGCCCGCCAGGCCCGCGAAGGTCGCGGCGTCGGCCCCGAGCTCGAGGCCGAGGCGCGTGATCTCGACCAGGCCGCGCGTGATGACGGTCGCGACCGTGTTCGAGCCGAAGCCGCGGCCCTGCGCCATGCCGACGGCCAGCGCGACGACGTTCTTCACCGCGCCGCACAGCTCCACGCCGACCACGTCGTCGTTGGTGTACGGGCGGAAGTAGGCGTTCGAGCAGGCCTCGGCGACGAACCGCCCCGCCGACTCGTCGGAGCACGCCACCACGGTCGCCGTGGGCTGGCGCCGGGCGATCTCGGCCGCGAGGTTCGGTCCCGAGACGACGGCCACGCGCGAGAGCGGCACGTCGAGCGCCTCGACGATGACCTGGCTCATGCGCTCGTCCGTGCCGAGCTCCACGCCCTTCATCAGGGAGACGATCACGGCGTCGGGCTCGACGAGGTCGCGGAGGCCGGTGAGCGTGGCGCGCGACACCTGCGACGGCACCGCCACGACGACGATCTGCGCGCCGGCCAGCGCCGCGGCGGCGTCGGTGGTGCCCGTCATCGCGGGCAGCTCGATGCCGGGCAGGTACTTGCCGTTGGTGCGCCGGGTCGTGACCTCGTCGGCGACGGCCGCGTCCCGGCCCCACAGCCGGACGTCGCAGCCCGCGTCGGCGAGGACCATCGCGAAGGTCGTCCCCCAGGACCCCGAGCCCAGGACGGCGACACGGGTCGGCGCCGACGGGTTCCCGGACGGGGGTGCGGTGGTCGGGTTCGTCATGGGCGCTCCACGGGCGGGTAGACGGTCTGCTTGCGTTCGTACTCGGGGTGCTTGCGCAGGTCGAAGCGGGTGGGCGGGGCCGTCTCGCCGCGGATCTCGGCGAGCTGCACGGTGATCGCGTCCATGACGCGGTTGGTGGCCTCGCGCAGGCTCTGCGTGTCGATCGGCCGGTCGTACAGGTCGGACAGGTCCACGGGCGGGCCGGCGACGATCGTCACGGGTTTGCGCGGGAACGGCCGCAGCAGGCGCCCGTACCGCGGCAGGATCTTGTGGGCGCCCCACTGGGCGACGGGCACGACCGGCAGGCGGCTGGCCAGCGCCAGCCGTGCCAGCCCGGTCTTGCCCTCCATCGGCCACAGGTCGGGGTCCCGCGTGAGCGTGCCCTCGGGCAGGATCGCCACGCAGGCGCCGCTGCCGAGCTGGTTGCCCGCGTCCTCGAGCGACCGGGCGGCCGCGGACGTGCCGCGGTCCACCGGGATCATCCGCGTCGCCCGCAGCACGGACCCGACCACCGGTGCGGTGAACAGGCCGCGCTTCGCGAGGATCCGCGGCTCGAACCCCTTGTCGAAGAGGTAGTGCGCCAGCGTCAGCGCGTCGTACTCGGTGACGTGGTTGGCGGCGGCGATGAACCCGCCCTCGCGGGGCAGGTTCTCCTCGCCGCCGTCCCAGTCGTAGCGGACCATCGAGAACAGCAGCGGCCGCACGATGCGCGCGACGAGGCGGTAACCACGGGAGTCAGGACGGGCGATCGGCACGGGGCCAGAGCCTACCGCCCGGCCTCGGTGGTCGAGGCGCCTCAGCCGCGGGAGACGTCGGCGCCGAGCGCGACGAGCTTGTCCTGGAACGACTCGTACCCACGGTCGATCAGGCTGATCCCCCGCACCGTGGAGGTCCCCTTGGCCGTGAGCGCCGCGATCAGGTGGGAGAACCCGCCCCGCAGGTCCGGCACCACGATGTCCGCCGCGGACAGCGGCGTCGGGCCGGAGATCACGGCGGAGTGGTGGAAGTTGCGCTGCCCGAACCGGCAGTCACGGCCACCCAGGCACTCCTTGTAGACCTGGATCGTCGCGCCCATCTTCCGCAGCGCGTCGGTGAACCCGAACCGGTTCTCGTACACCGTCTCGTGCACGATCGACAGGCCCTTGGCCTGCGTGAGGGCCACGACGAGCGGCTGCTGCCAGTCCGTCATGAACCCCGGGTGCACGTCCGTCTCGAGCACGATGGAGTCCAGGTCCCCGCCCGGGTGCCAGAACCGGATCCCGTCCTCCTGCACGTCGAACCGGCCGCCCACCTTCCGGAACGTGTTGAGGAAGGTCATCATCTCCGGCTGCGTGGCGCCCTTGATCGTCACGTCGCCGCCGGTGGCCAGGGCCGCCGACGCCCACGACGCCGTCTCGATCCGGTCGCTCAGCGCCGTGTGCGAGTACCCCTCGAGGCGGTCGACGCCCTCGATCCGGATCACCCGGTCGGTGTCCACCGAGATGATCGCGCCCATCTTCTGCAGCACCGCGATCAGGTCCATGATCTCGGGCTCGATCGCCGCACCGGTCAGCTCCGTGATGCCCTCGGCACGCACCGCCGTCAGCAGCAGCTGCTCCGTGGCGCCCACCGACGGGTACGGCAGCGAGATCTTCGTGCCCTGCAGCCGGCGCGGGGCGCGCAGCTGGATGCCGTTGGGCATCTTGTCCACCACGGCGCCGAACTGGCGCAGGATGTCCAGGTGGTAGTTGATCGGCCGGTCGCCGATCCGGCAGCCGCCCAGGTCGGGGATGAACGCCTCACCCAACCGGTGCAGCAGCGGCCCGCAGAACAGGATCGGGATGCGGCTCGAGCCCGCGTGCGCGTCGATGTCCGCCACGTGCGCCGACTCCACGTTCGACGGGTCGAGGTCGAGGATCCCGGCGTCCGGGTCCGACTTCACCGTCACCCCGTGCAGCTCGAGCAAGCCCGTGACCACGCCCACGTCACGGATCTGCGGCACGTTGCGCAGGACGCTCGCCGACTCGCCCAGCAGCGACGCCACCATCGCCTTGGAGACGAAGTTCTTCGCCCCCCGCACCGTGATCGTGCCCTCGAGAGGGGTCCCGCCGTTGACGTGCAGCAGATCGTTCATGTCGTCGTGTTCGTCCCGTCGTTACGGATGCAGTGGTCCCGGGACGTGGTCGATGCCGTCGTCCCAGCGCGCCGTCGATCCTGCCTCGCCCGGCACGGTGGTGCCAACACGCGCCCCGGCGGGCTTATTCACGTTCACCACACCTTCACGCGGCGGGCACCGGCACGCAGCGGAACGCGATTCATATCTTGAGACAACTGTTCATGATTCGGGACAGCGGTCGTACGGTCGTCGACCATGACCACCTCCGTCACGTCGGGTGCCACGAGCGCGCCGACGCCGGCCGTCAACTCGCGCGGCCGCGTCGTCGTCGCGTCGCTCATCGGCACCTCCATCGAGTTCTACGACTTCTACGCGTACGCCACCGCGGCCACGCTCGTCTTCCCCGCGCTGTTCTTCCCGAACCAGGACGGCACGACGGCGCTGCTCGCGTCGTTCGCCGCGTTCGGCGCGGCGTTCGTCGCCCGGCCCGTCGGGTCGGTCCTCTTCGGCCACTTCGGCGACCGGATCGGCCGCAAGCGCACGCTCGTCGCGTCGCTCCTGACCATGGGCATCGCGACCGTGGTCATCGGTCTCATCCCCAGCGCCTCGACGCCGGGCTGGACCGTGCTCGCCCCCACCGTCCTCGTGCTCTGCCGCTTCTGCCAGGGCCTGGGCCTCGGTGGCGAGTGGAGCGGCGCCGCGCTGCTGGCCACGGAGAACGCCCCCGCCGGAAAGCGCGCCATCTGGGGCACGTTCCCCCAGCTCGGCGCCCCGATCGGGTTCATCCTGGCCAACCTCGTGTTCATCGGGCTCTCCACGTCGCTCAGCGACGCGCAGTTCCAGAGCTGGGGCTGGCGCGTGCCGTTCCTCGCCAGCGCCGTCCTCGTGATCGTCGGCCTGTGGGTGCGCCTCAAGCTCATCGAGACGCCGGCCTTCCAGAAGGTCGTCGAGGCCGACGCCGTCGCGAAGGTCCCGGTCGCCGCCGTCTTCCGCACCTCGTGGCGCAAGATCGTCTCCGGCACGTTCATCATGCTGGCGACCTACGTGCTCTTCTACCTGATGACCACGTTCACGCTGACGTACGGCACCACCCCCGCGTCCGACGTGCCGCCCGGCCTCGGCTACGCGAAGGTCGACTTCCTGTGGATGCTGATCATCGGCGTGGTGTTCTTCGGCATCTTCACGCTGGTGTCCGGCCCGCTCGCGGAGCGGTTCGGCCGCCGCGGCCACCTCCTCGTCGTCACGGCCGCGATCGCCGTCTTCGGCCTGCTCTTCGTGCCGCTGTTCGGCGGCGGCACGACGGGCGTCATGGCGCTCCTCATCCTCGGCTTCACGCTCATGGGGCTGACGTTCGGCCCGATGGCCGCCATGCTGCCCGAGCTGTTCCCGGGGAACGTCCGGTACACGGGCTCCGCCATCGCGTACAACGTGTCGTCGATCCTCGGTGCCGCCGTCGCGCCGTTCATCGCGGTCTGGCTGTGGGGCATCACGGACTCGCCGGTGCTGGTCGGCATCTACCTCTCGGTGATGGCCGTCATCACCCTCGTGGCGCTCTTCGTCGAGAAGGACACCACGCACGTCGACTTCACGGACGACGTCGGCGCCTGACGCGCCCGGCACGTGACGACGGCGCCGCTCCTCCGCACGGAGGGGCGGCGCCGTCGTCGTGCGAGGGACCGCGCCCGCCGGTCAGCGCGTCGCGGCGACGGGCTCGCGGTGCTGCACGGGCGACATCGCCGCGGCGCAGAGCACCCCGACGACGAGCACCACGCCCACCAGCAGCAGCGTCTGCGCCGCCGCGTCGGCGAAGCCGGCGAAGAACGCCTGCTGGGCCGCCGCCCCGACCTGCTCGGCGACCGAGGCGGGCACCGAGTCCGGCAGGTGCACGGACCCGACAGCCGTCGTGCCGAGGCTGCCGCTCGCCTGCGAGATGCCGTCGACGAACGCCTGCCGGTACTGCTCGGGCAGCTGCGCGGCGACGTCCTGCGCGGCCGCGGGGACGGTGACGCCGAGGCGCGCCGAGAGGGTCGCGACCACGACGGCGGAGCCGATGACCCCGCCCACCTGCCGGTTGGTGTTGAACGCGCCCGCGCCGGCGCCGGCCGTGCGCGCGTCGAGCCCCGACGTGGCCAGGTTGGACAGCGGGGAGAACGTGAGCCCGGTGCCGACGCCGAACAGCGCCATGGGCCACAGCAGCGCGTACGGCGACAGGTCCGGGTCGAGCACCGCGGCGAGCCACAGCACCGCGCCCGCGATGGCCGCGAACCCGGCCGCGACCACCCACTTGGCCGGCACCCGGTCGGACAGCCGGCCCGCGAACGGCGCGACGACGCCGGACACGAGCGAGCCGGGCATCATCACGAGCGCCGCGTTGATCGGCGTCAGGCCCAGGATCGACTGCAGGAAGATCGTCAGCGGGAAGAAGATGCCGATCATCGCGAACGTGACGACCATGCCGTCCACGTTGGCGAGGGAGAAGTTCCGGGACCGGAACAGGCGCAGCGGCAGCAGCGCGCGCGCCCCCAGGCGGTGCTGCCACCAGACGAAGACCGCGAGCACGAGGACGCCGAGACCCACCAGCGTCCACACGGAGAACGGCCCCCAGATGTGGCCCCAGTCGAAGTTCTCGCCCTCCTGGAGGCCGAAGACGACGGCCGCGAGGCCCAGCACGGACAGCACCACGCCCAGCGGGTCCATCGTGGTGCCGTGCGACGGGAGGTGCGGCAGCCGCGCGACCGAGAACCACAGCGCCGCGACGCCCACCGGGATGTTGACGTAGAAGATCCACTCCCAGCCGATCGTCTCCACGAAGACGCCGCCGAGCAGCGGGCCGACGAGCGTCGCGACGCCGGCGGTCGCGCCCCACAGGCCCATCGCCGCGCCGCGCTGGGTGGGCGGGAAGACGCGGGTGATCATCGACATGGTCTGCGGCGTCATCATCGCCGCGCCGACCCCCTGGACCACGCGGAAGCCGATGAGCCAGCCGATCTCGGGCTCCGAGCCGATGTTGCCGGAGAACCCGCACAGGAACGAGAAGGTCGTGAACACGATCAGCCCGGCGATGAACACCGACTTCTGCCCGTACCGGTCGCCGAGCCGCCCGGCGAGGAGCATCAGCACCGCGTACGACAGCAGATAGGCGCTGTTGACCCAGCCCACCTCGATGAGGGAGGCGGAGAACTGCTCGGTCAGGGTCGGGATCGCGATGTTCACGATCGTCGTGTCGACCATGATCATGAAGAAGCCGAGGATGAGCGGCGGGAGCACGCTCCACGCGGACCTGCCGTGCAGGTCGACGAGCGGGGTCACCGGGGCGCGCCCGGGAGAGGTGGACATGCGACGAGCGTGGCACGGGCCACCGACGGCCGCGCGCCCGGCCGACCGGCCGGTTCAGCCGCCCGGACGGTCCAGCGCGGCCCGCAGCGCGGCGGCGATCTCGCCGGCGGCGGCGAGCTGGTCGTCGGTCAGCGCGTCGACGAACAGGTGCCGCACGGCCCGCAGGTGCGCGACGGACGCCCGGCGGAACGTCGCGGCCCCCTCGTCGGTGAGCGCGACGCCAGCTGCCCGGCTCCCCTGGCGGGCGACCAGGCCGCGCCGTTCCATGCGCCCCACCTGGTGCGACAGGCGGCTGCGCTCCCAGCCGACGGCGTCCGCGAGCGCCGACGACCGCAGGCAGTGGCCGTCGGCGTCGTGCAGGGCGAGCAGCACGGCGTAGTCCGGCGAGGAGAGCCCGGACTCGGCCTGGAGCCGCGCGGACAGGCGCGAGCGCAGCGCGTCCGTGGTCTCGACGAACTCGCGCCATGTGCGCAGCTGGTCGAGCGTCGGCGAGCGCCGCGCGCCGTCCCGGTCCTGGGTCATGCCTGCCTCCGCCGCGGTGGATCGACGCTGGGAATTGACACGTCAATTCCGACGTTACCCCCGGCGACCGACACCGCCACAGGAGGGCACCATGACCACGCTCCAGCTCGGGCTCGACTCGTTCGGCGACCGCCCCGTCGGCGCCGACGGCGAGCTCGTCTCGCACGCCGCCGCGATCCGCCAGGTCGTCGAGGAGGCCGTGCTCGCCGACCAGGTGGGCGTCGACGTCGTCGCCCTCGGCGAGCACCACCGGCCCGAGTACGCGATCTCGACGCCGGAGACCGTGCTCGCGGCGATCGCGTCGCGCACCGAGCGCATCCGCCTCGCGTCGGGCGTGACGGTGCTGTCCTCCGACGACCCGGTCCGCGTCTTCCAGCGCTTCGCCACCCTCGACGCCCTCTCGGACGGTCGGGCGGAGGTCATCCTCGGGCGTGGCTCGTTCACCGAGTCGTTCCCGCTCTTCGGCTACGACCTGGCGGACTACGACCTGCTCTTCGAGGAGAAGATCCACCTCTTCACCGAGCTCCTCAAGGAGGAGCCGGTGACCTGGTCCGGCACCACCCGGCCCGCGCTGCGCGACGCCGACGTCTTCCCCAAGACGGAGTCCGGCCACCTGTCGACCTGGGTCGGCGTGGGCGGCTCGCCGCAGTCCGTGGTCCGCGCGGCGCACTACGGCCTGCCGCTGATGCTCGCGATCATCGGGGGCGAGCCGGGCCGGTTCGCGCCGTACGTCGACCTGTACCGGCGCGCGACCGCCCAGCTCGGCACGACGGCGCACCCGGTCGGCATGCACTCCCCCGGGTTCGTCGCCGACACCGACGAGGAGGCCGTCGAGATCTTCTGGCCCCACTACCGCCTGCAGCGCGACCGCATCGGCGCCTCCCGCGGGTGGCCGCCGATCCGCCGCGAGGAGTACGACGCCGAGGTGGCGCACGGCTCGCTGTACATCGGGTCGCCGGAGACCGTGGCCCGCAAGATCGCGGCCGCCGTCACCGAGCTCGGCGTCGGCCGCTTCGACATGATCTACACCACCGGCGCGCAGCCCGCCGAGGCCCGGCTGCGCAACGTGGAGCTGTACGGCACGCAGGTGGTCCCGCGGGTCCGCGAGCTCGTGGCCGAGCACGCCGCGACGCAGGACGCCGCCGAGCCCACCACCGAGCCCACCACCGAGGACGGTGACGCCGCGTGAGCGCCCCGTCGCCGGCGCCCGGCGCGCCCGCCACGATCGGCATCCTCGGCGCGGGGAAGGTCGGGACGGTCCTGGCGCGGCTCGCCGTGGACGCCGGGTACCGCGTGCTCGTCGCGGGCTCGGGCGACCCGGCGAGGATCGCGCTGACTGTGGAGGTGCTCGCCCCGGGGGCGCAAGCCGTCACGGCCCAGGAGGCCGCCGCGAAGTCCGACGTCGTCGTCCTCGCCCTGCCGCTCGGCCGCTACCGCACCGTGCCCGTGGACGCCCTGGCCGGCACGCTCGTCGTCGACGCCATGAACTACTGGTGGGAGGTGGACGGGCACCGGGCCGACCTCAGCGACCCGGCCACCTCGACGAGCGAGCTCGTGCAGGACTTCCTCCCCGCGTCACGGGTCGTCAAGGCGTTCAACCACATGGGCTACCACGACCTGGACGCCGGGGCGCGACCCGCCGGGGCGCCGGGGCGCCGGGCGATCGCCGTGGCCGGGGACGACGCCGACGACGTGCGGCAGGTCGCCGGACTCGTCGACCGCCTCGGCTTCGACGCGGTCGTCGCCGGGCCGTTGGCCGCCGGCGCGCGCCTCCAGCCCGGCACCCCGGCGTTCGGCGCGAACCTGCCCCACGACGAGCTGCGCGCGCTGGTCTCCCCCGCCGCCTGACGCCGCCCCGGGCGGCGGGCGGCGGCGGCCCCTATGCTGGTCGGCAGGGCGGCGCGTCCCGCCCGACCCCCGGACCGGCGCTCGCGCCGCCGGGACCGCGCGAGCGGTGGGGGCAGAGGGGACCTCGAGTGCTCGACGCGGTCAGGACACCGTGTTCACCGGTGCCTGCCGGTGGGCGCGAGCCGCGGGTGGCGCACCGAGCGAGCACGCAGGAGTCCTCATGACCACGCAGGAGTCGTTCAAGAAGCGCGTCCGTGCGCGCATGGCCACCACCGGCGAGAAGTACGGCGCCGCGCGCCGCACCCTCCTCGCCCAGGCCGCCCCGCCCTCCGCCGCCGGGACCCGCGCCTGGGTCTCGGAGCCCGACCTCTCCGACGACACGATCCGCGAGAGCACGGGCCGCGGGTGGGACGAGTGGGTCGCGCTCGTGGACGCCGGGCCCGGCCGCGGCGCCGGGCACACCACCATCGCCGCCTGGCTCGTCGACGCGCACGGCGTGTCCGGCTGGTGGGCGCAGTCCGTCACCGTCGGCTACGAGCGCATCACCGGCCTGCGCGTGCCGGGCCAGCGGCCCGACGGCACGTTCTCGGTCAGCCGCTCGCGGCTGACCGACGTCGACCGCGACGCGCTGCGGGCGCTGCTCGACGACGAGACCGGCCGCGCCGACCTGGTACCCGGCCTCACGCTCGCACCCCGGTCCCGGCCGGGCGTGAAGAGCCCGCGGTTCGGCGTGTCCGACGGCGACGGCGAGCACGGCGTCGCGATGTTCTCGCTGGACCCGGCCGGCTCCCGGCTGCGGCTCACCGTGACCCACGAGCGGCTCGGCTCCACGGCCGAGGCCGAGCTGTGGAAGGCGTTCTGGGCCGACTGGCTGGCGGCGCTCGACGACGCCTGACGGTCACCCGACCGGAGCCCGACCGGTCGCCGGGGGCGTGCTACCCGAGCTCGGGTCGCACGCCCTCGGCGATCAGCCGTCGGCGCTCGACGTACTCCGGCAGGATCGTCACGTCGTCGTCGGCGAACCACTCGAACGGCGCGGTCGACGCGACGAGCGCGAAGTTCGCCCAGGGCTCGAACGAGCCGGAGCGCACCACGACCTTGGCGCGCGGCGCCCAGTGCTCGACGAGGTGCTCGTGGGTCGTGCCGTGGAACGTGGCGCCCGAGCCGGTGAAGAGGTCCTGCACGTCGCCGTACAGGCGCGGGTGGTGCGTCTTCACCTCGGTGGCGAGGTGCACCTCCTCGACGAAGACCTCCTCCCGCAGGACCCGCAGGATCGTCCGCACGTCGAGGTGCCCGCGCGTCAGCGCGAGGTCGACGCGGTGAGCGTCCTTCGGGATGGGGAACCCGGCGTCGGTGACCAGCACGACGTCGGTGTGCCCCAGCGTCGCGAGCGCCCCGGCGAGCCCGGGGTGCAGGATCCGTCCGCTTCTCATGCCGTCTCCTTCGTCGTGGCTCTCGTGGTGGCGAGGAACCCCTCGACCTCGGCACGCGTCCGGTAGGACGGCACCGTCTCCCAGTGCTCGCAGCACAGCGCCGCCACGACGCCGGCGAAGGCGGCACCCGCGCGCAGGTCGCGCCCCTCCCCGAGCGCGACGGCGAGCGCCGCGTTGAAGCTGTCGCCCGCGCCGTTGGAGTCGACGACGTCGACCGCCGCGGTCGGCACCGCCGTCACGCCCTCCGCGTCGACCACGAGCGCCCCGTCCTCCCCGCGCGTGACGACGACGGCGCGCGGCCCGAGGGCGAGCAGCCGCCGGGCGAGCTCCTCGACCGGCGTGGGGTCACCGGGCGGCAGGCCCAGCGCGACCCGGGCCTCGTGCTCGTTCGGCGTCAGGACGTCCACCGCCGAGAGGTCCACGCCGCGCAGGTCGACGGCGGGCGCCGGGTTGAGCACCGTCTCCACGCCGGCGTCCCGCGCGACGCCCAGCGCGTGCAGCGCCGAGCCGAGCGGGATCTCGAGCTGGGCGAGGACGACGTCCGCCCCGCGCAGCGCGTCGGCGGACGCGTCCAGCACGTCGGGCAGCAGCCGGTCGTTGGCGCCCTTGTCGACGACGATGAGGTTGCGCCCGGCCGTGTCCTTGACGATGAACCCGACCCCCGTCGGCGCCGTCGGGTCGACCGTCACGCGCGAGTCGTCGACCCCCTCGGCCGCCATCAGGGCGCGGAACTCCGCGCCGTGCGCGTCGTCGCCCACCGCTCCGACGTACGCGACCTCGGCGCCGAGGCGAGCGGCCTGGACGGCCATGTCGGAGCCCTTGCCGCCGTACGTCTCGCGGTACTCCCGCCCCAGCAGGGTCTCCCCCGCCTCGGGCAGCCGGTCGACCGTCATCACGAGAGCCTTCGCATAGCTCCCCACCACCGTGAGCCTCATCGCTCTCCTCCGTGTCGTGCCGTGCGCCGGGGACGTCAGTAGGCGTCGGGGTCGCCGACGAGACCGTCGACGATCGCGGGCCCCGAGCTGGTGCCGACCAGCTCGGCCCCCGCCTCGAACAGGCGCTGCATCTTCTCCAGCGAGTTGACCTTGCCGGACACCTTGACCCGGCAGGGCGGCTCGATGTTCGCGGCGAGCAGGCGCACGTCGTGCTCGGTGGCCTCCAGGCCGCCCTTGCCCCAGCCCGACGACTGCTTCACCCAGTCGACCCCGGCCTCGTACGCGATCCGCGTGGCGCGGGCCTTGAGGTCGTCGGTGGGCAGGAAGCCGAACTCGAGCATCACCTTCACGGCCACGCCCTCGGCGTGCGCGAGCCGGACCACGTCCTCGATGTCGCGGGCGTAGAGGTCCTCGTCGCCGCCGAGCAGCAGGCCCGGGTGCGGCGGGAAGTCGAACTCGTCCACCCCGGTCGTGACGAGGGCGCGCAGGGCCGCGAGCCGCATCTCAGGAGTGTCGTTGGCCATGGGGAAGTTGAGCGTGGACGCGACCTTGACGCCGGTCCCCGCGAGCACGTCCTTCGCCAGCGGCACCCAGTACGGCGCGATCATCGCGGCGTCGAAGCCGTAGGCGGCGCACGTCTCCAGGTGCTTCGTCACGCCGTCGCGCGTGAGGTCGGGGTTGACGTTCGTGTACTGGATCGCGCGGGCGACCTGCGTCGGGTCGGTGAAGTCGAGGGTCATGCGGGTTCTCCTGGACAGGTGAGGTGCGCGGGTCATCCCTTGACCGCGCCGGCGGACAGGCCGCTCATGACGTGCCGTTGCATGAGGACGAAGATGAGCAGGATCGGCACCACAGCCAGCAGCAGGGTGGGGAACACGATCTCGTAGTTGGTGGTGTACGAGGACACGGCCGCGTACACACCGGTGGTGATGGTCCGGAACGACGACCCGGGCCCGAGGATGAGCTGCGGGCTGACGAAGTCGTTCCACGCGCTGAGCGCGTTGAGGATGAACGCCGTCGCGACGATCGGCTTCATGAGCGGGAACACGATCCGCCACAGCACGCGCTGCTGGCTCGCGCCGTCGATCGCCGCCGCCTCGTCGAGCGAGCGCGGCAGCATGCGGATGTACCCGGTGAAGATGAACAGGGTGAACGGGATCATGGTCGACGACATGAAGAGCACCAGGCCGGGCAGCGTCCCCATGAGGTGCAGCGCCTTGAGCACGAAGATCGCGGGCACCAGGATGATCTGCGCCGGGATGAACATGCCCGCCACGAAGAACATCAGCAGCACCCGGAACAGGATCGTCGGGGTGCGGGCGATCACGTACGCGGTGGGGACGGAGACCCCGATCGCGACGACGTTGCACGCGACGACGAGGAACAGCGTCACCGCGTAGCCGGCGACGACCGGGAAGTTCGGGTTGGACCATGCGTCCTGCAGGAACTGGGTCGTGGCCGTGGCCGGGTCGAACCCGAGCGGGGACAGCAGGATCTCCTGCTGCGGCTTGAACGCGTTGACGACGACGATGTACAGCGGCACGAGCATCGCGACCGACAGCACCGCGATCGCGATGGTGCGCACGGTCGCGCGCGACCGCGCCGTCCGGCTGCCCGACAGGCTCATGACAGCGCCTCCGCTCCTTCTTCGGCGCGCCTGCGCAGCGCGATGATCGTGAACGACAGGATCCCGGCGACGACGATCAGCAGGACCGCCTGGGCGCACGCCAGGCCCACCTTGTTGTTGGCGAAGGAGACCGCGAGGATCTCGTAGGCCCAGGTCTGCGTCGCGTCGCCGGGCCCGCCGTTGGTCAGGCCGAGCACGACCTCGTAGACCTTGAGCAGCGACAGCACCGACGTCACGATCGTCACCGTCACGGTGGGGGCGAGCGCCGGCCACGTGACGTGCTGGAACACCTGCACGCGGCCGGCGCCGTCGAGCGTCGCCGCCTCCTGGAGGTCCGCCGGCACGGCCTGCAGGCCGGCCAGGTACAGCACGAGCTGGACGCCGAGCTGGGCCCACACGATGACCGCGATCATCGTCGCGAGCGCCCAGTCCGGGTCGGACAGGAACGGCAGGGCCGACCGGCCCGACCCGGTGAGCAGGTTGTTCACCGCGCCCTGCGGGCCCAGGATCGCCTGCCACAGGAAGCCCACGATGAGGGCCGACAGCACGTGCGGGTAGAACATCACGGCGCGCGCGAACGCGGTGAAGGGCGTGGTCCGCCGCAGCAGCAGCGCCAGACCGAGCGCGATCACGTTGACGCCGAACGCCCCGACGACCGCGATGACCCCGGTGACCCACAGCGACGAGTGCATGTCGCCCGTCGGGTCGGTGAAGATCCGCGTGTAGTTCTTCAGCCCGACCCACTCGGGCGCCTGGGTCGGGATGCCGTTGTACTCGGTGAACGAGTAGTAGACGGCGTACCCGACGGGCACCACCATGAGTCCGATGTAGACCAGCGCCGCCGGGACCGTCATCAGGCCCCGGCCTAGCGCGCCCCTTCTCCCCAGCACGCGTGCCGTCCTCGCTCGAGCCATGTCAGCCCGCTGCCTCCGCGTCGTACCAGGCCGTGAGCTGGGCGGCGGCGTCGGCGGGCGACGTGCCCTGCCACAGCCCCTGCGCGACCTCGGTGAACTTCTCGTTGAACCCGGCGACCGGCAGGGCGAAGTCGCCCACCGTCTGGTTGCCGGGCACCACGAACGACGGCGCGGCGTCGATGAGCTCCTGGACCTGCCCCGCGTACTCGTTCGCGCTGGTGTCCAGGCCCTCGCGGTTGAAGTTGTCCATCTCCGCCTGGGTGGCGATGGCGTCCTCGTCGGTCACGAGGTACTCGACGAGCTGCGTGGCGGCGTCCTTGGCCTGCGTCCCGTTCCAGACCATGTACGGGAACGCCATCGTGGCGCCCATCGGCGCGGGCTGGTCGGCGGCGTCGTCGACCGGCGGCGCGAAGATCCCGACCTCGAACTCGGGCGGCGAGCCGGCGAGCGTCGTGGTGAACCAGGAGCCCATCGGGTAGATCCCGACGTCGCCCGCGATGAAGTTCGCCTCCTGCGTGCCGCTGTCCGTGGCCACGTCGTCGGCCGTCGTGTAGCCGGCGTCGATCCAGTCCGCCACGTGCTCGAACATCGGCTGGAACTGGTCGCCGAGGGTAGAGGACCCGCCGGCCACGGCCTGCTGCCACCCGGGGGTGGTGAGGTTCTGCTGCGGGTGCCAGATCTCCTGCACCTGGACGCCGGTGGCCCACTCGGAGGCGAACCCGATCGGCTTCTTCACGCCCTCGTCCTGCAGGGCCTTGAGGGCGGCGTCCATGTCCTCCCAGGTGGCGGGGGGCTCCGTGATGCCGGCCTTCTCGAAGAGGTCCTTGTTGTAGTACAGGAGCGACTGGGCCTGCATGCCCACGCCCACCACGTTGATGGCGCCGTCCGTGGAGTACAGGTCGGCCATCGGGGTGTCCTGGGCCCAGTCGTACTCCGACAGGTCGAGGATCTCGGGCGCCGTGTCCTCGGTGGGGAAGACCGACTGGATGACGTCGGGCGCCGTGCCGGCGGCGAGCTGCGTCGGGAACGTCTCGGCGACCGACTGGCCGCTCGGCCCCTCGATCTTGACGTCGATCCCCGTCTCCTCCTCGAAGGGGGCCACGAGCTCGTCCCACTTCGCCTGCGTGAGGTTGTCGGTGATGTTCACGAGCATCCGCACCTGGTCGCCGCCGCCCGAGCTGCCGCCGCCGTCGTCGGAGCTGCAGGCCGTGAGGGCGAGGACGGGTACGAGCCCGAGCGCGGAGGCGCCGATCGCCCCGCGCCGAAACCTTGCTGACATCGTTGTCTCCCTGGGTGGGTGCGTCGTCCTCGAGGACGAGGACCACTTGTCATACATGCTACATGTGAGAGGTGGCGGGCCACCAGTCCCTAGCCGAGCCGGCCTCGGAAGGGGACGGGGCCGACGACGGTCACGTCCGTCGGCCGGTCCGAGTCGTCGATCCGGAAGATCCCCTCGTCCGCGACGAAGAACGCCGGCGCGTCGGGGTACTCCAGCTCCGCCGGCAGCGGTTCCTTGTCCGTCCAGGCGAAGAACGACCGCGCGAACGTGTCGCGGTCCTTGCGGCCGAAGATGCTGAGGTCCCCGGCCGTGTACGGGCTGAGGATGCACCAGTGCACGCCGTCCTCGGCCCAGAACGCCCGGTCCGACAGGATCACCGCCTGCCGGTCGGGGTCCGCGAACACCGCGTCCCAGAACGACGCGTCCACGTCGCCCCGGGCCAGCGCGTGGCGGGCGAGGAAGAGCAGGTCGTGCGCGTGCCAGGCGGTGCTCGGCGCGACGTCGGCCTCGTGGTGCCAGCCCGTGGCCGACACGAACGGGCCGGCGGGCGACTGGTAGCGGGCGTAGGTCCGCAGGCACGCGTCGCGGAACTCGCCCAGCTCGGGCACGTCGACGTCGGCGAGCACCTCCTCGATGCCGTACAGACTCAGCCCCATCCCCGCGACCAGCATCGGCGTGGTCGAGAGCAGGTGCGTGTCGCCCCGCACGTACCAGTAGCGGTGGAAGCGGGTGCAGCCCGCGTCGTCGGTCCACGCGGAGCGCGCGACGTGCCGGCAGATCGCGACGGCCTCCTCCAGGAGGTCCGGGCGGCCGAACCGGCGCGCGCCCAGCACGAGCGGCACCACCATGAGCCCGTAGTACTCGGCGGGCTCGAGGATGCCGCCGCCCTCGCGGTCGGTCGGCTGGCGGAAGACGCCCACCGACGCGCCGTCGGGCACCCCGCGCACGTGGCTGAGGCGCACCAGGGCGTCGAGGTCGTCCTCGAGCTCGGCGGCGTAGACGTCGTCGCCGCTCAGCTCCTCGTACCGCAGCTTGGCCCAGACCCGGGCGTACTCCTGGTTCACCGTGCCGTCGAGGGTCGGCCGGCCGCCGCCGTAGACGCGGCACGCGTCGAGGTCGCGCCGTACGGCCGCGAGCACCTCGGCGCGCTCGTCGGCGGGCAGCAGGTGCCCGGCGTGCCGCAGCCCCTCCAGCAGTCCGAGGCAGCCCACCATGTTGTGGATCAGGCCCGCCGTGGCCGACTCGCCCACCTGGAACCCGATGTGGCGGAACTGCCCGTCGTCCTGCACGGCCCGCGCCTGGAAGAGCATCATCCGCCGCCACAGGTCGAGCCCGCGGTCGTCGGGGTACCGCCCGAGCACCTCGCCGAACGCCGCGGTGGCCGGGGCGGAGAACGCCTGGTGGCCGCTGGTGAAGTCGACGAACGTCGCCGGGTTCGTGCCCCACACGCTGTGGTTGTGGAAGCCCCGGATCTGCCCCTCGTCGCCTACCCACGTGCGCATCCAGCGCGCGAGCGCCGCGACGTCGGGGCCGGCCTGTCCTGCCGCCATGCGTCCTCCTGCTTCGTTGCTGCGGGTGGCATCCTCGCGCACCTCGGTCGTCACGACGCCACCAGCTCCTCCGGGTGCGCGAACGGCAGCCCACGGGCGAACCGCTCGACCTCCGCCGCGACGGAGTCGCCGATCCGGCGCAGCTCCGTGCCCGTGGAGCCCGCGAGGTGGGGCGTGAGCACCACGTTCGGCAGGCTCCACAGCTCGCTGTCCGCCGCCGGCGGCTCGGGGTCCGTGACGTCGAGCACCGCGTCGATCCGGCCGGTGCGCAGCTCGGCGAGCAGCGCCGCGCCGTCGACCACGCCGCCCCGGGCGGTGTTGACGAGGGTGGCGCCGTCCGGCATCAGGCCGAGGACCCGTGCGTCGATCTGCCCCGCCGTCCCGGGGGTGAGCGGCTGGTGCAGCGACAGGACGTCGCTGCGCGCCGCGACCTCGTCGAGGCCCGTCGCCCGTGCCCCGGGCAGGCCCGGCACCGGGCCGGGCGACAGCTCTGGGCTGTACAGCAGCACGTCGAGGTCGAACGGCCGCAGCAGCTCGACCACGCGGCGCCCGACCAGCGAGGCCCCCACGATCCCCACCGTGCGGCGGTAGTTGCCGGCGCTGGTGAGGAGGCGCTCGCCGTCCGGCGCCGCGCGTCGCTCGCGGTAGGCCCGCTCGGCGGCGTGCGCCTTCTTGTTCGCGAGCAGGATCATCGCCAGCGCGTACTCGGCGACCGGCACGGCGTTGGCGGCCCGGGCGTTCGACGCCGCCACCCCGCGCGCCGCGAGCACGGCCGGGTCCGCGAGGCACGTGCGCGCGACGCCGCCCGCGTAGGCGACCGCCCGCAGCCGCGGCACGAGGTCCGCGGGAACGGGCGGAGCGCCCCAGCCGGCGACCAGCAGCTCGGCCCCGGCGAGCCGGGCGCGAGCGGCCTCCGAGCCGACCTCGACGACGATCTCCGGGTCGAGGTCGACGACCGCGCCCAGGCGCTCGAGGCCGTCGGTCCCGAAGATCCGCTCGACGAGCTCGGGCGGGTCGAAGGCCAGGACGGCACGGGGACGCGCGCCGGTCGTCCGAGGGCTCGGGCTCATCGCTGCTCGCCCGCGCGCCGGCGCGCGAGTCGCAGGCCGGCGTCCACGGGCCGCACGTGCGGGCCCGACGGGACGGCCCAGGTGCCGGACTCGAGGTTGGTGGCGATGAGCTCCTCGTCCACCTCGATGCCGAGGCCGGGCGCGTCGCCCAGCACGATGCCGCCGTCCTGGATCTCCTGGTCCACGTGCAGCCCGACCGGCCAGGTCAGGTCCTGCACCTCCGTGACGAGGTGGTTGGGCACCGCGGCGGACGCGTGGGCGACCGGGTTGGCGTTGTAGCCGACGGGGCTCACGGGCAGGTCCCGGCCGAGCGCCAGCACGGCGACCCGCAGGAAGTGGGTGATGCCCCAGACGCTGCCCGCCTGCACGACGCCCACGGCGTCGCGGTCGAGCAGGGGCCCGTACTGCTCGAGGCCGGTGAGGTTCTCCCCGGTCGCGACCGCGGCGCGCAGCTCCGAGGCGACGGCCCGGTGCCCGGCGACGTCCCACCGGCGCACCGGCTCCTCGATCCACATGAGGTCGACCTGGTCCTCGACGCGGCGCGCGAACCGGACGGCCTGGTGGCGCCCCCAGGCCTCGTTGACGTCGTACATGAGGTCGGGGTGGTCGGTGTTCTCGCGCAGGACGTCCCGGACGATGGCGAGCCGCTTGACGTCGCGGTCGACGTCGAGGCCGCCCTTGACCTTGGCACCGGTGAAGCCGCGCTCGGCCCAGGGCTCGTAGAGCTCGACGAGCGCGTCGTCGGGCAGCGCGTACTCCAGCCCGGACGCATACGCGGGCACGAACCGGTCGGCCGCGCCGAGGGTGCGCCACAGCGGCTCGTCGGCGAGCTTCGCCTTGAGGTCCCACAGCGCCATGTCGAAGGCGCCGATCGTGCCGAACGTGCTGCCCGCGTGCCCGGACTTGAAGACGAACGCGAGCATGCGGTCGTAGAGCGCGGTCACCGCACGCGGGTCCTGCCCGTCGAGGGCGCCGAAGACCAGGTCGAGGTTGCCGCTCGCCCCGAGGCCGACGCCCGTGACGCCGGCGTCCGTCTCGAGGAGCACGACCGGCACCTCGGTCACCCCGTCCGCGACGACGCCGTTGACGTCGCCCACCGGGCGCCCCCATCGGTGGACGGTGGTGAGGGTCCGGTATCCCGTGATGCGCATCCGCTGCTCCTACTCCGCACGCGCCGCCGTCGGCGCGCGTCTCGAGGCCGGGTCGTGGGAGGTGCAGCGGCTGGGTGCCAGCGCCTCGTCGAGCCTGTCGGCTGAGTCATAACTTATGATACGAGTGATGAGTATGCAAGCCTCCGCTACGCTCGGGGTGGCCGTCAGCGCAGGCCGCGACGCAGAACGGAGCCCGGACGACATGACAACGACGCCCTCGACCGCCGGAGCGGTGCCCCGCCCCCAGCGACACCGCCCGCCGCTCGCCGCAGCGGTGGTGAAGAGCCTCGTCACGGCGATCGTCGTCGGCGAGTACCCCCCGGGCAGCGCGCTCCCCCCGGCGGGCGCCCTCTGCGAGCAGTACGAGGTCAGCCGCACGGTGATCCGCGAGGCCACCACGGCCCTGGTGGAGAAGGGCCTCGTCGCATCACGGCAGGGCTGGGGCACGATCGTGCTCGACCAGGACCAGTGGAGCCTGCTCGACCCGCTCGTCCTCGACGCGCTCTTCCAGCGCGAGGACCGGCTCGTCTACCTCGACAACCTCATCGAGATCCGCACCACCCTGGAGTGCGCGATGGCACGGCGCGCGGCCGGCCTGCTCGACGCCGAGCAGCGCTCCGCCCTCGCGGCGAAGCTCGACGAGCTCGCCGACCTGATCGACGACCCCACGGCGTACGCGCGGGTCGACCTCGAGTTCCACGAGCTGATCCACCGCGCCTCCCACGACGCCTTCGGCCGCGCGATCGTCTCCAGCGTGCAGGGCAAGGCGCTGCACTCCCCGCAGTACAGCGGCACCCCGAGCGTCGACGACGTCCGCTCGACGCACGAGGGCCACACGCGGATCCTCGAGGCGCTCGCCGCCGGCGACGGCGACGGCGCGGACGCCGCGATGCGCGACCACATCACGTCGTCCTGGGCGCGGCGCCGCCCCCAGGAGTAGCCCGGCCCGACGAGGCCTCGCCGACCACGAAGGCCCGGCCCTCCCCGCGACGGTCACGCCGCCGCCCGGAGGACCGGGCCTCTTCTCGACCTGTTGACTTGTACTACATGTGATGTACTACATTCGATCCATCGCGGCACCGCATCCCTGAGCACCTCGGGACGCGAGGACGGCGGGGCAGGGCTGCCCGGCCTCCACCGGCCGCGAGAGCACTCCAGCGACACCCTGCAGTTCCGGTACCGAAGGCGACGACGCCCGACCGCACGGGCAGCCGTTCGACCTTTCGTGGCCTCGACGACGAGACGGACGACGAGAGGGATGTGGATGCGATGACCTCGTTCACCCGACGAGACCTGCTGAGATCGAGCGGAGCCGCGGCGGCCGGCGCGGTCGTGCTGGCGGGCGGCTCCCGCGCCGACACGGCCGAGGCCGCCGCCGGGGACGCAGGCCCGGACGACGCCGCGACCGACCCGCTGGAGCTCTGGTACCCGCGTCCCGCGGCCGCGTGGCTCGAGGCGCTCGCGGTCGGGAACGGCCGGCTCGGCGCCATGGTCTTCGGCGGCGTCGCCACCGAGACCCTCATGCTCAACGAGGACACCGTCTGGGCGGGCGGGCCGCACGACTACGCCGACCCCGGCGGCGCTGAGGCCCTGCCCGAGATCCGGCGCCTCCTCGCGGAGGAGCGCTGGGCCGACGCCCAGCGGCTCGCCGACGCACGCTTCATGGGCCGCCCCACGGAGCAGATGCAGTACCAGCCCGTCGGCGACCTGCACCTCACGTTCCCCGGGCTGACGGACGACGTCGCGCAGTACCGCCGCTCGCTCGACCTGACCACGGCGGTGACCACCACGACGTTCGTCGCCGACGGCGTGCGGCACACGCGCGAGGTGTTCGCCAGCCACGCCGCCCAGGCGATCGTCGTGCGGCTGCGCGCGGACGCGCCGGGGGCCGTCTCGGTCGACGCCGCGTTCACGTCGCTCCAGGAGACGACCACTCTGGCGCACGACGGCCGGACGCTCGCCCTCGAGGGCCGCTCCGGCGAGGCCGAGGGGCTCGAGGGCGAGGTGCGGTTCGTCGCCCTGGCACGGGCCGTCGCCGAGGGCGGGTCCGTGGTGTGCGACGAGGCGTCGCTGCGGGTCCGGGGTGCCGATGCCGTCACGTTGCTCGTCACGATCGGCACCAGCCACCGCAGCTATCTCGACGTGGGCGGCGACCCCTTCGAGCAGGCGGGGCCGCCCCTGGAGCGAGCGAGCGTCAAGGGCTTCGGTGTCCTGCGCCGCGCGCACGTGCGCGACCACCGGGAGCTGTTCGGGCGGGTGGACCTCGATCTCGGCGCGTCGTCGGCGGCGGACCTGCCGACCGACGAGCGGGTGGCGGCGTTCCGCGCCGGCGGCGACCCGCAGCTCGCCGCGCTGTACTACCAGTTCGGCCGCTACCTGCTGATCTCGAGCTCGCGAACGCCCGGCCAGCCCGCCAACCTGCAGGGGCTCTGGAACGCGGAGATGCTGCCCGCCTGGCAGTCGAAGTACACGCTCAACATCAACTGCGAGATGAACTACTGGCCCGCCGGCCCGGCGAACCTCGCGGAGTGCTGGCGGCCGCTGTTCGCGATGATCGAGGAGCTCGCGGAGTCGGGGGCGCGGACGGCGCAGAAGATGTGGGGCGCCCGGGGGTGGGTGGCCCACCACAACACCGACCTGTGGCGCGGGACCGCCCCGGTCGACCACGCCTTCTACGGGGTGTGGCCCACCGGCGGCGCGTGGCTCTCGCTCCTCTTCTGGGAGCACTACGAGTACACCGGCGACCTCGACACCCTGCGCGAGTACTTCCCGGTGCTGCGCGGCGCCGTCGAGTTCTTCCTGGACACGCTCGTCGTCGACGACGCGACCGGCTACCTGGTCACGAACCCGTCGCACTCCCCCGAGCTCAAGCACCACGAGGACGACGACGAGGGCGTGAGCCTCTGCGCGGGGCCGACGATGGACTGCCAGATCCTGCGCGACCTGTTCACGGCGTTCGACAACGCGTCGCGGGAGCTCGGCCTCGACCGCGAGACCGCCGTGGCCGCCCTCGCCGCGCGCGACAAGCTGCCCCCGAACCAGGTCGGCTACCTCGGCCAGCTCCAGGAGTGGCTGATCGACTGGGAGGACGCGGCCACCGAGACCAGCCGCCACGTCTCCCACCTGTGGGGAGTGTTCCCCAGCGACCAGATCACGCCTCGCCGGACGCCCGAGCTCGCGGCCGCGGCCGACCGCTCGCTGGAGCTGCGCGGGCCGGCGGTGACCGCCGGCTGGTCCCTGGCCTGGAAGATGAACATCCGCGCCCGGCTCCTGCAGCGCGACGGCGCCTACACGCACCTCACGCAGCTGCTCTCCCCCGGCCGGACGGCGCCCAACCTGTTCGACCTGCACCCGCCGTTCCAGATCGACGGCAACTTCGGCGGCACGTCGGCGATCAACGAGATGCTCCTGCAGTCCCACTCCGGGGAGGTCTGGCTGCTGCCGTGCCTCCCCGAGGCCTGGCCCGAGGGGCGCGTGCGCGGCCTGCGCACCCGCGGAGGCTTCGAGATCACGATGACCTGGTCCTCCGGCCGCCTCGACCACGCCCGCGTGCGCTCGCTGCTCGGCCGCACGGTCCGCCTGCGCACCGACGGGCCCGTGCGCGTCGTCGGACCGGGCGGACCGGTCGCCGTCGAACGCCCCGAGGACGGCCTGGCCGTGTTCGAGACGCGGCGCGGCGCCACCTACGTCGTCCGACCGACGGTCTGAGCCCACCCACCAGCCACACCCGCACCACTCACGAGAAGAGGACACCGATGTCCAGACGATGGATCAGGACCGGCACGGCGGCGGTCGTCGCGATCAGCGCCGTTGCCGCGGTCGGGGTCGGGGCCACGGCCTTCGACCCCTACGCGGCGAGCACGCAGGCCAAGAAGTGCCCCCAGTTCTACGTCTCCCCCGACGGGGACGACTCCGCCCGGGGCACGGCGAACGACCCCTGGGCCACGGTCGACCACGCCCGCCAGCACATCCAGGACCTCGGGCTCAACCACGAGCGCAAGATGAGGTGCGACATCGTGGTCAACCTTGCCGAGGGCGACTACCCCGTCGACGAGACGATCGAGTTCACCGAGAAGGACTCCGGCACCAACGGCCACCAGGTGATCTACCGCTCCGCCGACGGCCCCGGCAAGGCCAACCTCGTCGGCGCCGAGCCCGTCACCGGCTGGGAGCCCTACCAGGACGGCATCTACAAGACGACGTTCGACCCCGAGCAGCAGTTCTACACGCTGTTCGAGGACGGCGAGCGCTCCGAGCTGGCGCGCTACCCCAACCGCACCTCGGAGGACACGCAGGCCCCGTACCTGTTCTCCGTCCTCGGTGAGCCCGAGAAGGAGGCCGTCCGTTCCTGGCTCTACTGGAAGGACGGCGACTGGGACCCGGCGTGGGACGACACCGCGGACAGCAACCCGCTCAAGGACGCCCAGATCACGGTGTGGTCCGGCGGGTCCTGGAGCTGGTTCACGGACACGATCCCGATCGGGGGCGCGGACTACCGCAAGGGCTTCGCGACGTTCGACTACTGGTCGCGGTACGCCCTGGTGAACAGCCGCAGCGGGTCGCGCTACTACATCCAGAACGCGATGCCGTTCCTGGACCAGCCCGGCGAGTACTACGTGGACCGGGAGGCCGGCGAGCTGTACTACATGCCGCGGGGCGACATCGACGACGTCACCATCATGCGGCCGACCGTGGCCAAGCTCGTGGACATCAAGGGGGACTCCCCCGAGGACAAGGCGCACGACATCACGTTCGACGGCCTCGGCGTGCAGTACTCCGACTTCGTCGACTGGTACCGCGCCGGGTGGATCAGCGCCGGCGACTCGGGCGAGCCGCACAAGTACCCCGAGTACGACCGGCAGATCGAGATGCCCCGCAACCGGTTCGGCGCCGTCACCCTCGAGAACACCTCGCACATCACCCTCACCGGCATGCACATCCGCGACACCGGTTTCATGGGCGTCTACGCCCTGTTCGCCAACGACCACCTGACGGTCGAGAACTCCCTGCTGGAGAACATCGGCGCGGACGGCATCAAGGTCGAGGGCGGCTGGCCCGGCGAGGGCGACCTCACCCACGCCCACACGTTCCGCAACCTCTCCATCGACCACGTCGGCGAGCTCGTGCCCGGCGACGCCTCCGGCATCGAGCTCATGGGCACCGGCGACAACCTCGTGGAGCACGTCCACGTCAAGCACTCCGCGCGGTACGGCATCAGCCTCGAGTCCCGTCCCGAGGTGGTCGACGGCGACCAGTACACCGACAACAACACGTTCCGGTACATCCGGATCGACCAGGCGGGACTCGACTCCGGCGACATGGGCGCCTTCTACACCTACGGCGTCGCGAACCAGGAGCCGCACCCGATCCAGAACACCGTCGACCAGATGGTCATCGGCGACGTCATCCCCGACCCCGCCGGCGCGATGCCCGACAGCGGCACCCGAGGGGTGCACATGGACGCCGGCGGCTGCGGCTTCGCGTTCAGCAACGTGGAGGTCGGCAGGACCACCGACCAGTCGTACCAGTCGTACGACTGCAACGAGGTCACCAACGGCAACTGGGAGGACGACTTCGACGCCACCCGGATGCAGTACGACCAGATCGGCGTCACCGCCGACTTCCCCTACCCCGTCGACTGACCACCCCGCGGCCGGGGGGGGCGGGCCCCCCCCCCGGGGGGGGGGGG